>DHJO01000105.1:0-440 GCA_002404375.1 Gemmatimonadales bacterium UBA4718 | reverse complement strand
GCGACGAATCTGTTTCTTGGCTTCTCGTAGAGATTGAGCGGCGTGTCGATCTGCATCACGTGACCCTTGTTCATCACCACGATCCTGTCGCCGAGCGTCATCGCCTCCACCTGATCGTGCGTGACGTAAATCATCGTCACCTTCAACTCCTGGTGCAGCCGCGCGATCTCTCTACGCATCGAGACCCGCATTTGCGCGTCGAGATTGGACAGCGGCTCGTCGAACAGAAATACCTGGGGCTGCCTGACGATCGCGCGGCCCAGTGCGACGCGCTGGCGCTGCCCCCCGGATAGTTGGCGCGGCTTGCGGTCGAGATAATCCTCGAGCCCGAGAGTAGCGGCGGCGGCCTGTACCCGATCGTTGATATCGGCGGCGGACATGTTCCTGAGCTTCAGCGCGAAGCCCAGGTTTTCCCTTACCGTCATGTGCGGATAGAGCGC
>DHJO01000157.1:3174-3502 GCA_002404375.1 Gemmatimonadales bacterium UBA4718 | reverse complement strand
GGGTTAGGCGAAGAGTTGCGGGGTTCGGAACGAAAATGGAAGCTAGTCTCCGCTTATCCATCGAGGGACCGCGGCAGATTCCGCGCAATTCCGAGGAGCGTCCTCTCGCTATATCACTCTGCGCCCAGCAGTTACGCGGAATAAGGCATTCATGCGAGGCGGCAAAACGCGAAATCGGTTACAGACCTGAGGTGACATTTTCAGAAAGCATGCATGNGTTCGANAGGTGGTACCGATCACATATGGGCATAAACTCCGAGGAATGGCCCTTGTTACGATACCTTTCGCGACTAGCATAGCCACCTGGCTCACTTACTGAGCCTTGAAT
>DHJO01000157.1:589-3159 GCA_002404375.1 Gemmatimonadales bacterium UBA4718 | reverse complement strand
ACGACACGGGCGACGGGTATTTCTTCGTGTGCCGAGCATTCATGCGTGATCGACGACAATTACTGAGCCTTGAATAATATAGTGACAGTTCTATAATGCAGAACATCATCCATTTTGGGAGGATGTTCCGCGATGAGCAAGACACGAGACTTCGGCGCACTGCAAAAGCGTCGCATGCGAGCGGCGAACCTGTTGCGGCGCGGTTTCACGCAGGCGCAGGTCGCTGCCAAGCTTGGCGTATCACGACAGTCGGTATCACGATGGGCCGCCACGGTTGAAGCCGAGGGATCCACGGGACTGCGGAAGGCAGGCCGCGCTGGACGTCGACCAGGGCTCGATGAGGGGCAGCGAAGAAAGTTGATCGAGTCTTTGAAGGCGGGTGCGCTGGTGGCTGGGTATGGAACTGATCTGTGGACCTTGAAGCGCGTCGGCCGACTCATCGAGGAAGACACGGGATTGCGGTACTCCGAATCGGGGGTCTGGCACGTGCTGGCGAACCTGGGTTTCAGTTGCCAGCGGCCGGTGGGGCGAGCGCTCGAACGCAACGAGGCGCTGATCGAGCACTGGAAACGTAAACGCTGGCCGACGCTAAAAAAAACGCCAAGGCCCGAGGACAGACGATAGTGTTCATCGACGAGACCGGCATTTCTGAGCGTCCGCACCGAGTGCGCACCTGGGCACCGCGCGGCCAGACCCCGGTCCTGCAGATGCACTTCAACTGGCATCAGCTGTCGGCGATCGCGGGAGTGACGTTCTGGAAC
Source organism: Gemmatimonadales bacterium UBA4718 (assembly GCA_002404375.1). Taxonomy (GTDB): domain Bacteria; phylum Gemmatimonadota; class Gemmatimonadetes; order Gemmatimonadales; family Gemmatimonadaceae; genus UBA4720. Next base: position 2,398 of record DHJO01000157.1, on the reverse strand, counting down.
TTCTATTTCAAAATCGTCCCCGGTTCGTTCAACGGGCCACGGGTCATCGACTTCCTGCGCCAACTGCGCCGCCAAATCAAGCGCCGGCTGCTGGTGATCTGGGACGGCCTGCCCGCGCATCGCAGCCGCGTCGTGCGCGATTACGTCGATTCCACCAACGGCGCCATCCAGATCGAGCAGCTCCCCGGGTATGCCCCCGAACTCAACCCCGTCGAGTTTCTCTGGGCCCACTGGAAGCAGCATGAGCTGGCGAACTTCTGTCCGAAACACTTCGCCGAACTTTCCCAGTTCGCCCGCAACAAGCTGCGCCGCTCGCAGCACCGGCCACGCATCATCGCCGCTTGTTGGATACAGGCGCAGTTGCCGATCTGATGTCACGGTATTATTCAAATCTCAGTAAAGCGCGTTATAGAGGACTACGGTGTCGATTTCCCCGTGGCCTGACGGATCTGCGATCAGCAGCGCCAAGCAGGTCGGACGATTTGGCGTAATCGCGAGGGAACCAATTGCCATTGCAAATCCGGGCCGTGACCTCCGAATTTAGACCTTCGGCGAGCCGTGTTAAATCGAGGGCGGCAATTGATGGGCCTGGATCTAGGCGTTTGCGACCGATCGCTTTGCCAAGCGCTGTATGTCCGCACCGGGTCGAGAGTGTGTGAAAACGCGAAGGTTGCCTAAACGAAAGAATTTCCTACACTGAAGCATCGGGTTTGTTCGGGGTGGTAGCATGAAGCGATTCGTCGAAGGCGAGGACCGAGCTCAAGTGACGTTGCTGCCCGAGTGTCTTGACGACTTTGTCGTCGCGGACAACCCGGTGCGTGTGATCGATGTCTTCATCGACGAACTGGATCTGACTGGCCTTGGTTTCGACGGCGTGGCGCCGGCGGAGACCGGGCGTCCCGCGTACCACCCTGCGGTGCTGTTGAGGATCTACGTCTACGGGTATCTCAATCACCTGCAGTCCAGTCGGCGTCTGGAGCGCGAGACCCAGCGCAACGTTGAGCTGATGTGGCTGACGGGGCGCTTGACGCCGGACTTCAAGACCATCGCTGACTTTCGCCGGGACAACGGCCAGGCGATCCGTAACGTCTGTCGCGAATTCATCGTGCTGTGCCGTCGGCTCAATCTGTTCTCCGAAGCGATCGTGGCGATCGACGGCAGCAAGTTCAAGGCGGTCAACAACCGCGACAAGAACTTCACCGACAACAAGCTCAAGAAGCGCATGGCGCAGCTGGAGGAAAGCATCAGCCGGTATCTGGCCGAGCTCGACCGTGCGGATCGGGAGCCGACCCTGGTCACGGAAGGCAGAGTTTCGCGGCTCAAGGAGAAGGTCGCCACGGTCAAGGCGCACATGGAGCACCTGAAGCAGATTGGACAGCAACTGCAGGCAGCCCCCGACGGGCAAGTCTCGCTGACCGATCCGGATGCCCGCTCGATGGCCACCAGTGGCCGGGGCACCGGCATGGTCGGCTACAACGTCCAGACCGCGGTGGATACCAAGCATCATCTGATCGTCGCCCACGAAGTCACCAACGTCGGCCATGACCGCACCCAGCTGTTCGCGATGGCCACGCAGGCACGCAATGCGACGGGAAAGGAAGATTTGACCGTCGTTGCTGATCGCGGCTACTTCAAAGGCGAAGAGATTCTGGATTGCGACCAGGCCGGGATGACGCCGCTGGTGCCCAAGCCGCTGACCTCCAACAGCAAGGCTGAGGGTCGCTTCGACAAACGCGACTTTGTGTACATCGCTGAAGACGATGAGTACCGCTGCCCGGCCGGCCAACGGGCCATCAAGCGCTTTACCAC
>DHJO01000157.1:0-497 GCA_002404375.1 Gemmatimonadales bacterium UBA4718 | reverse complement strand
GTGTCCGCTCAAAGCGCAATGCACGACTGGCGACTACCGGCGCATCGCACGCTGGGAACACGAAGCGGTGCTCGAGGCAATGCAGGAGCGTCTCGATCGCCAGCCCGATGCAATGCAGCTACGCCGGCAAACCGTCGAGCATCCTTTCGGCACGCTCAAAGCCTGGATGGGCGCGACCCATTTCCTGACCAAGCGGCTGCCGCGGGTCAGTACCGAGATGAGTCTTCATGTGCTGGCCTACAATCTCAAACGCGTCATGCAGATTCTGGGCATCGTACCGCTGATGCAGGCGATGCGGGCATGAGCCCCTCTACTCCTGCGCGATAAACCGCGCACGACGAGTTGCCACGCGCATCTGCCGAGCAACTTTCGAAACGACGTCGATAAAATCCATCAGCCCGCGCGGCCGCGCACAGCGCGGCACCGGCTGTCCCAAACGATTCCAAGCGTGCTGACGTGGCGTGATCATGCAGGTTCGACGTTTCCGCACGGCCTCG
>DHJO01000070.1 GCA_002404375.1 Gemmatimonadales bacterium UBA4718 | reverse complement strand
CACAACTGCAGCATCAGGCCGGTGTGGGTGATGCTGCAGGGCAGGATCGACGAAGTGCTGCAGGGCGTGAGTCTGGCGGATCTTCTGCACGACGAGCCCACTGTGCGCGAGCGGGTTGGTCTTGGCAGCGCGCGCTCGGCTGGGTCGGAGAAAGCAGGCTTGCCCATTCTCGAGACGGTTTAGATCACGCCGCCCGACGCACAAACGGCGCGCCTGGCTCAGCAGACGCGCCGTTCCTTTTTATGTGCCGAAGGGGGGACTCGAACCCCCACGAGCTTGCGCCCACTGGCTCCTGAAGCCAGCGCGTCTACCAGTTCCACCACTTCGGCGAGATGAATCCGAATGTAGAAACCGAACGGAGTGAAGTCAACGCGAATGACTTTACTCAGCGTCGTTGTTGCGTCTAACTTGAGCACGAAGTCAAATGGCGGAGACAGTCGAGAAAGATGCGAAGGAGTCGGTCGCGCGGAACAAACGCGCCAGACACGACTATCACATCATCGACACATGGGAAGCGGGTGTCGTTCTGACCGGAAGCGAGGTCAAATCGCTACGGAACGGAAAGGCCAACATCGCTGATTCCTACGCGATCGTTAAGGACGGAGAGGTTTTTCTGCTCAACCTGCACATATCGCCCTATGAACAGGCGAGCTACTTCAATCACGAGCCTACCCGCACGCGAAAGCTCCTGCTGCACCGAAAGGAGATTCGCAAGATGATCGGCGCGGTCGAGCGCCAGGGGCTGACCCTCATCCCGCTGGAGATCTATTTCAAGCGGGGCAAGGCGAAGATCGCGCTCGCGCTGGGCAAGGGCAAAAAGCTCTACGACAAGCGCGCTGACGAAAAGCGCCGCGATGACGAGCGCGACATGCAGCGCGCGGTACGAACCCGATGATCGGGCTGCTGCTCGTCCTGCAGACGGCCGCCGCGACTATGGCTGCGCCGATTCCGACGTTCATCGTCGTGCGCGACGGAGGCGCCATTGCCTCGGTCCCGGTGACCATTGACGTTGGTCAGCCGAGCGTCCGCGCGGACGCGCTGATGAGGGCGATGCGCGGGGTGTTGATCACGTCGACGAATCTTCATTACACGTTGTCGCTTCCCCGGGCACGAATCGATCTCATCGATGGAATTCCGTTTGCGAAGCGCGACACGCTGACCATCCCACTGACCCGCGCTCCGCAGGTGAGGGGCGGGCAGCTGTATCTGCCCTTTCAATTCGTGACCGATGTGATTCCTAGATACGTCGGCGGATATGTCTACGACCCGGCGCTGAGCGAGCTGCGAACGGTCACTGCCGTGGCAAGCCGTCCGACGGCGTCGATCCAATCCGCGAGCTCCACTCCTGTCGGCACAGCGACCGCCGCACCTCCTGTAGCGAACAGGCCGGTCACTCCACAGCCGGTTTTCAGACGGCCGCCGGTTCGGAAGACGGTTGTGATCGATGCCGGACACGGTGGTCCCGATCGAGGCATGACGGGCCCGATCGGATCTCCGGCGTGGTTCGTCGAGAAGGATGTAACCCTTTCCGTAGCGCAAAAGCTTGCGACAGTGCTTCGCGCGCGCGGCGTGGACGTCCTCATGACGCGAACGACCGACACTCTGATCGCGCTGGCCGATCGGGGAAAGATCGCCAACAGCAATCACGGCGACGTGTTCATCTCGATCCATGTGAACGCCCCGGGCTACAATACGGCGGCGGCAGCCCGTGAAAAGGGATTCGAGACATATTTCCTTGCCGAAGCGAAGACCGAGGACGAGCGCCGGGTCCAGGACATGGAAAATGAATCGGTGAAATTCGAGACCGGCGCGAACGCCCAGAAGGGAGACCCGCTCAATTTCATCATCACCGACATGGCGCAGAATGAACACTTGAGAGAATCGAGTGATCTCGCGTTGACGATCCAGAACGGCCTGATAGACGTGCATCCCGGGCCGAATCGTGGGGTGCAGCAGGCGAACTTTGCCGTGCTGCGCGGATCGTACATGCCAGCCGTTCTGGTTGAGATCGGCTTCGGAAGCAATCAGTCGGAGGCGACGTACCTGAGCGACCAGGACAACCAGCGGGCACTCGCGAGAAACATCGCGCAGTCGGTCCTCGATTACCTCGCGCACTACCAGTCCCGAGTGGGAGGCACCCGGTAGCGGTGGCCCCAACCGCGCTGGCAGTCACCGTCGCGGGAATCGATTTTCAAAATCCAGTATTGCTGGCCGCCGGAACCGCCGCCTATGGGCGTGAGATTGCGCGCGTGATCGATCTCGACGCGCTGGGCGGACTCGTCACCAAAGCCGTAAGCGTCGAGCCGAGGCACGGGGCGGCGGCTCCTCGTGTGGCGGAATTCGACGGAGGAATGATCAACGCCGTCGGTTTGGCGAACCCCGGCGTCGAGGAAGTGAAGTCGGCGCACCTGCCGTGGCTGGCGGAGAATCTCCGGCGGGCCAAGGTGCTGGTAAATGTCGTCGGCAATCGAGCGGAAGACTTTGCGACGGTCGTCTCGACACTCGATGACGCGGCGGGCGTGTCCGGATACGAGTTGAACGTGAGCTGCCCCAACGTCAAGGCCGGGGGCATGGAGTTCGGCGCCGATCCGCAATCGCTCAGGGATGTGATAACGCGCTCACGCGCCGCGACCAGGCGGCCGATCTTCGTCAAGCTGTCTCCGACGTTGGGGGACATCGCCAGGAGCGCACAGATCGCGGCCGATGCGGGAGCGGACGGGATTTCGGTGGTAAACACCATGCCCGGGCTCGTCATCGACGTCGACTCCCGCAGGCCAGCCCTAGGCTTCGGCACCGGCGGTGTGAGCGGCGTTGGCTTGCTCCCGGTCGGAGTGCTGGCGACCTATAAAGTCGCGAAGGCCGTCCGGCTGCCGGTTATCGGCGTGGGAGGGATTTCCAAAGCGACCGACATCGTCCAGTATGTGATCGCCGGCGCGTCACTCGTTGCCGTCGGCACGGCCGCAATGCAGAAGCCAAAGCTCGCGGCGAAGCTCGTCGACGACCTGGAGGCATGGTGCCGGAAGAACGGGACACGCTCATTGACCGAGCTGCGCGGATCTCTGCGCTGGGAGAGCTGAGGTGAGCCCACAGTCGCGACCGGCGGGAACTCGAACGAAGACGGCGACGAGGGCACCGGAACCGAAAAGCACGCGCCCTATTCCGATCGTCGCGCTCGATTTTCCGCGCGCGGACCTCGCGCTCGCAATGGTCGAGCGGCTGGGAGAAACCTGCCGATTTTACAAGGTCGGCGGTGAGCTCTTCACCGCGGTGGGCCCGCAGATCGTCCAGACGTTGCGCGCGCTGGGGAACGATGTCTTTCTCGACCTCAAGCTGCACGACATCCCCAATACCGTTCGCGGCGCGGCGCGCAGCGCGGCAGCCATCGGCGCGAAGCTGCTCACGGTTCACACCTCGGGCGGCAGGGAGATGATCGAAGCAGCGGTCGAGGGAGCCGGGGACCGGTGCGGAGTTCTTGGGGTGACGATCCTCACGTCACTCGACGCGGCCCAGCTTCGGAGTGCATGGGGCAGGAAGACGCTCGAGGTATATGGGGAGGTCCTCCGCCTGGCCGGCGACTGCGCGGCAGTTGGGGCTCACGGAGTGGTTTGCAGTGGCCTCGAGGCGCATAAGATCGGCGCCAAGTACGGCGACAAGCTCAAGCTGCTGATCCCGGGAATTCGGGCGGCGGGGGGCAGGGTGGACGACCAGAAGCGAACCGTCACCGCGGCTGAAGCCGCAAAGGCGGGGGCGACCTATATCGTGCTTGGCAGGCTGGTGACTGAGGCTAAAGACCCGGCTTTGGAGCTCAAGGCGGTAATGAGGTCGATCTAACTTCGTAGTTGAGCGTCACTCGTTTCGAGGAGCCAACCCAAGTGAACGGCTGGGCTAGTTTCTGTGACACTTACAGTCTGAGAGCGACACTTAGGGACCTACTGACTCGTTGACGCGAATCGACCCCTAAGTGTCGCGTTCAGACCGTAAACCCGATTGGAACGGCTCACAGCCAACAAGCTGCCCCAATTCCGAGCCGAGGTAACCTCGCGTGCTGTCACACTTTGGACCATCCCGAAGGCTTGCCTTGAAGAGCCGGCGTATGTAATTTCAAAGGCTAACCTCGGAAAAATCTGGAGGGCTCCGGCCCTCCTTCCAACATCGTGTAGGGAGTAGGACGTGAAAGTTCGCAGCAGCGTGAAGCCGATCTGTGAGCACTGCAGGGTCATCAAACGGCAGGGCGTGACTCGCATCATCTGCAAGCGCAATCCAAAGCACAAGCAGCGGCAGGGTTAATTAATGGCGCGTATTGCTGGCGTAGATCTCCCGCGCGAGAAGAAGGTCGAGATCGGCCTGACGTACATCTTCGGAATCGGCCGCGCCCTGGCGCGAAGGATTCTCCAGTCGACTGGCGTCAACTCCGAGCAGCGCATTCGCGACCTGAGCGATGCTGATACCAATAAGCTTCGCCAGGCGATCGAAAAGGATTTTCGCGTCGAGGGCGCGCTGCGCACCGAAGTCGCGATGAACATCAAGCGACTCATGGACATCGGGAGCTACCGGGGGATCCGTCACCGCCGAGGCCTGCCCGTTCGTGGTCAGCGCACGCACACCAACGCCCGCACCAAGAAGGGCCCACGCCGCGCAATCGCCGGCAAGAAGAAGGTCACTAAGTGATGTCCAAGGTATCTGAGTAATGGCAATAGGAAAGAAGGTAAAGCGCATAATCGAGGCGGAAGGAATCGCCCACGTCAGCGCCACGTTCAACAACACGACGATCACGATCACCGACACTCACGGGAACACGATCTCGTGGGGCTCGTCGGGCAAGGCCGGCTTCAAGGGCTCCAAGAAGTCGACTCCGTTCGCCGCCACCGTCGCCGGTGAGCAGGCTGGAC
>DHJO01000091.1:5448-5633 GCA_002404375.1 Gemmatimonadales bacterium UBA4718 | reverse complement strand
GCCGGACTTTCTCCCGATTTGATCTCCTCAACGGTGAGACCCGAGAGCACCGATTCTTCGGAAAAATTGTCGGGATCGCCAGGCGAACTCAGCCACTGGTCTCGTTCCTTGATCAGCAGCCAATCCTTGTCGGATTTCTTGATCTTCACCAGTGTCCACTTTCCGTGGAGCTTGTAGCCTCTCAA
>DHJO01000091.1:3058-5332 GCA_002404375.1 Gemmatimonadales bacterium UBA4718 | reverse complement strand
GCGCCGTAGTTTCCCGCCGGGATCACACCCTCGAAGTCGCCGTACTCCAGCGGATGGTCTTCGACCTTTACCGCGAGGCGCTTCTCGGCCTGGTCGTACGACGGTCCCTTGGGAACCGCCCACGACCGGAGAACGCCGTCCATCTCCAGCCGCAGATCGAAATGGAGATTCCGCGCGGCGTGCTTGTGGACGACAAACAGATTCCCGGGAACGGGCGAGACTGGCCCGAACGGCTCGGGCGTTCGGTCGGGAGACCGTTTGGCGCGATAGCTGGCGAGGTTATCTGCCGGTGATGACGAGTTGGCTGTTGCGTCCTTCGGGGACATAAGTAAGAATAAAGTGCAGAGAGATTTCCACGCAAGAAATATTTGTGACGCTTCCGTTACTTCTGACTGACGCGCATTCCACTTTTTCTTCTCCCAGCTCATGCCAGCTCGCTCGATCGGCACCGCGACGATTTCCTTCGGTCTCGTCTCCGTCCCCGTCAACATTTTCTCGTCGTCCGAATCCAAGGCAAGTGTCTCGTTCAACATGCTGCACAAGAAGTGCGGCACCCGCCTCAAGCAGCAGTACATCTGTCCCAAAGACAACAACGAGGTCGTGACGCGCGACGAAACGGTGAAGGGCTACGAGTTCGCCAAGGACCAGTTCGTCATCCTCACTCCCGAAGAGCTGAAGGCGCTCGAAGAGAAGGCGACAAGCACCATCGATGTCATCGAGTTCGTCCCGCTCGCCGGCGTCGATCGCGAGTATTTGGAGAAGGTGTACTACCTGGGTCCCGACAAGGGCGGTGACCGCGCGTATCGTCTCCTCGCCGCGGCGCTCAAGGAAACGGGACGCGCCGCACTCGGCCAGTACGCGGCGCGCGGCCAACAGCACCTCGTGCTCCTTCGTCCGCTCAACGGAGTGCTGGTGATGGAGCAGCTCCACTACGCCGACGAAGTCCGTCCGACGACCGAAGTCACCATCCCGGCCGGCGAAGTGAAGGACGCCGAGCTGAAGCTTGCGAAGCAGCTGATCGATCAGACGTCGAACGATTCGTTCGAGCCCGCGAAGTACAAGGACACCGTGCGCGAGCGGACCCTGGAGACGATTCAGAGAAAGATCGACGGACAGGACATCACGGGAGATGCCGCGCCAAGCTCTGAGACCAAGATGCTCGACCTGATGGAAGCGCTGAAGGCGAGCCAGCGCATCACGCACCATGCGCGATTGAAAGAGGAAGCGGCCGATACCGTCGACTTCCTGCTGAAGAACACCGCGGTGCTCGGTGAGCGACTGGGCCCGATTCTCTTTCAGCTGCCGCCCAATCTCAAGAAGGATGCAAATCGGTTTCGCGGATTTCTCGGACTGTTGCCGTCCGATCGCCGGTACGTGTTCGAGTTCCGGCACGAGAGCTGGTTCGACGACGAGATCTACGACGCGATGCGCGAGCGGGACATCGCGATGTGCATCATCGAGCAGGACGAGTTTAAGTGTCCAGTAGTGTCCACTGCCTCATGGGGTTATCTGAGGCTGCATCGGCTCGATTACGACGAAGCCGCGCTCGTCGAGTGGGCGAAGTGCGTGACCGGCCAGGCGTGGAAAGAGGCCTACGTGTTCTTCAAGCACGATGAGGGCGCCGGGTCGGGTCCGCCGGCGGTGACGACTTTCGTAGGTGCGTGCGAGCGTAGCTGACTATCGTTGGCAGGCGTTTCAGCGGGTATAGTATAGAGTGGCTGTAACCGAACTGATTACAGAAGAGACCTCTGAACTCGCTCCGCGCCAGAGGCTACTGAGCCCTTCATACATCGGGCAAGTTGCGGCGATCGCAGTCCTGTACGTTCTGGCCGCCCGCGCCGGACTCGGGCTGGATGCGGTGTCGGGGTTCGCCGCACTCGTTTGGCCACCAACCGGTATCGCGCTTGCCGCCGTCCTTTTAGGCGGCCGCCGGCTCTGGCCGGGAATTTTTATCGGCGCACTCGTCGCAAACATCCTGACCGGCGCTCCCACGCTCGCCGCCGCCGGCATCGCAACGGGCAACACTCTCGAAGCTGTCGTGGGAGCCTATGCACTGAAACGCGTGACGGGATTCCGACCCGCGCTTGATGGGTTGCGCGCCGTATTCGCGCTCATTGCGCTCGCAGCAATGCTGTCCACCATGATCAGCGCGACGATAGGAGTCGCGAGTCTTCGTTTCGCGGGCCTGGTCTCAGCGGATAAATTGGGCGAGACCTGGCGGACCTGGTGGGTGGGCGACGCGATAGGCGCACTCCTCGTCGCGCCGGCTATTCT
>DHJO01000091.1:0-2965 GCA_002404375.1 Gemmatimonadales bacterium UBA4718 | reverse complement strand
ATAGTCGCGAGTTTCATCATCTTCGTCGCGCCAATCACGCCGGACGGCGGACCGGTGGGGAAGGCGTATGTGTTCTTCCCGCTGCTCATGTGGGCGGCGATCAGATTCGGACAGCGAGGGGCCGTCACGGCCACAGTCGTTGTGTCAGCCATCGCCGTCGCCGGAACTGTGTTGTGGCAGGACCCTTCCACCCGACCAACGCTTCACGAGAGTCTGCTCGCGGTGCAGACGTTCATGGGCATTACAGCCGCGACGTTCTTGGTGCTCGGTGCATCTATCTCGGAAAGAGAGCGCTCCAGGGAGCAGTTGCGAGAAGCGCGAGATGTCGCGACCGCCGCCAATAGTACGAAGGCCGAGTTCATGGCGGTGATGAGTCATGAGCTTCGCACGCCTCTAAACGCGATCGCGGGTTACGCCGAGCTTCTCTTACTCGGCGTGCCCGGTCCCCTCACCCCGAAGCAGAATGACGCGGTCGTCCGCATTCGCAGCAATGAAGAACACCTGCTCGCCCTGATAGAGGATGTGCTGAGCTTCGCGAAGATAGAGGCTGGAAGAATCCCCGTAACGCCGCAAACGGTTGCCATTTGTCAGGAGCTCGATTCGCTCGAGCCTTTGTTGCGCCCCGATCTTGTCCGGCACGAGCTGACCTACATCTGGACCGGGTGTGACCCTAAGCTCATGGTGACCGCCGACCCGGTAAAGTTGCGCCAGATTCTGCTCAACGTGCTCGGTAACGCAGTCAAGTTTACCCCTCCGCGTGGCCGAATAGAGCTCACGGCACTGCGATCCGGTGACAGGGTTTCGATACGCGTTTCCGATACAGGCATCGGTATCGAACCGGACAAGCTCGACCGCGTGTTCGAGCCGTTTTTTCAGGTGCAGACCGGCCCGACCCGGGAGTACGCGGGTGTAGGGCTGGGACTCTCGATCTCACGCGACTTCGCGCGAGCCATGGGAGGAGAGATCGAGGTGCGGAGCGCGCCGGGAGAAGGATGCGTGGTGACTATCGAGCTTGCGGTAGCGGGCTAGTTGCCTGCTGTTGCGGGGTACAAACTTCATCTTCCGATTGACTTTGCGGTGTAAAGTACTTTACTTTGGTTGACGAAAACAGAGCTCCCTTCAAACAACCACAACCTCGCCGAGTCATGGTCAAGCGCATAGTCGCAATCGCATTCATCTTCGTCTGCACCTCGATCGCGTGGCTCATTCTCGGAAGCACCATTTTCTCGCGCACGCGGGGCTCCGATCAGCATCTCCGGGACCGCGTCGGCTCGACATGGGGAACGAGTCAGGCGCAGCAGGCACCGGTCGCTTACACCGAGAGGCTCGAGACCCGCACCGTCGCGGGTTCTGACCAATCGATTCCCTTGCCCGTGCGTCGACGCGCCCCGCTGGAGCCCCAACCGGCTGCTACATCCACTCCGAGCAGGACCGAGACCGTCAGGATCCGCGTTCCTCTTCCACTCGACCAGACTCGCGCGGCGGTGAACTTCCTTCTCGATTACCGGCAGAAGGGTTTGCTCTGGTACAGCACTTATGCGGTCTCTTTCGATGGAGCCTTCAAATTCAGGAACACGACATCCTCCGACTCCGTGGTGTTCGAGTTCCCGCTTCCGGCGGCCCAGGCAGTCTACGATGATTTGCGAGTGACGCTGAACGGCGCTCCAGCGGCGTACGAAATAAAGAATCAGGCGCTTCTCACCACCGCACGCCTCCCCGCCGGTGATAGCGCCATGCTGTCGGTCGCCTACAAGTCGCAGGGTCTGAACGACTGGCGGTACGTCCTGGGGCAAGACGTTGCTTCTGTTCGTGACTTCGACCTGGTGATGCACACCAACTTCGATGACATAGACTTTCCCGAAAACACGCTGTCCGCGACGGACAAGCAGAAAGACGGCAATGGTTGGAAGCTTCAGTGGAAGTACGCGAACCTTCTCTCCGGCTTCCAGATCGGGATGGCCATGCCGGAGAAGCTTCAGCCCGGTCCCCTCGCGGGGCAGATCGCGTTCTTCGCCCCCGTCTCACTTCTCTTCTTCTTCGCCGTGATGTTCATCATCACAACTATTCGCGGAATCGACCTGCACCCGATGAACTACGCCTTTCTCGCGGCGGCGTTTTTTTCGTTCCACCTGCTCATGGCGTACCTCGTCGATCACATCTCCATCCACGTTGCGTTCCTGATCGCATCAGCGGTGTCGATCGCGCTGGTGGTGAGCTACCTGCGGCTCGTGGTAGGTCCGCGCTTCGCGTTCCGGGAAGCGGCGGCCGCGCAGTTCATTTATCTCGTGCTGTTCTCCTACGCGTTCTTCTTCAAGGGCTTCACCGGCCTCGCGATCACGATTGGCTCGATCCTCACGCTGTTCGCCGCAATGCAGCTCACCGGTCGCATCCGCTGGAGCGAGGTATTCGCGCGCCAGCCGTGAATTCGGGCGCGCCCTTGCAAGGATCCCGGCGGCTCTGCTAGTCTAAGCGTTCCACCTCCTGGTGAACGCAGCGACCAAACGCAGGAAAACGAGGAGATTGACATGGCGGAAAGCGTCTACAAAGTGATCGAGCTGGTTGGAACAAGCACGGAGTCATGGGAGAAAGCGGCCGCAGCCGCGATCAAGCGGGCGTCGAAGACGTTGCGCGATCTGCGTGTGGCCGAGGTCTGTCTGCTCGACATGGCTATCAAGGACGGCAAAGTCGAGAGCTACCGCGCCAAGATCAAGGTTTCCTTCAAGTACGAAGGCTAATGCTCGAGTCGGTCTCCAATCAGCTTGGCTACACGGGGATCGTCTTTCTGCCCAAGCCAGAAGAGCGCGCGAGCACGCATGCGCTTGTCGCTGTCCTCGCGCGCTGTTGTTTCGTAGGAGAGTTCTGTGAGGCGAACTGAAGCATCCCGAGCGGCAGTTCCCAAACAATTCCCGCCCTGCAACGAAGATCCTTAACACCTATCGGCGCAGATCCAAAGCATCCGGGCTTT
>DHJO01000010.1:5425-7301 GCA_002404375.1 Gemmatimonadales bacterium UBA4718 | reverse complement strand
AGCTCACGCGTTCGAAGATCCACTCCGGGACGCGCGAGAACTTTCCCGTACCCGTCGACGATCATCCACTCATCGAGCGCGGGGTGCAGCTGGCAGACATTCTGCCGCAGCTTCTCGTACGCCTCGCCGTAGACGATGGCGCAAGTTTCCGCTCCGCGACGCCGCCAGAGATCGAAGTCCTCGGCGGCCGCCTCGGGATCGGTGTCGGGCGCGGGACGCTCCGACACGACGCGCCACATCCTCATCGCGTTGAGCGTCCTCGGGAATCCGGCGAACAGGTACGACTGAAGAATTATCTCCTCGACCGAAACGGGGTCCACTTTGTCGACGGCTTCAGACATTAGGGACCGCACCTGGCCCTCGGGCGATCCGGCGATCGCGCCCGCGATTCTTACGAGATGTCTGAGACCGGCCTCGATTGGGGCAACGCTAGCGCGTGCTTCGGCTCCGGTTGTCATCGAGTCGTGGCGTCCATCATCAGTTGGCCAGCAGGTGGTGTCAGGACAGGTCGGCTCGCATCACGACTTCACCGACGGATTCGCCGCGAGTGTTTTTCACCGGCCTGCGCATCCAATCGGCCAGGCGGGGCGATAGCGGCGTCGGCAGAGCCTCCAACTCCTGGAGCAGTCTCAGGAGTGCCGGCACCTGCGCGCGTTGGGCGCCGTCTTCGACCTTGACCGCGACACCGATGCCTCGCTCGGTCAGCATCGCGCAGTGTACTCCCTCGGCGCCTACTTTCGAGACGACGCGACCGCCCGTCTCCGCGATCAGCGCCGAGTCGAAGCGATCTGTGCCGCCAACGAGGAATGCATGGTTGCTCATCGCGTCGACAACCCGCCGCGGGAATACTTCGCCGCGCGCCGCGGCGATCGCGAAGCGGGAGTACGCGCGGGCCATTCTCTCGAGCGTCATTCCAAAGACCACGACGCCGCATCCGTCTACCGCCTGGACGATCTTGCCGCACGCCAGGTCGGTCCACAGCGCGACCTCGTGCAGAACATGTCGCTGCACTGGATGATCCGGCCGTTCGTACCCCTGCGTCGGCCAACCCTTGTGCCGAGCCATCGCCATCATTGCCGCGTGCTTTCCCGAGCAGTTGTTGTGCAGTCTCGACGGACGGCCGCCGGATTCTCTCAGGATTTTGGCGCCGCGCTGTGAGGACGGCTCGTGGGGACCACAGGCGAGATCGCCCTCTTCGAGACCGATGTCGTGGAGCATTCCCTCCACGAGCGCGACGTGCTCCGGCTCACCGCCGTGCGACGCGCACGACACCGCGAGTTGCGCCTCGTCCCAGCCCAGCTCGTCGAAGCCGCCGGAAGCGAGGAACGGAATTACCTGGAATGGCTTCGCGCACGATCGCCAGAACGTAAACGCGTTGCCGTCGCGGGCGGCGCCGAGGAGCTCATCTCCTTCTCCGACTACCGCGGCGTGTACTCGGTGCTCCGATTCGGTTCCCTGACCGCGGCTGACTGAAACATCGAGCTCGTACGCTTTGATCACACTTCAAGATACTCTAGTTGAATCCTAGAATAGCTTAACCTGGATCATCGTTTTTGTGTACCGTTGCGGGTCTCGTCGGACGTCGGCGAGAACTTTATTCAGCTCGGTCACGGTTTTCACCAGCTGATCGTAGAGCTGTTGATCGCTGAACAGTTTCTTCATGGTGCCGCCGTTTCCGCCCGACATCATGCCCACGAGAGAGTCGGCGCGGGTGACGACGCTAAGGAGGTGCACATAAAGCGTATCGTCGCGGAGCAGCTTCGCCAGCGAGCCGCTCCCGGCGGTCATCTGTCTGATTACGGTGTCGACCGATGCAACCGTGCGATTGAGACTGTAATAGAGCTGCGGATCGTCGAGGAGCCGGCCGACTGTCCCT
>DHJO01000010.1:3269-5254 GCA_002404375.1 Gemmatimonadales bacterium UBA4718 | reverse complement strand
GAGATGTCGAACACCTTGTCACCGAGGAAACCCTGCGTCTTGATCTTCGCGCGGGAATCCTTGCGGACCTGCTCGGCGAGCTTGCGATCCACTTCCACGATCAGCCTGAGATTGCGGGTCGTGTCCATGTGTGGAGGAAGGAACTGGACGTCCTTCACACTCCCCGCCAGTTGTCCGGCGACCGTTACGGGACCGCCAACGCGGAGACCGCTCGCGTTCGAGACGAAGGCGACAAGCTGGTACCGCTTCCCGAACAGATTGCCGGCCTGGCCGAGTTTGACGATGGCGACCGCGAGGATGAAGAGTGCCACGAGTATCAGCACTCCGACTTTGAGCTGGTCCCAGGTGATGTACGACGATCGCTTCATCTACTAGAAAGTATCATCGCTGTCAGAATCCGCCCAGAAATTCGCGAAGGTATGGGTCGTCGCTGCCGGTCATCTCCTCGGGCGTGCCGAAGAATCCGACGCGCTTGTTGGCGAGCAGCGCGATCTTGCTCGCCATGCGGAATGCGGATCGGATGTCGTGCGAAACGACGACGCTGGTGACGCCGAGCTCCCGCTGCAGCTTGATGATAAGGTACGTGATGGTTGCCGTCGTGAGTGGATCGAGACCCGAGGTTGGCTCGTCGTAGAGCATGATCTCGGGATTGTTGGCGAGTCCGCGGGCGATGCCGACTCTCTTTTTCATGCCGCCGGAAAGCTCCGACGGCAGCTGGTCGATCACCTTGTCCGGCTCGAGGTCGACGAAATTGAGCTTCTCCCGCACGCGCGCCTCGATTTCGTCTTCGCCCAGCGTAGTGTGCTCTCGCAGAGGATACGCGACGTTCTCGTATACGGTCATCGAATCGAACAGCGCCGCTCCCTGAAAGACCATCCCCATCTTCTGCCGGACCTTTAGCGCGTCGTCGAAGGTGAGATGCGTGATGTCCTCCCCATCGATGGAAACGCGGCCCTGGTCGGGGATGAGAAGCCGGAGGAGCAGCTTGAGAATCGTCGACTTTCCGGTGCCCGATTCGCCGACCACGACGACGGTTTCTCCCTCCTTTGCGTCGAACGAGACGTTCTCGAGGATCGGCTCCTCGAAGGCGAGCGAGATGTTCTGCAGCGAGATGACCCGATTCTGGGAATCGACGGCGGGCTGCTTCTGCTCATTCTGGTCGGCGACTTCCTCCAGCTCGGTCCGGATCGCCGCGCGCACCCTGCCCGAGTCGCGCGCGCGACGAGGCATCGATGTCTCGTCCTTCGGGTTCGGCGTTCTCCGGTCGGCCGGCTTGCGACGATCGTCTTCGTCGCTCATGGCTGGAACACTGCGAGAATGACCTGCGTGAGAAAGTAGTCGACGACGAGAATCAGGATGCTCGCGGCCACGACGGTCTTCGTCGTTGCCAGCCCTACTCCCTCGGTGCCGCCCGTTGTCTTCAGGCCGTGGTAACAGGCGATGATGGAGATGATTCCTCCGAAGACGAATGGCTTTATCAGCCCCTGAATGAAATCGTTCGGGATGTACCGCAGCGTGAAGCCGCCCGACAGGATCTGCTCGAACACCGTCCTCCAGTAGAACGACGTCGGCAAGCCAAGGTAAAATTTGGCGATGATGCTTCCGCCGAAGATTCCCACGAAATCGTTGATGACGGTCAACAACGGCAGCATGATCAGCGAAGCGAGAACTCTTGGTGTGACGAGCTTCTTGATCGGGTCCGTGCCGAGCGTGTTGAGCGCGTCGATCTGCTCCGTCACGCGCATCGAGCCAAGCTGGGCGGCGATGCCCGAACCGACTCTCCCCGCCACCATCAGGCCGGCCAGAACCGGACCCAGCTCGCGCACCATCGATCCAGCGATCAGTTTTCCGATGAGAGCCGTCTGTCCCAGGGCCGCAAGCTGCACGGAGCTCTGTAATGCGAGCACCATGCCCGTGAAAAACCCCGTGAGGAGCACGATCCCAAGAGATCCAACCCCGATGACATCCATCTGCTGAAACAGGTC
>DHJO01000010.1:2071-3087 GCA_002404375.1 Gemmatimonadales bacterium UBA4718 | reverse complement strand
AGGGCAAGGGGTGGGCCGGTTTGCTCATGGTTATTACGGGATTTAAGTTGTCAACTGCTCACTGGTTCCTGCAAACTGACAACGGCAACTGAACGGGTGCGAGTTGTGAGTAGCATAGCTGGTAGTTCCGAGTTCACTACGTCGGGACGCCATTGGCGCGATTCAGGGCACAGGCGAATACCTTTGCCCTTACCATAAGCCTGGGCAGACAAGTCGGCACCGCAGTGACTGGTATCTGCAAGCCATGCTACTGAAAACTCGCACCCGTTCTGTTGCAGTTAAAACGCCTAACAGAAGCCTTTAGTGATCGAATCCATTTCCCGCGACCGACTAATCGAGCTGTTGTCCGATGGAGCCAGGCAGCGCGTAGCCATAATCGGCGACGCGATGCTCGACGTGTACATGCGCGGCGACGTCGACCGCATCTCCCCCGAAGCCCCGGTCCCCGTCGTGAGGATCCGCGACAAGGAGCTGGCCCTGGGCGGCGCGGCGAACGTCGCGCAGAACGTCGCGGCTATCGGTGCCGAGTGCGATCTCGTGTGCGCCGTGGGTGACGACGCCGAGGGGCAGGTGGTGAAGGAGATGCTGCGCGAGCTCGGCGCGAACCTGCGCTCCGTCGTGACCGTCAGGCGGCGAACCACCACCAAGACTCGCGTCATCGCCCGGTCCCAGCAGATCGTGCGCTTCGATGAAGAGGAAGACGCCGACATTCGGGGCGACGAAGTCGTCGCGCTCATCGATGCGGCGATTACGGCGATCGACAACGGGACCGCGGTGGTGTTCGAGGATTACAACAAGGGAGTGCTGACGCCCGAGCTCATCGACCTGTCCATGAAGCACGCCCATGCCCGAAGTATTCCCACCGTAGTAGATCCTAAATACAGAAATTTCTTCGCGTACAAGGGCGCGACGATCTTCAAGCCGAATCGCCGGGAGCTCGAGTCCGCGCTGGGCGCAGCCGTGGACATCGAGCATCCCGAGGCGCTGCCCGAAGCGCTCAAGCGACTCGGCGTCGA
>DHJO01000010.1:0-1855 GCA_002404375.1 Gemmatimonadales bacterium UBA4718 | reverse complement strand
GGCCGACGTCACGGTTGCGTAAGGGCGCGCACTATCACTGACTGGAGAGAAGTATTGCCGCATATAAAGTGTTATTTCGTCGCGCTGCTCATTGGCGTGACGGCGGGAACGACTGCGGCAAAAGCGCAGGATGGTCTACAGGTTTCTGCCCCACCGCGGCGCGATTCCGCAGTGGCTTTGCCTAACCGGTCGTGCCCGCTTGCTTCCAGCCAGCTCAATGCCGTTCGCACCGGCGTCGGATCGGCGTTCGTCGGCGGAAACGCGTACCTGTATCACTACTTCAAAAAGGCGTGGTGGTCGGGTGAGCGCGCGCCGCACTTTTTCTTTCACGCCGACTGGGACCAGGAGTTCCGCGACCAGGACAAGTTTGGCCACTTGCTCGGCGGCTACCAGCTCGCTCGGTTCGGTTACGAGGGCTTGCGCTTGGCCTGTGTGAGTCCGAAGAAGGCTATAATCTGGAGTGCCGCTTACGCGGCTGCGTTTCAACTACAGATCGAGATCTTCGATGGGCAGTTCAAGAAATACGGGTTCTCGTATGCGGACATGATCGCAAACACGACCGGGCAGGCCTTGGCCGTGATGCAGGAGATTCACCCGGGGCTCAGAGTAGTCAAGCCGACGTTCTCCTATCACAGAACGCTCGCGCTCAAGAACAGCGCAAATACGTCGGAGCTGCGGCCTTCGCTCGATTATTCGGGGCAGACGTACTGGTTCTCGACAGACGTGAATCAGCTTCTGCCGGACGGAGCGAAACCGTACTGGCCGAGCTTCATTCGATTCTCAGTGGGGCATGCAATTACGGACTGGGTCAATCCGGAGACGGGCGTGACGCAGAGGGCAAAGCGAAAGATCGTTCTGTCGCTGGACTTCGATCCGGAGAAGCTGCCGGGTCAGGCGCCGTGGTGGAGGTCGGTCAAGCACACGCTCAGTTACTACCGGTTTCCTGCGCCGGCGCTCGAGTTGACGCCGAAGATGCATTTGTCGCCATGGTACAGATGAAGAAGCTTTGCCGACTACTCCTTCTTTGCGCCCTCGGATGCCCGTTGGCTCTGTCGGCTCAAGCGTCGGCTTATGTGCCGCTCGATGATATCGCTTACACGTACGTGAACGCTTTGATGGCGCGCGGAATGTTTCGGGAGTTGTCGACGCTCGAGAGACCGTTTACCGAGCGAGCGCTGCGGACTGCGGTTGATTCTGCTCGCACGAGGGAGCCGGGGCCGGTTGTCACTTCCTACCTCGACGCGTTGTACAAGGCGGTCGAGAAATATGCGGTGCGGCCGGGGGATTCTGATACACTCTCGGCGCAAACTTTTCGAGCGCGTGGGACGGGAGATGCTTACGCCACGGAACAGACCTCAGGCCGCCGCGAGCTCATGCTCTCGGATCGGCAGCGCAAATTGCGACCGGGCGGAGCGATGCGACTGGTGATGGCGGGCGGCCCGTTCGTTGGGTTCACTCGCGTGCTCATAGATTCGCGGCTCAACGTCGATCCGGAATTCGCTGGACGCAAAGATCGAAAGCTCGCGGCGCGCACCGAGGACGGGTACGTCGGGGGACAGTGGAGCTTCGCCCACGTCACCTTTGGTCGTGTAGGAAGAAACTGGGGACCGCCGACCCTCGACGGGTTGATGCTCGGCGACTACGCGTACACGTACGACCACCTGTACGGTCTGATCGGGAGCGACAAGGTTCACTTCTCCACCGTCATCGCCCGGCTCGACGATCTCGTGCAGCCGACGGGACCGAATGTACAGCGATACTTCTCGATTCATCGCCTCGCATTCACCCTCGGCAATTGGGACTTCGCCGGAAGCGAGAGCTACGTGTACGGGGGAGTCGGGAGAGGATTCGAGCC
>DHJO01000051.1:1425-11488 GCA_002404375.1 Gemmatimonadales bacterium UBA4718 | reverse complement strand
ATCTGGTCCATTGGGATGTGTCCTGGGCCTTCGACCATCACCTGCACATCCTTCTCCCACGCTCTCTTCGTGAGCTCGCCGAGCGTGTCGAGCTCGGCGAATTGCGCGCGGTCGCTGGCGTCGGCGATGCAACCCGGCCGGAGGCTGTCGCCGAGTGAGACGGTGACGTCGTACTTGCGGAGGATGTCGAGGACGTCTTCGAACCTCTCGTAGAGTGGATTCTGCTTGCGGTGCGCCATCATCCACACCGCGTGCAGCGATCCGCCCCGGCTTACGATCCCCGTTATCCGTCCGTGCACCAGCGGGAGATGCTCGATCAGAATTCCCGCGTGCAGCGTCATATAATCGACGCCTTGTTTCGCCTGATGCTCGATCATGTCGAGGAGGTCGTTGGCGGTCAGCTCCTCGAGCTGCTTGTCCCACTTCCCATCCGGTCCACCCTGCACGGCCTGGTAGATCGGTACCGTGCCGATCGGAACCGTTGAAGCGGCGATGATTGCGCGGCGGATTCCATCGATGTTCCCGCCGGTCGAGAGGTCCATCACCGTGTCGGCGCCGTATTTGACGGCGATCTTCAGCTTCTCGATCTCGCCATTCACATCGGACGAGACTTGCGAGTTGCCGATGTTGGCGTTGATCTTCACTCGCGCGACCTTGCCGATTGCCATCGGCTCGAGCGCGCCGGCGAGGTGGTGGATGTTGGCGGGGATGATGAGCCGACCTATCGCAATCTCGTCTCGCACCAGCTCCGGAGAGAGATCCTCACGTTCGGCGACGAACCGCATCGCGTCGGTGATCTCACCGCGGCGAGCGTAATGCATTTGTGTGCGGGCTTCCATCGTTCGACTCCCTACGCCGGTACTAACCGGATCAGGTTCTGAGGGACTTTCTCAGCCCGCGTCGCAACTTTGCATGGCAGCTATGAATCCGCGGGCACCCCTGTCTAATTAGCAATCTATCGCCCCAACCCCGAAAGTGTCGCCTTCTCGACATCGGCCGATTGCGGGTTCATGAGTCGGGCGTACCTTGGAGAGTGAGCTAGACGGGTTCTCCGTCTCTCGCCGGTGGCATATCGCGGCTACAAACCGCGATTCGAGGTGGCGACATGTCATGACGATGTCCATACTACGGCTCCGGACGCTTGGGGCGCTCGATCTCCAGGCGCCCGACGGCAGCGAGCTACGCTCTGTCCTCGCGCAGCCCCGGCGCGTCGCGCTGCTCACCTACCTCGCGCTCGCCACTCCGCAGGGGCCTCATCGCCGCGATCAACTGCTCGCGCTCTTCTGGCCGGACCAGGATCAGGCGCACGCCCGCAACGCGCTCAGCCAGGCAGTCTACTTTCTACGCGGTGCGCTCGGCGCGGACGTCGTCGTCAGTCGTACCGCCGAGGAGCTGGCGATTGACCTGAGTACGATCTGGTGCGATGCGCTCACATTCGACGAAGCGGTTGAAGCGCATCGCTACACGGAGGCGGTCGAGCTGTATCGTGGTGAGCTGCTCGCCGGCTTTCACGTCGCAGGCGCCGCCCCGGAATTCGCCGCCTGGCTGGACACAACGCGCGCCACTTACGCCCGCCGATATGCGGCCGCCATGAATTCGATCGCGGCCGAGCGTGAGGCTGCGGGCGATCCCGCGGGCGCTGTGATATGGCGGCGTCGAGTTGCCGCGCAGGATCCGCTCAACTCTGAGGCAGCGCTCCAGCTGATGAGTGCGTTGGCCGCCGCGGGAGATCCCGGGGCCGCGATTCGCCACGCGCGCGTGCACGAGGCGCTCCTACGCGAGGAGCTCGACGCTCCGCCTGATGGGCGGATCAACCGGTTCGTCAAAGCCTTGCAGACACCCACGCCTGAGACCGTCACCCCCTCATCACCGCAAGTTGTGCCTTCGCCTTCGTTTGTCGCTTCGTCAGCGCCTGTCGCGTCGTTACCGACATCCGAGACAGGCTCACGCAGCGGGACCACGCGCGAACCACCTGTGCCGCGTCGCCGCGCGAGCTGGTGGTACGCAGGGGGTGCAGCGCTGGGCCTGGCGGGCGCCGCGTTAGCCACGTTCGCCTTCACGCACAAGGCCGCGCCAAATGTGCCATCGTCGTGTGTCGCCGTCATCCCGCTCGCGAATTACTCCGGCGATCGCTCGCAGGACGATTTCGCGGATGCTGTAACCGACGCCCTCATCACCGAGCTGGCGCGCCATCAGCGACTGAGCGTGATTTCTCGAACCTCGGCCGCACAGTACAAGGCCACGCAAAAACCGCTTCCCCAGATCGCCCGCGAATTGGGTTGCAACGCAGTGGTGGAGGGAAGCGTCGTCCGCACCGCGAATCGCGTGATGGTCGATGCGCAGCTCGTGAACGCGCTGGCGGATCGGCACCTCTGGGCAGAGCGGTACGAGCGCGACGCTGCGGAGCTGCCAGCGCTCGAGCGTGACATCGCCGATGCAATTGCGATGCGGCTCAATGCGAATGAGCGGGCTGATGATTCCGCGATCGACGGGAAACCGGCACGCGCGTCAGCCCGCCGCGTCGATCCGATCGTCTACGGCCTCTATCTTCGTGGTCGCGACGCCGCGCTCAGTCGGAATCCAGCGGGGCTTCGCCTCGCAATTGGGCTGCACAAGGAGGCCATCAGACGCGACTCCACGTTCGCGCTGGGCTATGCCGGTCTCGCCGACGCGTACCGCCTAGCGGGCGGATTCGGTTTCATGCCCTTGGAGTTTGCGGTTGACACCGCGCCCCGGATGGCGCGCACTGCGCTCACGCTCGATGGAAGCCTTTCGGAGGCGCACACGTCACTGGCGGGAACGCTCACTGATGCCGGCGACTGGCCCACCGCCGAGTTAGAGTTCCGGCGCGCCTTGCAGCTGGCCCCGAGCAATGCCCTCGCGCACCACTGGTATGCGATCCTGCTCGTCACGCTCGATCGGAAGGAGGAGGCGCTGCGTGAAATCCGGCGCGCCCGCGAGCTCGATCCGCTCTCTCAGCCGATTCGAGAAATGACGATTATGATCGAGACGTATGCGGGCATCCGCTCGTCGACGGCTGCCCCGCTACCTCGTAGCACGATAGTCGACCCGAATCATCCGGGCACGGCCGCCGACCGATCCATCAACCTCGCCCGCGACGGCCGCTGTTCCGAGGCCGGAGCCGAAAACAAGCGCGCGCAGCAGCTCGCCCCCAACGAGAATATGACCTTGGTCAGCCACGTCCGCGTCGTGCTGCTCTGTGGGGACCGTGCCGCCGCGAAATCGCTGCTGGCGCTAGTCGAGCGGCGGCCGCAGATCGACCTTCAGGGAGTCTACATCGCCGAGGCCCACGTCAGGCTTGGCCAGACCGATTCCGCTTTCGCGTGGCTCGATCGCACGCGCTGGGGAATGGCCAACCGCATGCGTCTGCGTATCGACGAAGGGCTGAAGCCGCTGCGCACAGATCCCCGCTACCGAGAGCTCCTGCACAAGCAAAACATGCTCTGAGCGTGCGCGGCTCTCGCGCGAGTAGCACAACGCGACGGTTAGCCGCGCGTTTCCTCCTTCCATAGTTCTCGTCCCACTCGCTCCACCGTTCCCGGTATCACAGCCCGGTTTCGAGGCGCGTCGATGGCGGCCCTTAGCCGCCAGATAAGTCCGGGGTAAGCCAGCGGTAAGCGGATCTCCCGAGATAGTAGGGAACACATCGCCAGCCGCAACGAGAAAATCCTGCGCTGCGGCGCCTCAGGACGATGCATCCACCACCAGATGGGAGGAGCCATGTCATTGATCCACGGAACCGTCATGCTGCTCGTTGGACTCGCGGTCGTCGGCTGCGAGCGAAACCCCGGTGAAGCAATCACGGCACCGGCCGCTAGTCGCGGCGAACACATCACTGATGTCGCAACGCCCGACGTCATGCAGTCAGTCACCGGGCACTACCAGTTCGTCGGCATCAACACCGGCAACGATTTCAAGTACTCCCTGAGCGCGATTCGTCACGACGATGGCTCGGTCTCCGGCGAGTTCGAGGAGCGAGTCCTTCTCAATTCGACGGGCGAATTCATACGTCAGACGCACGGGACAGTCACCTGCTTTGAGATCGTCGGCAACATGGCGCGCATCGGCGGCCTCGTCGATCACGCTACCGATCCGAGGTTCCTACCCGGCACAGAGTTTCGTTTGGTCGTGGTGGACAATGGCGAGGATGCGAGCGACCCGCCGGACAAGGGCAGCAATGCGCGTTTTGGATTCCCGGGTACTGCTCAGGCGTTCTGCGATGCGGGCACGCCGTTCAACCTCGAGGACCTCCAGCATGGGAACGTCGAGGTCCGCCCGTAACGAACGACGCTGAGTCGTGGCTACTCACCCAATCAGGAGTCCAGGATGCGTTATCAAAACCTTCTCATGGCTGTCTGGGCGGGGCTCATCGTCGCCGCCTGTGACAGCGACTCTCTCATTCGACCACGGTCGGGTCAAGCGCTCTCCTCCCGTGTAGACGTGCCCTCAGGCATCACCGCGTCTGCCGTCTCCCCGTCCGAAATCGATCTGACATGGCAGTACAGCTCAACGCAGGTGACCGGCTTCCAGGTGTTCCGATCGATCACCGGTGCGACCGGAAGCTATTCCCTTATCGGAAGCACGGCGGCGACTCCGACGAGCTATGCCGACGTCGGACTCACCGAGTCGACCCCCTACTGCTACGAGGTGCGCTCGTTCAGGACGACCGGACGGAACACCACGTACGGCGCGTATTCGGAAGTTGTCTGCGCGACGACCAAACCGGGTCCGCCGTCTGGCACCGATGCTACCCCTCAAGGGAGCAACGCGGTCGTTGTCGCGTGGACATCGGGCGTCGGTACAGCGAGCGGATTTCGCGTGGAACGCTCGGCGAGCAGCGTCGGACCATGGGAGGCCGCTGCGACGACGCTCGGCGCGGCGAGGTCGTACGTCGACGTTGGGCGGCTGAGTGAGATAGTCGTCTGTTACCGCGTTATCGCACTGTATGCGCAGGGCGAATCCGTGCCGTCGAACGTCGACTGCACTACCCCGCCGGTAGGACCGGCGGACCTCGTAGCTGCTCCGGCGTCCGATGCCATCACGCTCACGTGGCAGGACCGTTCCTGGGTGGAGGACCAGTATGAGGTGCAACGGGCGCTCGATGGTGTGACGTTCAGCACCCTCGCCAGCCTACCCGCAAACAGTACTAGCTACCGCGATGCCGTCGTTACTGTGGCAAAGACTTACTGGTACCGCGTTCGGGCCAGAAAGGACGGCGGAGCCTCCGACAATTCGAACACAATCAGCGTCACGGTGCCGGCGCCTGGCACGCCCACCGCCCCTTCAGGCACAGAGACGATGCCTGTAAGTAGCTCGAGCATTCGGGTGCGCTGGGCCGACAACTCGACGAACGAAGACGGGTTTCGCGTTGAGCAAGCAAGTAGTGTAGATGGGCCGTGGACTTCCGGAGGAACGGCGGCGGCGAATGGGACTTCGCTCGTGCTGAGTGTCGCGAGCGAGCAGCGTCTCTGTTTCCATGTAATGGCCTTCAATGCGGCTGGAATTTCGGCGCCCTCGACGCCAGACTGTACCGCAGCACCGGCGGCACCGACGAACCTCGCCGCGGCTCCGGTGTCTGACGGCATTCTGGTTACCTGGCAGGACAACTCCAGCGTGGAATTCCGCTATCGCCTGGAGAGCGCACAGGACGGAGTGACATTCACCGGCCTCGCCGACCTGCCCGCAAACACGACGGGCTTCCATCAGCCAGGCGTGAACGGAAGCACGACGTACTGGTACCGGGTGGTAGCGACGAGGGACGGCGGGCGCTCTGACCTCTCCAATACCGCCAGTACCAACGGCGGGGGTGTTGCCGGCAGTGACGGCGAGCTATGCGAAAACGGTCTGGACGACAACTGCGATGGCCTCGTGGATGGTGCCGATCCCACGTGCGGGCAGCTCGTAGACTGCAATTTCAACCCGTGTGGCTCAGGCACGATATGTAATGGCCAGTACTGCGTGTCCAGCTGCGGCGACGGCTACAAAGACAGCGATGAGAGTGACATCGATTGCGGCGGGTCATGCGGCACCTGCCAAGTGGATCAGACGTGCTGGGGCAATTACGATTGCGCGTCGAACAACTGCGTGTATGCGCCCGGAGCAAACACGGGCGTGTGCCAACCGCCAGTGAGCCAGCCATGACAACACCATTCACGGGGACAATCCGATGCGAAGCCTTTTGATTCCGGCGCTCGCGATTCTTTTCGCCGCGCCGACACTCAGTGCGCAGATGGCCGTCGACACCACTCGCGAGCTCGCCGCGATGAGAGCTGACCTCGAGCACATCAAGGCGGATCAGGAGATCGTCAAGAACCAGCTCGCGCAGATCCTGCGAATGCTCAGTCAGCGTCCGGCTCAAGCTAGAGCGGCCGCGGCCGGGCCCGTGCGCACCAGCGTGGCCGACGCTCCGTCGTTGGGCCGCGCTGACGCGCCGGTTACGATCGTCGAGTTCTCTGACTACCAGTGCCCGTTCTGCCAGCGGTTCTACAGCACGACGCTGGTGGCCCTCAAGAAGGAATACATTGACGCGGGGAAAGTTCGATACGTGTTTCGCGACTACCCCCTCGAACAGCTCCACTCACACGCACGCAAGGCGGCTGAAGCAGCGCATTGCGCCGGCGAGCAAGGCAAGTACTGGGCGATGCACGACGCGCTATTCCAGAACCAGAGGGCGCTGGACTTGCCACAGCTCGCCGAACGTGCGCGTTCGCTAGGAATGGATGGTCCGACGTTCGACAGATGTATGTCGTCAGGTCGGAACGCTGCGCTGGTGGACCGTGGACTCGCCGAAGGTGCCGCCGCCGGTGTCGAGGGCACACCGGGATTCGTGATCGGCAGGACAAAGACAGGCGACATCGTGGAAGGGACATCGATCCGCGGCGCGCAGCCCCTGGATGCGTTCCGTCAGATCATCGAACAGTTGCTCGCACGCGAGCGTGACGGCAAGATGCCGTAGCACTCAGTTGGGATTATGGAGTTCGTTAACTGCAACTGAAGACTACCTGCCGGGAGCGGCCGGTAGTCTTTTGTTTGCAGTTGACCGGATTGACTCATTGGCCGTGGTTGCGCGATTGCCTCTTGACGCTGGTCCAAATGGGATCGACACTCCCTCGGTTGTGGCGCGACTCCATCCCTAGCCCGAGGATAGCATGGCCATAAACACACAGAAGGTCCTGATCGGAGGTATCGTTGCCGGTGTCGTCATGAACGCCATCGATATTGTATCGAACATGTTCATTGTCGGCGCGCGTATGAAGGCGGAATCAGACGCGTTCAAGCCGGGCCTGGCCGATCAAATGAATAAGGGCTCGGCGATGGTCAGCTACATCGTCATGGACCTCGTACTCGGAATTCTGCTGGTCTGGACCTATGCGGCGATTCGCCCGCGCTTTGGTCCCGGGCTGCGGACAGCCACGTATGTCGCGGTCCTGTTCTGGGTTCTCGCCGGAATCTTCTATTCGGGATACCTGCACATGGGGATGATGTCCGCGGGACTCTGGTGGACATTCGCGTTCATCGGGCTGGTGAACTTTTTCTTGTCGGCGTGGGCGGGCGCCAAGCTCTACTCCGAGGACTCCCCGGCGTAGCTTTTCCGGCGGCGTGGAGTGCCGATCCCGCGCCGCGCTCGTCCATTTGGTATGGGCAAGCTCTTCTCCTTTATCGGCGCAACGATCGGCAGCTACGCCGGTTGGGCCCTCGGCGCGACCGTGGGCTTTACGACAGCCTTCATGGTAAGCATGGTCGGGACGGGAATAGGGATGTACTTCGGCCACCGCATCGCCAAGAATTACATCAGCTAGCAATTAAGAAAAAAAAGGCGCGCTTCATCTGAGCGCGCCTTTTCTATTTCCAGTCGCGGCGATCAGACCGACTGCTGTACCGTCATCGGCTGAGTGAGCTTGAGCGATATATGCCCGCCGTTCGGAACGCACCCATCGTACTTGCCGGTTGCGCCCGCGACTACCGCACCCGCGGCGGCGCCAGTGGCGGCTCCGATCACAGTGGACTTGGTGTGGTGTCCGAAGATCTGTCCGGCAATCGCGCCTATTACGGCGCCCGTTGCAACCTTCCTGGCGTCGTTGCTCGCGTCACCGTTGCGCACTTTGTCCACCTGCGCCGAGGTCACCGTGGAGCTCACCGGATAGGTCGTTCCGTTGAACGCGATCGAGCGCACCACGAATTCCATCGCGATGTTGTCGTTCGCGTTCTCGCTGCGCTTGAGCGAAGTCACCTCTATCACCGCAGTGGCACCCGCTGGAATGGCGACACCGTTCGAGCCCTGCACCGATTCAGCCACGCTCGCTGTGAAACGATCTCCCACGGCGTAGGTGTTCGTGCAAACACGCTGGCCTGAGTACAGGGAAATCTCCGACCCGCTGGCGATCATGCCTGTACCGCGGGTGGACCCAGTGCTGGAGCCTTCGTTCACTGTCACGGTGTTCCCGCTCTCGGTAACCGGAGCCTTTTCCACCGGCGGCGGCGTACGAGTCGTCACCACGCGACGTGAATTTCTGCTCGGCGTGAGAATCTCTGACGGAGTCTGACGCGGCGTCACTCTTGGAGCCTGCGCAGCGGGATTCACGGTCGGAACCGTCGTCAGCGGGACGTCCTTTAGCTGTGGCTGCGCCATGGTGTCGGCGTTCGCCAGGCTCAGGTCGTGAGCAAGTGAGGTATCCTGCGCGAGCGCGTCCTCGGGCTTGTCACCCTGCTTGCAGGCGCCAAGGGCGATCGTAACGGCAAAGAGGACCGGTGTAGCGATCCTCGAGAAAGTGGTTTTCATCATGGTCATCTCGAAAGCAGAAAGGGGTGCGGTTCGATCGGGCCGCACCCTAGTTGCCTATTGGTGTCCGCCTCTACGGGGATAGCCTCCACCGCCACCGACTCGCCCGGTACCGATATTGATCGGTGGGAACGGAATCTGGCGGTTTATCGATACCCCGCCACGTCCACGACCGTCAGTGCGCGGATCGCAGTTGTCTCCATCGCCAACTACTCCACCACGAATCACGGCGCCCAGAATCGTTCCGATAATTGCGCCCGCACCCGACCCGCGGCTCACGCGGCCATCGTCACCACCAGACGACGGGCCGCTCGGATAGGAAACCGTCGCCGGCTGAGGGCGAGGCGAAACCGGCGTCGGGTCGTTGGCGACCGGTTCCGGCGCTACCGACTGGGGCTCGGTCTGCGCGACAGTGGCCGGCGCTGTGGTCTTAACGACCTGCGGCGGGGCCTTCGGAGCCGCCTTGTGGTGTCTTACCCGAGTCGAGGGAGCTGGCTGGCGCGTCGGAGGAGCTGTGCGCTCAATGGCCGAGATCACCTGTTGGCCCGCATTTGGGGAGCTGTTGGCGAGCGTTATCCCATCGGACGACGAGGCAAGCGCCAGATCGTTCTTGAGATCGTCGTTCATCGCCACTTTCTTGTCGCCGCTGCAAGCGGCCAGAAGCACGGCACCCGCTCCTGCAAGCAACAGATAACTCTTCCTCATAAAAACTCCTTCCCGATGACAGGGAAATGACAGCTGGGCGACGTTGATGCGCCGGGAAAATGCCCTCCGGCGGCATCTATAGAGGCAACGGCCAAGCCGGACGTTTACCCTGTGAAACGCGGGCTAACTCGATGTTTTCGGGGAGGATGTCCCCAGCCGGAGACAGGGGTTGTCTCTATTACGAGACGGCACCGTCTCATGGCGCGCGGTGTACTTTTCGCTCATGAGTGGTTTTGCCTCGCCTCGTCGCTCGCGTATTTCCCGGCCGCTCACCTGGTCCGGGATTGTCGGCGCAATTGTCGTCTTGTTCGCCTGCGGACCCCGATCCGCTTCGGACATGTCCGCCGCCGACAAGAAGGTGATCGCCGACAGTCTCAAGCACCTCGTCGCCAACACCTACGATCTGTCCAAGCCCGATCCGGTAAACCGGCTCATGAGTCTTTACCCGGCCGAAGGTCGGGTGATTTCAGCGAGTGGTGGAGTGACTACGACGACGCGCCCGCAGCTCCAGCAGGCTATTCAGGCGTTCTGGACCTACGTCGGCCAGAACATGCGGCA
>DHJO01000051.1:0-1230 GCA_002404375.1 Gemmatimonadales bacterium UBA4718 | reverse complement strand
TGACCGACGATTTGAGCTGCTGACCCATTTCGGCCTCGCCGCTGATGATCGCGCGCCAGGTCAGCTCCGGACCCCTGCGAAAGCCCTTCTGCGTCACCTTAACGCCCTCAGGAGAGATCGCGACCATATAGGCCTTGCCGTCGATTGTGATCTCGCGCTTCAGGGTTTTCTCGAGTTTTGTCGCCATGCCCCCTCCGGGGAGTTGAATTGTAGGTTCGCGATAAAATACCCCGAGACGGCTTGACCTTCGAGTCCCAACCGTCCCAAGGCGCTTAATGTAGCCTGCCCAAGGGCTCGCTCGTCTATACCTCGACGGAGATTCTATGGCTTTTATGGCCTTACAAGCCCCGGGCGACGACAGCGCCCACCTCATTTACGAGTTCGAGCGGCGCGCCTATCCAGTCAGGAATTCTCTTCTGACGATCGGGCGCGACGCTGCAAGCCACATCCTCATTCGCGAGCCCGCCGTGTCACGCAACCACGCCGAGCTGAGATCGGAGGATGGCAAGTTCGTTCTGCATCCGTGTGGCGTCAATCCGACGACCGTGAACGGAATGACGCTCGCGGAGCCCCGATCCCTCGCCGAAGGCGACAAGGTCGAAGTCGGTTCGGCGATCCTCACCTTCACGACAAAGCGCCTTCCGTTGGGCGTCGCCGTGATCGAGCCAGCCGGCGCGAGCAAGCGCGAAAAGGACATCAACCCCCGCCGCAACACTATCAAGCACCCCATTCTCGCCGGTGATCTCGATCCCGATTCGCCGAGAAGGGTCCCGACGAACGTGATCATCATGGCGGTTATAGTGATCGTCGTGATTCTCTACTTGCTCGGTCGATAGGCTCGGCGTTCAGATCGCGAAGCGATCTGGGCATCCACAAAACTGAAGCAGGTGGATGCCTTCGAAGCAGCTAAGTGCCAGAATCCGAAAATCTAGAGAGGACCATTCTCTCCAGCTCCTCTTTCATCGGCAGGAGCTCGATGGTTTCGAGTACGTCAGCCGCGAAGGCGTAGGTCAACAGCGTCCGCGCCGTCTCGGAACCGATTCCGCGGCTGTTCAGATAGAACATCGCGACCTCATCGAGCCGTCCCACTGTCGCGCCGTGGGTGCACTTCACATCATCCGCGAATATCTCGAGCTGCGGCTTCGTGTCCACCCGCGCGGTCGGCGACAGCAGGAGATTGTTGTTGCTCTGCTTGCCGTCTGTCTTCTGCGCTTCGGGGTGCACGTACAC
>DHJO01000022.1 GCA_002404375.1 Gemmatimonadales bacterium UBA4718 | reverse complement strand
GCCCGGATTTGAACCGGGGACCTCCTGCTCCAAAAGCAGGCGCGATACCGGGCCACGCTACGCCCCGTGATCCGCGCAAGTTACTATATCCTGCCTTGAGCGCGCAACGCACTTAACAGCGCGCGAAATGCGCGGCTCCGGTGACTGTTGCGGGCGGTGTTCTCAATGCTCGATTCCGCGAACGTTCCACCCAGATCCGGCGCCTCGAAGTACGGATCATAGCCGAAACCGCCGCTCCCTCTCGGATTCTGGAGCACGCGACCTTCGATCTCACCGCGGCGCATTTCTTCGCCCAAGTGGTCCCGGAACGCGGCAACGCACACGTACCGGCCGCGGTCAGTAAACGCCGTCGCATTGCTCTGTCGAGCCGCGGCCATACGCGCTACGAGCTTGGCATTGTTCGCCGCATCGAGCGCCTTGCGATCGAGATCCTCGCTTCCAGACCATCGCTTGCTGTAGACGCCCGGCTCTCCTCCCAAAACGTCTACGCACATCCCGGAGTCGTCGCCAAATGTCGGCAGGCCGCCGGAGATGTCAAAGAAGTAACGCGCCTTTGCCACCGCATTCTCCTCGAAAGTCTCGTAGCGTTCCAGCTGGTCTTCCGCCACGCGTTCCGGAATGCCGAGGCTCGATACATCGGTGACCTCGAGACCAAATTCGTCGAAGATCTCGCGCAGCTCGCGCAGTTTGCCCGGGCTCCGAGTGGCGAGAAGAAGGACCTGCCCGCTCACTCCGATAGCGCTTTCATCTGTGCGGCGTCGAGCCGCCGGATTCCCGACATCGCCAGCTCCAGCAGCTGGTCGAGCTGCGCTCGATCGAAGGTCCCGTGCTCGCCAGTTCCCTGCACTTCCACGAATTCGCCTTCGCTGCTCATGACGACGTTCATGTCCACCTCGGCTCCCACATCCTCCTCGTAGTCGAGGTCCAGACGCGGCTCGCCGTCGATCACGCCGACACTCACCGCCGCGACCCGCCGCTTAACCGGAGTGCGCGGCAGCTTCCCAACGGAGACCATCCAGTCGAACGCGTCGACGATCGCCACGCACGCGCCGGTTATCGCGGCAGTGCGCGTGCCGCCGTCGGCCACGAGGACGTCACAATCGAGCTTCAGGGTGAACTCGCCGAATTTGAAATCATCGAGCATGGCGCGAACGCTGCGACCGATCAGCCTCTGAATCTCCTGGGTGCGTCCGCCGAGTTGAGCGCGCTCTCTCGACGTGCGGGTCCGCGTAGCTCGCGGAAGCATAGCGTACTCCGCGGTGAGCCAGCCTTCTCCACGTCCGCGACGCCACGCAGGAACACCTTCTTCAACCGACGCCGTGCACAAGACTCGCGTGGCTCCGAACTCGATGAGGCACGAGCCTTCCGCATATGGCGCCACGCCGCGCTCGAACGTGATTGGCCGCAGGTCTGAAGCGCTCCGGCCCTTACGCGCTGGACTACTTTCTTTCACCGAGCTTTCCTATGATGGCGGTCGTCGATTGACCTGGTGTGAGTGGCACGACAATCACCTGGCCACCTCGACTTCTCACTTCCGATGCGCCAACGATCGTCGCCTCAGCGTAGTCACCGCCCTTCACGATGACGTCCGGCTCGAGCAGCTTCACGAGCTCGAGCGGCGTGTCCTCGGAGAATATTACGACGAGGTCGACGGCTTCGATTCCGGCTAGAACGTATGCCCGCTCGCTCTCGCTCCGAATCGGCCGGCCCGGACCTTTGAGACGCCGCACCGACGCGTCGCTATTGACGCCGACGATGAGCGCGTCGGCGGTCTCCCTGGCTGCCAAGAGTAGATCAATGTGGCCTGGATGGAGCAGGTCGAAGACGCCGTTGGTGAACGCCACTCGATCCTTTCGTCCGGCTCTCCACCGCTTCGCCTCCGCCCACGTTGCAACTTTCGTCGCGGGGATCCGAGGCTTCAGAGTGTGCTCACTGGAGTGAACTCACCGCCACCGGGTGGAAATGGATTACCTGCTCTTTGTTCATCGGAAGCTTGATGACTTCGTCGTAGTCGCTGGAGATACTGATCGTTCTGGGCGATCGCACGATCGTGATGAGCTCCGCGCCCGGTGGCAGCTCGAGCGAATCAGCCAGCGCCGCGAGACGACGGGTGATCTGATCGTCGGTAATCGTAGTGGCAAATCGCGCTTCCGAACCCATGGCATCCTTGAACTGATAGGCGCGGAAGTATACCTGACCAAAATCAATCGCGAAATAAACCCCGATCGCCAGAACGAGCAGCGGCAAGAGGCAGCCCAGCCTCGTCGCGCCGCGACGGGCTACCACTGCGACTGTGCTCCCTCGATGACGTC
Source organism: Gemmatimonadales bacterium UBA4718 (assembly GCA_002404375.1). Classification (GTDB taxonomy): domain Bacteria; phylum Gemmatimonadota; class Gemmatimonadetes; order Gemmatimonadales; family Gemmatimonadaceae; genus UBA4720. Next base: position 1,635 of record DHJO01000022.1, on the reverse strand, counting down.
GTTCACGATGCGGTCTATCGCCTGTTTTCTTCCCGTGGGCTCGCCTCGCTCCTCATACTCGCCCTCGGCGAGGAGTCCCTTCCGCTGCCAGAGCGTCTTGCCGGTTACCTGATCGATCATCTCGATATCGACAACCAGCTGCAATTGGCGACGCGCCGTCGTGGTTTGCTTGTTGTTCGCGCTGTAGGCGATTGGAATGTCGATTTCGTAGCGCTGGATCGTTCCGCGAACGATTGCGTTGGCCTTTGCTTCGGAGGCGTCGCGAAGCCCGAGCCGGTCATGCAACCGGATTCTGAGCGCATCGGTGAGCTCGCGCGGCAGCTCAGATGTCGCAGTCTGGTTGTCGAACGGAACGATGGCGACCGTCCTAATGTGAGAGGGCAGCCCACCGCCCGTGAAGCCATACGGGATGCAGGCAGTCAACAGCACCAGGACAAGACTATAAGCTCCAAATGGACGCATCGAAAGATCCAGGTTCCTCCCGAATGAGAGTCAGTCGTAAGGTTCGCCTGGCTCCGGGCGCCTGAAACGTGAGGGTTCCATTCATGCCGCGGGTCAGGCTTTCCGTGATTTTACCATCGGAGACATGATCGAGCTCAACCAGTGTGTCGCCCTTGATCGCGACTCTCCATTGTAATGGACGCCCGATATCGGCACGTGTAAGCTCGCCATCGACTCGGACAACCGTGTCCGCCAGCGGCGGAATCGCCAGACGACCCAGGGCCGCCCACATGAGCGGCGCGGGAGGTATGTAACGGCGCGCAAGGTTGGCGTGGGGCGTGCGCAAAGAGTCCCCGATCAAGACCGCACCGCCCGCCCCAAGTCCACCGCCGAGAAAGAAATCGAGCCTGGCGCTGTCGGGAGCCGCTGTGCGAATGGACCCATCGCCACGCGCGGCGATGTCGCCTTCCTGATAATCCCACGTGAAAATGATGTGTCGATGCCCATTCGCCATGGAGATCGACGGAAGTGCGCGATCGGGCGCGAGCACGCCTTTGAGTGGTGCCGCACGGGGAGTGCAGGCTGCGAGGAGAACAAGAACGACGGCGAAGCTTCTCATCGTGGGTCGACATTCGTTATCTGGTCGCCCTGGACGATCTTGTCGAGCACATCAAACCCGCGAACCACGCGGCCGAATACCGTGTAGTGCCCGTCGAGATGCGGCTGTGGAGAGTGCGTTATGAAATATTGGCTTCCGCCGGTGTCGGGACCGGAGAGCGCCATTCCAACCGCCCCGCGCTCATAGCGGTGACGGTTCATCTCGTCCCGTATGGAATATCCCGGTCCGCCGTTTCCATCGTCACGCGGGTCTCCATCCTGCGCAACGAAGTTTGGAACCACACGATGGAAGCGCGTGTTGCGATAGTATCCCGAGCGGGCAAGCGACAGGAAATTCCACACGGTAATTGGCGCATCAGTCCCGAAGAGCTCGAGGCGGATCGGGCCGCGCACAGTGTAGATAGTAGCGTTGATGGACTTGCCGGCGTACACCGGCATTACGATCGCCCTCACTACTCCTTCATACCACGCAATCGGCTTCGGAGCAGCGGGTACACCAGACCATTTTGCCCAAACGGGAACGTCCTTCCCTGCTGAGCGCTCCAGCGGATCGGACGGTGCGGGAGTTTGGGCGAG
>DHJO01000110.1:2925-14140 GCA_002404375.1 Gemmatimonadales bacterium UBA4718 | reverse complement strand
CTGGCGTTATGGCACAAGCAGTTGCTCCGAATGCCACGGGGATAAGTCTGGGCGTAGTGAACTGGGGCCTCGCACCTACACCTCTGACGCCTCCCACCCCGTTCTTTTGCAGTTTCTTCATCCCTTGACCGCCCCCGCCGTCAATCCCTGCACTATCCGGCGTTGGAATATCAGAACCAATGCCGCGACCGGAGCAGTCGCCACTATCGCCGCCGCGAGAATCTCTCCCCACGGCACCTGGTACATCCCGCGAAACAGCGCGATCGCGACCGGCACCGTCTGCCTCTCCGGACCGAGTGTAAAGGAGAGCGCGAAGAGAAACTCATTCCAGCAGTAGATGAATGTCAAAATTCCGGTCGTCGCCAGGCTTGGCACCGCGAGCGGGAGCAGGATCTTCGTGAAGCTCTGCCTGCGCGTGGCGCCGTCCACGTGCGCGGCTTCCTCGAGATCCTTTGGAATTTGCCGAATGGATCCGGTGAGAACCCAGACTGTGAGCGGCATCGCGAAAGTCATGTAGGGCATGATGAGGCCGGGATACGTGTCGATCAGATGCAGCGATCGCAGCAGAAGATAGAGCGGGCTCACGATCGATATCTGCGGGAACATGGTGACGGCCAGGATGAACCCCATGATCAGGGGTTTGCCCTTGAACTCGAGGCGCGCCAGCGCGTAGGCGGCGAGCGTTCCGACAAAGAGGCAGAAAACTGTCGTCGTTCCCGCTACGATGAGCGAGTTTCTTATTGGCGTGATGAAGTCTCGCTCGCCAAACAGCGCCCGATAGTGATCCAGAATGATCTGCTGGGGCCAGAGCGATGGGTCGCGGAAGAGCGCCGCGTCTGGCGTGAGCGAGGCGACGATCGCCCAGTAGAAGGGGAAGAGCGTGAACAGTATCAGCACTACCAGCGCGGCGCCGAAGAGCCAAGCTCCCCACGAGATTCCGGCTGTTCGTCTCCTCGGGCGAGGTGGTGCCGCGACGCTCGTCACGTTTCCTCCCCTCCCAGCCGCACGCCGAGTCCTCGCACGTATAGCAACGCGAGACCGAAGGTAATCGCGAAGATCACGACGGAGAGCGCCGAGCCGTACCCAAAACGCAGATTCTGGAGAAGAGCGTTGAAGGTGTAGAGCGCAACGGGCTCGGTTGACGTCCCGGGCCCGCCGCCGGTTAGCACGTAGATGAGATCGAAGACGCGGAATCCGTCAAGCGTTCGGAAGATCAGCGTAACGAGAATCGCCGGCTTGAGCAGCGGCAGCGTGATGTGTCGCAGCTGCCACCAGGCATTGGCGCCATCGACCGCCGCCGCTTCGTAGAGGCTGAGATCGATGTTCTGGAGCCCTGCCAACAAGAGCAGCGCAACGAAAGGAGTCGTCTTCCAGACATCGGCGAGAATGACCGGCACCCATGCAGTAGACGTCTCGATAAACCAGACCATCGGCTCTTTAAGGACGTGGACGTCAACCAACAACGCGTTGGCGATACCGCCTTGCGATTCGAAGATGAATCGCCAGAGGAGTGCCGCCACGACGGTCGGAATCGCCCACGGCACCAGCACCGCCGCGCGCACGAATCCCCGGCCGCGAAATGCGCGATTCATGGCGAGGGCGAGGAAGAGACCAATCAGCAACTCGAGCGAGATCGAGACGACGGTGAAGAACGCCGTGTGCGCCAACGCTGCCCAGAAGCGAGGATCCTTGGCGATCTCGACGTAGTTTGCGAGCCCGACGAAGGGCTGCCCCAGCCACGGCATACGGAGCTCGTGCAGGTGCAGCGATTCCCACACGGTCCAGCCCAGTGGGAAGATCGCGATCAGGGCGATTACAGAGAGCGCGGGGGCGACAAGAGACCAACCGAGTCGGGCCTCGTATCCGAGGCGGGAGATTTTCCTCATTCGCTATGGCCCGCCGTGCTCGACGCGGCGGAGGCGGGCCCGGGGCCATTGTGCGCCCCCGACATCAACTTTCGCATTCCGGTGCGCTCGATGAGCGCATCGATCCGCTTGGCGGCGGAATTGAGCGCGTCTTGCGGCTCCGCCTGGCGCACGAGGGCGCGATGCAGCTCGATCTGGAGGATCTCCGACAGCTCCGTATAAATCGGAGTCACGGGCCGTGGCGTCGCGCTCTCGATCGCGCGACGCGCATCGTCGAGGGGAATCGCGATCGCGCTGCGCAGCCGCGGATCATGATAGAGCGCGGGACGCGTCGGGTATTGTCCAACGGCCTGCCCGCGTTCGATCATCTGCTCGGGGGCGGTGAGATACTCGATCAGGCGATACGCTGCGTCGGGCGATTCGCTGTAGGCGTTGATGGCGAGCTGGGCGCCGCCGAGGGCGGCGGTTGAATGGCCGCCAGCCTGGCCGGAAGCGGGGATCGGCGACACGGCGAACTTCCCTGCCACACGAGACTGGCTTTTATCGCTCATTGCGGCCACGGGATACGGCCAGTTGCGCATGAATACCGCGGTCCCATTCTGAAATGCGAAACGCGCTTCCTCCTCGTGCCAGGTGAGGACGTCGAGCGGAGCGATGTGCCATGTGTAAAGCTCGTCGCGCATGAATTGCAGCGCACGAACCGCTTCCGGCTGATTGACCACGACTCTTCCGCTGTCATCGAGAATCCTTCCGCCAAAGGCTCCCAGATACTCGACAAAGCCGGTGATGAGTCCTTCGTAGCGCGCGCCCTGCCACACGATCCCAAATCGCGGCCCACCGGGACGCGCCATCGCCTGCTTCGCGTCCGTGACGAGGTCTCCCAGGCTGCGGGGCTCGTTGGGGACGAAATCGGTGCGTCGATACAGTAGTCCGACGTCGGCGAACCACGGCAGAGCGTAGAGCTGTCCCGCCCAGGTATTTGCCGCAATCGTAGCTGGAAAGAATTCACTCGAGGCGGGCGCGAATCGCGTGAGCGGCAAAACCCACCCAGCCGCCGCAAACTCGGGTGTCCAAACGACATCGAGTTGAAGGATGTCCGGGTTCCCGACGCGCGCGTTGAGCCATTGCACATACAGCTGGTGCCGCTGAGAAGCGTCGTCGGGAGTGCGCTGAAGCTCAACTCGGATAGTAGGGTGCAACTCCATGAACCGCTTCAGCTGCTTCTGTACGAGCGTCCCCTCAGCCCCGAGCGCGGAGCCGGAAAAAGTGAGGACCGTCTCGCCCCTTTTTGAAGCGGGCGCGCACGCAACGAGAAAGCCTGCGAGAGAGAACGCCAGTATGAAAGCTGACCAGCTACTACCTGCAAGGCCAACAGCTCCCTGCTTCGGTTTTGTGGATTCCAGATCGCGTCTCAATCCTGAACCCGGGAAAGCACGAATTGCACCGCCAAGTCCGTGACGTTCCATAACTGAACGTCGGTGCTGGCCCCGTACCGTATCGGTCTGAGCGTGCCGTCGCTGATCTCGTAGCTCCATAATTCATTGTGTTTCAATCCAGATGCGTTTACCGCGGCGTTGGCGCGACGCAATGCGTCGCGCATCTCGGTGACATAGGAAGCCAGTGTCGAATCGCGCGGCCTGCCCGCTGCGTCTGTTGCTCCCGTGATCTGATTCGCGAGTCCCAGCAGCACGAGGTTCACCTCCCTCCCCCACACCACACGAGGCGAGTGATAGGTATCCTTGCGGAAAGCCTCCCACACGGCGGGCGAGGCGTAGGCGTCGTTAGCGACGAGCGCACCCAGATGATCGACGAACAGTCCGACCGGATACGGACGCATGATCGCCCGAACGTCTCGCCTGACGGCGGCAATTGCGGCACTTGTGGTGTCGCTGCCATCGCGCAGGAAGAGCCCGGTCGCGGGATCGGTGTTCACGACGGGGATCGGATGCCCGGCAGAATCCAGAGAGATCGCGAGAAACTCGAGTGGCGACTTGTCGGCGCCCGTCGCGGCCAGCACGGCTTGCCAGTACGCACGCTCCCCGGCCGGGAGCCATTGGAGCTTTGCCGTGACTCTGGTCTGGATCGCCTCGGGCGTCAGCGAGACGACGAAGTGGCGCACGACGCCCCTCCAGTTCTGGATCGCACGCTGGAAGAGCACGGGATCGTGCGCGAGCTCGCCGAGCGGCGTGTCGCCCACGCCTCCAGGCGGGCCAGCAGCGAGCGCACTCTGTGTGAAACCCATTGAGCGAAGCGACGCGATGATCTCTCCTATCGACTGAAGTGCGCGTGGGACCCAGATAGCGTTGATGTCCATCTCGAAGCGGCCATTCGCGTAGCCCGCGTTGCTGTCGCGCCAGCTTATCGAGCGCCAGTGGGTCGAATCGAGGCGCGGCGACGCGATCAGATTCTGTACGACTGGATCGCGTGCGTAGGGGGCGGCGAGCCTGGCCACAAGACCGAGTTCTCTCAGGAGGAGTCGAATGCGCGGTCCGCTGCCGTCCGACGAATCCATCAGGAACGCCTTCTTTCGCGCCGCGGACACGGACGGATTCCCGAGGTAGCGCGCCACGACCACCGGCAGCTGGAACTCGTCGTCGCGCATGTGGTAGTTCTCTCTCACCTTTTGGAGATTCGCGAGCAACTCCCCCGCGTGTGCCAGAGCCGTGTCAGCGGATGCACGATTTCCGCGCCGAGCCAAACGGAAATACTCCGCCATGTGAGCGTTGTACTCCGCTGCATTTTCCCGGATCGCCTGCCCGCCGAGTGCTTCCTCGTGGCTGACGTCTCCTTCCGGTCCGAGCTTTCTCAGCGCGCTCGCGATCACGAACTCGGGCATCGCGTCGGTCCAGACCGGCTGCATCATCAGCGAGGTCATCATCATGTCGCGGCCGAAGTACGTGGCGTAGTTGGGGAGGCCGGCCATCAGCTTCTCTTTGGAGCTAAGCAGCTCGGTGCCCCGCACATCCCGTTCGAGCTGGCGGTAGCGGGACACTGTCTCGCTTTTTGCGGCGTTGCCCTGGGCGCGATCGGCGGCCGCGCGCGCGTCGCTCAGAAAGCGCAAAAACGAGCTGTTGAAGATCTGATCACGCGCCAGCGGAGTAAGCGCTGGTGCATCGGTCGTCACGCGAACAGTGAAGCGAATCGGCCGATCGGCGTTGGCACTGAACGCGACGATCGGCAGCGTCACCAGCAGCGAGGCATCGCGCGGGTCGGAACTCAGATCGAGCTGAAGATTCGTTTTGCCGTCGAGCGTCGTCTGAAACGCGCTGACGCCGCGCCTTTCGCGCACACCAGTAGTGATAAGGTCGGGCTCGAGCCTCGCCCGAAGCTCCGACGTAAACCGAGCGTTGAGCGGCCCCAACTCTCGCTGCCGCTCTGCCGGATCGAGACGATCCAGATTCGCGATCAGCTCTTCCTGCTCCCGCAATCTGAAAGTGGGCCAATCGAATCGCTCGAGCTCCCGCCCGGAATAACCCAGGTCGCGCTCCACACGCATGGAGCCCAGAAGGATCCACCCGATCAGGATCTGCGGCGCATTTGCGACCAGCTGGTATTCGATCGTCCGGCGGTTGCCAGTCTGTGAAATGATCGCGTCGGCCGATCCCCACTCGAGTCGAACTGGCTTGCCCCCTCCATCCCGGACGGTGAATCCAACGCTCTCGTTAACCGCGTCCGGGAGAAGATTCACCACGCGCCCGCTCCGCGCATCGAGATAGATCTGGACAACGTTCCCTTTCGTATCGCGGAAGAAACGCGTCTGGTACCCCTGATACGCGGCGGAATCGTCGAGCCCCTGCTCGGGGAAGGCGAGCACAGGCTGCACGGTGCGAGTCTGCGCGACGAGTGGTGCCGCTCCCCGCGCTAAACCAGTGAGGCCCACGGTCCACATCGTTGCGCACGCGTACATCTTCCTCATCTGTTTCTTCTCCGCTCGAACGCGCGTGAGGAATTAGCTCCGGGATAATGTGGCACGCGTGGGCCCTCTCGTCATTAGTGTTCGGGTCGAAATGTGGCCGTCTTGACGCGCACCAGACCCCGCTTCGGTGATACTATTTCGCAACTCATTCCCTGATCCGAAAAAGTGACCTCGCTCGACCTCGGCCTCATCGGCAACGGCAGCATCGGAGCGCTCATCGACGCCGATGCTGCCGTCGTCTGGTGCTGCTTCCCGCGCTTCGATGGAGACCCGGTCTTCTGCTCGCTCCTGAACGGCGGCTCAGCGGGCGCCAAGACCGGTGCGTTCACGATCGAGCTCGAGGGCGGCGTAACAGGGGAACAGCACTACTTGCACGACACGCCGATACTCGTCACTCGCTTGCACGACGGAAAGGGCGGTGGCGTGGAGATCACTGATTTCTGCCCACGCTACGAGAAGGATGGGAGTCTGTACTGTCCGAAGCTTCTCGTACGCCAGGTGCGCCCCATCGGGGGAAACCCGAACATCGTCGTTCGCGTCGAGCCCGCGGACGACTACGGGTGCGGGAAACGACAGCACGCGCTCGGTGCAGGTCACATCAGTTACGTGGGCGCTCAGGCGCTCCGGCTCACCACCGAAGCCCCTGTCGAGGCAATCGTGAGTGGCGCGCCGTTCCATGTCCATCAAACAATCACCTTGATTTTTGGCTTGGATGATCCCGGCGCGAATGCGAGCGACGTGACGAGCGTGGGCGCCACGATGCTCGAGCAAACAGGCGCGAATTGGCGCGATTGGACCCGGTCCCTACAAGCTCCGAGCGAGTGGCGAGATGCGGTGATCCGCGCGGCGATTGCGCTGAAATTGAACGTGTACGAGCCTACAGGCGCGATCATCGCGTCGATGACGACGTCAATTCCGGAGGCTCCCAACACGGGCCGCACCTGGGACTACCGTTACTGCTGGCCCCGCGACGCCTACTTTACCGCCGACGCGCTGTGCCGGCTCGGGGACACCCGTACGGTCGAGCACTACCTCGGCTTTCTCCTCGGCGTCGCAGCCAGGACTCGAGACGCGTGTCTCGTTCCGATCTACTCCGTCGACGGCGGAGCAATCCCGGACGAGCGCATCGCGCAGTGCCTCCCTGGCTATCGAGGCATGGGACCGGTGCGCGTCGGCAACAAGGCGAGCGAGCAGGCTCAACACGATCTCTATGGAGAGGCCGTACTCACGGCCGAATCACTCTTTCTGAGTTCGCGCGCCCTCCCGCGAGGTGACGAATCACTCTTGGCGAGGCTCGAGGCATTCGGCCGGCACGCCGCTCGCCTATCTGAGCTTCCCGACGCCGGACTGTGGGAGCTACGCGGCGCCGAGCGCGTGCACACCTTCTCGAGCATCATGTGCTGGGCAGCATGCGACAGACTCGCGAAGTACGCGACTACTCTGAAGCTCGCGGATCGCGTCGACCATTGGCGGTCGCGCGCGACGAAGATCCACGATGTTATCTCGCGCCGCTCGTGGAACTCGAAGTTGAACGCCTTTACAGCGACCATGGACGGCGACTCTCTCGACGCAAGCCTGCTGCTGATGCCGCGCCTGGGGTTTCTCGAGGCAACTGATGCGCGCTTTGCCGGAACCGTGGCCGCAATCGAGAAACAGCTCAAGCACGGAGACTTTGTCTATCGCTACGCAGAGCGGGACGACTTCGGATTTCCGGAGAACGCCTTTCTTGTTTGCACCTTCTGGTACATCGAAGCGCTGGCGGCGATGGGAGGCTCGCGGCGCGAAGAAGCGCGCGCGCTGTTCGAAAAGGTTCTCGCCGCGCGCAACCGTCATGGGCTGCTGGCTGAGGATCTCGATCCCCGCACTCTCGAGCAGTGGGGGAATTTTCCGCAGACGTACTGCATGGCGGGGATTATCGATTGTGCTGTCGCACTGGCGAAGTAGCGGGAAGCGGGAAGCGGAGAGACTAGATACTGTAGCCTCTTCCCGCGTCCCGCGTCCCTCTTCCCTCTATCTAAACACGATCCAGAGCGCACCAATTACCGCAGCGAGCAGCACCGACAACCCGATTTCAAGCTGCCGCTCCTGGGGACTTGTCTTCACAGCATCCGACGGCGCCACGGTTTGCAGCGTGAGATCCGCTACGCGTTCAGTAGCCGGCGGTGGAGTCATCATACTCACGACAATAAGGATCGCGCTGCACAGGAGGAAGAGGAGAGCCGCAAAGTGGAGAAAGTTGATACTGGCGAGCCAGTACCAGAACGATCCAACCGTCAGCTTCGCCTTCCCAAGCTCGAGCAACAGACGCGAAAAACCGAACACGAATCCTGACCATAACGCGGCGAGAGCGCCCTTCCCATTCAGCCGTGGGCTCAGGACCCCGAGGAGGAAGACGGCTGCGATCGGCGGCGCGATGTACGCCTGAATGCTCTGCAAATAGATGTAGAGCTGCGGCGAGACATACTTCATCATCGGAATCCAGGCGAGCCCCACGAATACCAGTATCACCGTGGTCACACGCCCCACGAATACCAGCCGCGCCTCGCTGGCGCCGGGCCTCCATTTGCGGTAGACGTCCCACGTCAGCAGGGTCGAGACCGAGTTGAAAGCAGAAGCGAGCGAGCTCATTAGCGCCGCCAGCATTCCGGCGAGTACGAGTCCCTTGAATCCGATCGGGAGAAGCCTGGTAACGAGAATCGGATACGCTGAGTCGGTTTGGCCGTTGCGAACATCCTGGTACAGTGCCGCGGCGATGATACCGGGGAGAACGAAGATGAAAACCGGAAGGATCTTCAGATAACCGGCGAAGATCGTTCCGCGGCGGGCTTCAGTGATGTTCCTGGCCGCGAGCACGCGTTGCACGATGTGCTGATCAGTACACCAGTACCAGATGCCGAGGATCGGTGCTCCAAAGACAACTCCCGTCCAAGGGAAATCCTTGTGGCTGGACGGCTTCCACATCGAGAAAAAGTCGGGCGGCACCTTGGCCTCGAGACCCGACCATCCTCCGACGGCGTGGAGGCCGATGAACATCAGCGTCACCGAGCCGACGATCAGCACCACGGCCTGCATCACCTCAGTATAGATCACCGCGCGCAGTCCACCGAAAATCGTGTACAGGCCGGTGATGACGATGAGGATTGCGGCGCTGGTCCAGAAATCGAAGCCGGTCACCGCCTTCATCACGACACCACCGGCGAACAGCGTCACGCTGATCTTGGTCAGCACGTACCCGACGATGGACACCCAGGTGAAGTAGGAGCGCGACGCCGGATTGTACCGGCGCTCGAGAAACTCGGGCATGGTGTAGACGCCGCTTCGCAGGTAGAAGGGCACGAACAGCCAGCCGAGGAGAAGCAGGATGAAGCTGGCGAGCCACTCGAAGTGGCCGACCGCCAGACCGCTCGCCGCTCCGGTTCCGGCGAGTCCCACGAGATGCTCGCTTCCGATGTTGGAAGCGAAGAGGCTGGCTCCGACCGCCAGCCAACCTACATCTCGACTCGCGAGAAAGTAGTCCGAGCTGACGTTTTTCTCTTTACGCGCGGCCCAGTAGGCGATCCCCGACAGGACGAGGAAGTACGCGGCGATGACGAGGATGTCGATGATGCTGAGGTTGCTCATGGCGTTTCTTCGGTGAGGGAGAAGTGGACGGCCGAGCTCATTTTTGCGTTACGCCCCGCGACCTCTGAAGCGGAGTTCGCGAAGAATCTGGAGCATTTCGCAGTTCCGCGCTACGACCCGGCTCAAATGTCCGCTAGCGCCTGATTCGCTTGACACGGCATGGGGCGAATCCCACATTCGCCAAGACGCCTGCGGAGGACATGCATGAGCAGCGAAATCACTCGGCGCGAAGCGGTCAAGCGCGCGGCCGGAATGTTCGGGGGCACGCTCTCCGTGCCAACTATTCTTGGGCTACGGGGACCGGATCTCGCCGACGCCAAAGCGGGTGTCCCGGATCTCGCCAACGCCGAGACTGGGCGCGCAATCGAGCGCAACGGGTCAGGTTCGGCGGCGGCGTTCAAGCTCTCTGTGACGCGCTGGCCCTTTCATCAGTTCACTCTCGACCAGCTATCACAGATGGCGCGCGAGCTGGGACTGGATTCGGTGGAGCTGCTCGAGCCCGATGAGTGGGCGGTCCCCAAACGGTACGGACTCACCTGCGCGATGGGATACGCGACGGTTCCCAACCCCAACACCCGGCTGACACAGGGATTCAATCGCGTCGAAAACCACGTCTGGCTCATACCGGCATATCAGCGCGCGATCCCGCTCGCGGCCGCGGCCGGAGTTCCAAACGTGATCTGTTTTTCCGGAAACCGTGGCGGGCTGGACGACGTCGTGGGACGCGAAACGTGTGCGCGCGGGCTTGCTCCGCTCATTCCGCTCGCGGAAAGACACGGAGTGACGCTCTGTATGGAGCTGCTCAATTCGAGACAGGATCACCCGGATTATCAGTGCGACCACACCACGTGGGGCGTGGCGCTCGTGAAACAGCTCGCGTCCGAGCGGTTCAAGCTCCTCTACGACATCTACCACATGCAGATCATGGAAGGCGACGTGATCCGCACGATTCGCGACAACCACCAGTACATCGGGCACTTCCATACGGGCGGTGTCCCCGGCAGACACGAGATCGATGGATCGCAGGAGCTGAATTACCCCGCGATCATGCGAGCCATTGCCGAAACCGGATTCACGGGATACGTCGCGCAGGAATTCGTCCCCACACGCGATCCACGCACCTCGCTTGCTGAAGCGGTCCGGCTCTGCCGCGTGTGAGCGTAACCGCCACACGGTCGCCTGACAATCCAATTGTAACTCCGGCAATGGTTCTGCCTTCGCGGCCGGACCTCGAAGTGGTTGGAGCGTTCAATCCGGGTGTCACGCGTTACCAGGAGGAAGTCGTTCTGCTGGTACGCGTATCCGAGGCCCCCCGCAAAGTATCCTCGAGAATCGCCGCGGCGCCGTTCTACAATGCGGACACACGCCGGCTCGAGATCAAGCATTGGCAGGTGAACGAGAAGGGTCCCGATGTGAGCGATTCGAGGCTCGTCGTGGATCAAGGCCGAACCTGGCTGACGTCGATATCGCACCTGCGCGTCGCCAGATCCACCGACGGAATTCACTTCGAGGTCGATGGATTGCCGACATTCGGTCCGGAGAGCGCATATGAATCCTTCGGGATCGAGGACCCGCGTATCACGTTTCTCGACGGCACCTACTGGATCAACTACACGGCCGTCTCGGAGCACGGGATTGCGACGGGTCTCGCTTCGACGAGGGACTTCAAGGCGTTCGAGCGGCATGGGATCATCTTTCCGCCCCCGAACCGCGACGTGACGATATTCCCGCAGAAGATCGGCGGACGGTACGTCGCGCTGCACCGCCCCATGCCGGAAGGCTTGGGACACCCGGCGATCTGGCTTGCTACATC
>DHJO01000110.1:2413-2803 GCA_002404375.1 Gemmatimonadales bacterium UBA4718 | reverse complement strand
ATCTATCACGGCGTCACTGGATCTCCTCCCACTTACTCGCTGGGCGCGCTGCTCCTCGACCAATACGATCCCTCGAAAGTGATAGCCCGTTCGCGCGAGCCGATATTGCGTCCGGAGGCTCCATACGAGCGCGAGGGCTTTTTCGGGAGGGTGGTTTTTACCTGCGGAGCTCTCGTTGACGGCGATCTGGTACGGATCTACTACGGCGCCGCCGACGATGTCACCGCGGCAGCCGACCTTTCGCTCGACGACATTCTGGCCGGACTCGCATAGGGTGGGATCCGTGCGGCCATGAGTATCGACCTCGGCTTCAACTATTGACTCGCGTGAGCTTCGAGCTCGGCGTCAACTATTGGCCTCGCCGCAGCGCGATGTACATGTGGCGCGAGC
>DHJO01000110.1:407-2314 GCA_002404375.1 Gemmatimonadales bacterium UBA4718 | reverse complement strand
ACTGTTGACGAGAAGATGATCGCCTGCCTGGTTGACGTAGTGCAGGCGGCGAAGGATGCGGGTTTGAAGGTTGTGCCGACTCTCATCGTCATCAACATGAGCGGGCAGATGTGGTGGCCCGAGTGGATGCTCGACAAGGCGGGGCGTCCCGGCGACCTGTTCTCCGATCCGATCATCCTGAAGTCGCAGTCTCTGCTGGTGGAGAGCTGCGCGCGCGCTTTGGCCGGCAACGACGCAATTCGCGCCTTCGATCTGGCAAACGAGATCGATGGCGCACAGCGTCCCAGGTCGCGCGATGCCGCACGCGAGTGGGCGTCGGTGCTCGGCGACACCATTCGGCGGGCGTCGCCAGGGACTTCGATTCGGATTGGCGCGCACCTCCCATCGCTCAGCACGACAAACAACATGCGGATTGACGACCTTGCCGCCATCACGGACGAAGACGCAATGCATGCCTATCCGCTCTACTCCGATGTGGCCCGTTCATTCCTCGATCCGGAGCTGGTGCCATTCTCCTGCGCGCTCACGTCGGCCTTGTCCGGCAGGGGCCGCCCGACACTCATGCAGGAATTTGGGCTGTGCACCGCGGCACCGGGCCGCACGGGTGAGACTATTACCGATGACTTCTTGGGTACACCTACGTCCCAGTATCTCGCGTCGGAGGAAGAAGCGGCGAAATACTATGACGAGGTCCTGGAGAGGCTGGCTAAGACTGGCGCGGCCGGCGCATACGCGTGGTGCTATGCGGACTATGATCCTCTGCTGTTCGATCGGCCGCCCTTTACCACCGCCGTGCGCGAGCGCACCTTCGGACTGGTCAGAGCCGACGGAAGCGAGAAGCCCGTGACGGATGTCTTTCGCCGCTTCAGAAAACGTCGCGACGCGGGTGAGCTCGAGACGGTACAAAGCGCAAGTGCGATTCGTGCCGTATTGGACGTGACGGCAGATGAGTACTACCGGTCACCGGGCACGCACTTCGAGCGCTTATACAACCGCTGGCTGTCGCGACAGAGCCATTAATGCGTTCAATCGTGTTGGAGGAGAAGAGATCATGATTCCGCCACTCGAGCGATTCGCCACCAATCCGATTGTTCGCCCGTCGCAGATATCTTTCACCCGAGCATCGGGGAGCTTCAATCCCGGCGCAACCATCGATCGCGCCAACGGACGGGTGGTGCTCCTCGTTCGTGTTTTCGAGGAAGAGACGAAGCGCTCCTGTCTCGCCCTCGCGCTCTCCTCGGACGGAGAACAGATCGAGGAGATCTGGGATAAGCCCGCCATAACGCGCGAAGCTTCCTATGAGGAGTGGGGAGTAGAGGACGCGCGCATCACTTACCTCGACGCGGAGCAGCTTTACGCGATCACCTATACAGGGTATTCGCCGGCGGGCCCCCGCGTTTGCCTGATCACAACCGACGATCTCCTCAAGCCCGAGCGCTACAATCGTCACGGCCCACGCATCACGGGAGACAACAAGAACTGCGTGATCTTTCCGCAGAAAGTCGGCGGCGCGTACATCATACTCCACCGACCGATGCCGCGGATCGAGCTCATAAAGGTCGCGGCGCTCGAAGACCTCTGGCCGGCGGAGGGCGTCCCTCTCGTCGGGCCGAAACCCAGCACATGGCGAAGCTCGCGCGTCGGCTCGGGCGCACCACCGATCGCTACCGACATCGGCTGGCTGTTGCCCTTCCACGGTGCGACGTCGCTCGAGGAGGGCAATGTCTATTCGATGGGCTGGTGTGTGCTCGACTCCGCAAATCCCGAGAAAGTTCTCTACGTCTCGGGCGCTCCGGCTCTCAGCCCCGCGGCACCATACGAGATTCAGCAGCAGCCGATTCCTCAGGTTGACATGGCGAACTTTATAAACGGCGTGCGCGTTGTCTTCCCCGAGGGGTTGGTCGAGC
>DHJO01000110.1:0-121 GCA_002404375.1 Gemmatimonadales bacterium UBA4718 | reverse complement strand
TATACGCGAACGCGCCGGACTACCACCCCACAGGGTCACCCGCACGTGACGGGTTCGAAGGAATAGCAAGCGTCGACGATGCCGCCCGCGCAGCGGTCGCGTACCTTCGTCGCTACGAAGC
>DHJO01000100.1:13333-13685 GCA_002404375.1 Gemmatimonadales bacterium UBA4718 | reverse complement strand
CTTCGCCCATCGCGAGCTCGAGTACTTTCTTGGCGCGTGACGTATAGGGGAGATCAGGACCGGTCGCGGCTGCGGCCTTACCCTTCTTCACTGTCTCCTCGATCTTCTGCTGAATCTCGTCGAGGTCGACGCTGAGATTTTGAAGGACGGCGGCAGCGACTCCCTCACCTTCACGGATGAGGCCGAGCAGAATGTGCTCGGTACCGACGTATTCGTGATGGAGACGTGCAGCCTCCTCACGAGCCATGGCGAGAACCTTTCGGACTCGCTCTGTGAAGTTGTAACCGTTCATCTCTGCAATCCTCAGTGCGGGAGCTAGTTCCTTCGCGTGCGTGACAGTGTGGATCACTGC
>DHJO01000100.1:12941-13087 GCA_002404375.1 Gemmatimonadales bacterium UBA4718 | reverse complement strand
CTAAATATCAGGAGCTTGTTGAGAGTATATACACTGAGACCGCTTATCAGTTTCAAGCCGACAGCCAGTCGCACGCCGCTCAGATAATTCATCGCTTCGTCGAAGCTCAAGCTGCGTGCATATCGCAGCGTGCCAAAGGCACGCCA
>DHJO01000100.1:7280-12733 GCA_002404375.1 Gemmatimonadales bacterium UBA4718 | reverse complement strand
AGCGTCGTCTGGTTCGAGATCTGGAAGAAATTCCCGACAACTTCGCTCCCCTCGCCGTACATGCCGCGATAAGTGAGACCGACCTGCTGCAGCCCGGCGAGCACCTTCCCGATCTCCTTGGTCAAAACCAGGCCCGGCAGGTGGATCAGTACCGACGCCCGAAGCCCCGTTCCGACATTGGTCGGACACGCGGTCAGGTAGCCGAATTCGCTGTGGAACGCATAGGGAACCTTGTTCCCCAGCTCAGCGTCGAGGCGCTCCAGCACGCCGAACGCATCGGCGACGTGAAACCCCGAGTGCAGCACCTGGAGACGAAGATGATCCTCCTCGTTCACCATGATGCCTACCCCGCGAGAGAGGTACACGGCAGCACCCGTCCGGACTGGCTGCTCGTTCAGGCCCGCGAGCTCCTTGCTCACGACGTGACGCTCGTGCAGGAGAAGTCTGTCCTCCGGCGGCAGCTCATCCACCCGTAGCAGGACGCCATCCTCTATGGACTCGAGACCCGCAAACGCTTCCCGTACCTGGGTCAGGATCCTCAGCCGCTCTCCGTCGCGCGCTCTCGGGGTAAACGCGTACCCTTCCAGATTTCTCGCCAGGCGAATCCTCGTCGAGATCACGATGTCCGCATGCTCGCCCGATGCGTCGAGCCAGCTCGCGCCGCCGTCGGGAAGCAGAGTGAGGTCGAGCATTTACTCTATTCCCCGCAGCTTGTCGCGAAGATCAGCGGCGAGCTCGAACTGCTCTGCTTCGATCGCGCGCTTGAGTCGATCGCGCAGCTCGGTGGCGTTCGACACGTGAGGCAGCGCCGACGGCAGTGGCGCGACGTAGCGACGCCCTATGTGGCGGGAGTTGCCGTGAACCCTGCGCAGAAGGTCGCGGAGGCTGCTCTCGAACGCTTCGTAGCAGTGGGCGCATCCAAGTCGTCCGGTCGCGCGAAAGTCTGCCAGAGTCGACGAGCAGAACGAGCAATGCACCGGCTCGCCCTTGGCGCCCGGCATTTGCTCATGGATTGTCTGGAGAAAATTGTTGATCTGAGGCTTCGACGCGCCGATGGTCGTCTCGACCCCGCGCTCGGCAGCGCACTTCTCACACAGATGCAGCTGCCTGACCCCGCTCCCCTCGATCTCAGTGAGCTGGATCACCGCTTCGCCATTCTTGCACAGATCACAAACCATTTATACCACGACCTCATCGACTGCGGTACGACTCAACTGACCACCCTCGAGCAGCAGCACTTTGCTCGCGCGCGCGGCGAGAGAGCGGTTGTGAGTTACGACGACCATCCCGATCTCGAGGTCATTCACGACCTCGCTCAACAGCTCGTGCAGATTCTCGGCGTTTGCGCGATCCAGATTTCCGGACGGCTCGTCGGCGAGAACGATCTGCGGATCCATCGCCAGGGCACGCGCGACCGCGGTGCGCTGCTGCTCGCCACCTGATAGCTCTCCGGGGCGATGCGACATTCGGGCGCTGAGCCCGACTCGCGCGAGCAGCTCCGCCGCGCGGCCCCTCGCCGCCTCCTCCGATCGCCCTCCGATCCTGAGTGGCATCATCACATTCTCGAGAGCCGAGAACTCGCGGAGCAGGTGGTGAAACTGGAACACGAACCCCACGGTGCGGTTCCGCAGCTCACCAAGCTCCATCTCGTCACGGCCGTGAATCGGCTCACCTCCAATTACAACATAGCCACGTGTTGGCTTGTCCAGCGCGCCGAGAACGTGCATCAACGTGCTCTTGCCCGCGCCGCTGGCGCCGACGATGGCGATCATCTCCCCTCGCTGAACGGAGAGATTCACGCCGTTGAGAACGTGAAGTGCGTTCCCATCGCCGCCGACGTACGTCTTGTAGACGTCGTGCGCCTCGAGTACGGTCATCGTCATTCGTGTCGAATCGCTTCGATCGGAAAGAGCCTCGATGCCTGCACCGATGGATACACCGTGGCGACCGCCGCGATAGCAATGCTGGCGAGGACGATCCACATCACATCGGCTGGCTGCGTCGATACCGGCAGGTGATCGATGAAATAGACCTGCGGATCGAGCTTGATGAATTGGTACTTGTCCAGGGCGAGGGCCGCTCCAAATCCGAGCAGGAGTCCGAATACCGTCCCGACGATTCCGATCACGAGACCCTGCGCGAAGAAGATCCGCCGGATGGACCGCGCCGGCATGCCCATCGCCTTAAGGATTCCTATCTCTTTCGTCTTGTCGGCGACAACCATCGTCAGCGTGCTCACGATGTTGAACGCGGCGACGAGAACGATCAGCAAGAGGATCACTCCCATTCCCAGCTTCTCGAGTTTGAGCGCTTGAAACAGCGAATGATTCTGCTCCTCCCAATCCACGCTTCGATACGGCCAGCCAAGCGCGCCAACCACGCGAGACGCGACCTTCGCCGCCTGCCAGCGATCCGCCGTCTTCACCTCGATTCCAGTGACACCGTCACCCAGCCCGGCGAGATTCTGCGCCTTGTCCAGGGCGATGAACGCATAGGCGTTGTCATACTCGTACATTCCCGTCGAGACGATTCCCGTTACCTCAAATCTTTCCACTCGCGGTACGAATCCGCCGGTTACGGGGTTCATCTTCCCACCTCCGGCTGACAGCAGATTGATGCTGTCCCCCGGCCACTTGTTGAACCGCGACGCAAGGAGTTTCCCCAGAACCACGCCGCGCTGCTGACCGTCGGTGCTGGCAAATCGAAAATCTCCCGATATCGCATGCGACCGGATCGTCGTTACGTCCGGTACGCCTCGCGCCTGTGGCAGGAGCCCGACGACGTAGACGCCTCCTGCGTAGTCGTGCCCGGCTGTCATCAGAGCTTCGGTCAGTACGAACGGAGCTGCCGTAACGACGCCGGGCTGCTTGCGCACCTTATCCAGCACCTTGGGCCAGTCGGTGATCTTCAGATCCTCTCCGTAACTGAGCACACGGATGTCTGGACTTCCAACGAGGATCTTCTCGCGGAGATCGTGCTGCAATCCATTCATCACGCCGATGATGACGATGAGCGCGCTCACTCCCACCAGCACGCCGCCGATCGCGATGATGCTGATGAGCGACAGCAGCTTCGAGCCGCGTCGACTCCGCAGATATCTCCATGCGATCTGTAGCTCTAGCCTGGTCACTCCGGCCTCATTGTCGGAAAGAGAATCACGTCGCGAATGTTCGTTGCCCCCGAGAGATACATGAAAAGTCGGTCGATGCCTATTCCTGCGCCCCCCATTGGCGGCATGCCGTACTCCATGGCGCGCAGGTAATCTTCATCTACACCTGAAGCCTCCTCATCACCCGCGGCCTTGAGTTTTGCCTGCGCCTCGAAGCGCCGGCGCTGGTCGAGCGGATCGTTCAGCTCGCTGAAAGCGTTCGCCATCTCCTTGCCGTTCGCAAACAGCTCGAATCGCTCGGTAAGGCTGGGGTTGCCGCGCTTGGGCTTTGCCAGCGGCGACAACTCCACGGGGTAGTCGACGACGAAGGTCGGCTCCTGAAGCTTCGACTCGACCAGCGCCTGGAACATCTCGTCCATAACCTTCGGTCTGGTCAGAGACTCCGGCTTCTCGACCCCCACGCGTTGCGCCAACGATCGTAGCGCCGCGTCGTTCAGCGCCGACACATCCACGCCCGCCGCGGCGTTGAGTGACGGAACCCACTCGATGCGCTTGAAGGGTCTCCGAAACTGCGGCACGTTGGCGGCAAGCTCCGGCACAGAGCGCACCGCTTCGGCTGTCTTCTCCAGAAGTTGCTCCACGAGATCCATCATCCCGGTGTAGTCCACGTACGCCTGATAGAACTCAAGCATCGTGAACTCGGGGTTGTGAGTGCGATCGATTCCCTCGTTACGGAAATCGTGTCCGATCTCGTAAACGCGCTCGAGCCCGCCGACCACCAACCGCTTCAGATACAGCTCGTCCGCGATGCGAAGGTAGAGCGGCATATCGAGCGTGTTGTGCACCGTCGTGAATGGACGCGCCGCGGCACCGCCGTAGAGGGGTTGGAGAATGGGAGTCTCGACCTCCAGAAAGTCCTTCTGGTCGAGAAACGTCCTGATCGCGGTGATCACGCGCGACCTGGCAATGAAGAGTGCTCGCACCTCCGGATGCACCGCCAGATCCGCGTATCGCTGCCGGTACCGCTGCTCCGGATCCGCGAAGCCCGAGTGCCGGACCACCTGGCCATTGACTTCTTCCTCTTTTCCGAACGGGAGCGGACGAAGTGACTTCGCCAGCAGCTCCACCCGGTCGACGCGGACGGTTACTTCCCCGGTGCGGGTGCGAAAGAGGGGGCCGTGCACGCCGATGATATCGCCCAGATCGAAATGAGCGAGCTGTGCGTAATTGTCGTCCCCCAGCTGATCCTTCTTGAAATAGAGCTGGATCTTCCCCGTCGAGTCGGCGAGGTGCGCAAAGGTCGTCTTGCCGTGCGATCGCCAGGCGACGATGCGGCCGGCCAGGCTCACCGGTGGACCCTCTTCTGTTTGTCCGAGAAGTGTTTGTGCCTGGGCGGCCGACTGCTGTCTGTCGTACGCGTATGCGTACGGCGCTACACCCGCAGCCTCGAGAGCCTCCAGCTTCTCCCGTCTCGCCTGGAGGACGAAGTTGAGCTCTTCGCTCACGCAGCCGCCGTCTTCGAGCCGCCGCCCAGCTTTAGGTATGCCGCTATGAATGGATCGATCCCGCCGTCCATCACTTTCTGAACGTCGGGAATCTTGAGCTCCGTTCTGTGATCGTTCACCATCGTGTACGGTTGAAAGACGTAGCTTCTGATCTGGCTCCCGAAGCTTACATCGGACTTCGTCGCATCCAGCTCCGCCTTGTGCTGATCGCGACGCTCGACTTCCGCCTGGTACAGCTTGTTCTTCAGCATCTTCATCGCTGTCGACTTGTTCTTGAACTGGGATCGCTCTTGCTGCGATGCCACGACAGTGTTCGTGGGAATGTGCGTGATACGGACCGCCGAGCTGGTCTTGTTGACGTGCTGGCCTCCCGCGCCAGAAGCACGATACACATCAATGCGCAGATCCTCATCGCGGATGTCGATGTTGATCTCTTCGTTCACGACGGGATAGACGAACACCGATGCGAAGCTCGTATGCCGCCGGGCGTTGGCATCAAAGGGGGAGATCCTGACAAGACGATGCACGCCGGTCTCCGGGCGGAGAAATCCGTACGCGTACAGGCCTCGAATCTCCAGCACCGCGCCCTTGATGCCGGCCTCTTCGCCTTCGCTTTCGTCCAGCATCACGACTTCAAACCCGCGACGCTCGGCCCAGCGCACGTACATGCGCATGAGCATCTGAGCCCAGTCCTGCGCCTCGGTCCCGCCGGCGCCGGCGCTTATCTCGAGCTGAGCATCACGGAAGTCGTCGGGCCCGCGAAGCAGGGACTTCACCTCGAAGGAATCGAGGTCCTCGCGCAGCTGCGCCGCCTCCTTGTCCAGCTCGCGCTCGAGCTC
>DHJO01000100.1:6125-7183 GCA_002404375.1 Gemmatimonadales bacterium UBA4718 | reverse complement strand
CGATGTCAAAGATACCTCCGCAACTCCGCCAGTCGCTCCCCGCTCTGCTTCAGACCGCGGCTGCGTTCACTTTCCGCCATGTTGTAACTACCCCTCGGACCCTTAGAAGATTTTCTTGCCTGCGCCCAGCACTTCGTTCAGTGCTTCCTGGAAGTACGTCGTGCTCTCGGCGAGCTGTTGTCCCACCTGCGCAATATACTCCTCAAAGCTCTTCTTGATCTCCTCTCTGAAGAGTTGCTTCAGAGTTCCGTCGCGCAGCCCTTCGGCGTGTTTGGCTGGGTGGTAGGTGATGATGTCCGAGACGAGGGCGCGCGCGAGCCTCTTGGCCCGCTGATTGGGATCTTTGGCGAGGAAGGGATTGAGCGGACGACGCGCGCTACCGTCAGAGCCGACGGCTGCAGAGCCGGACGAGGGGGTGACGGCCGGCCGCGGAGGGGTCGCTGAGCGGGAAGCGGAAGGAACGAAAGGAGGCGCCGCCGGAGAAGGAAATGGCGATGCACTCGGAGCCGCGAAGGGTGGCGCTCCGGCTGGTCTGAACGGAGGAAGGGGGGATGGCGGCGCGAACTCCGGCAGCTCGGACGATGGAGACGGAGGGGTCGCAGTGGCCGCGGCGGTAGCACGATCTATCGCCTCGGGCCTTGGGCGGGAACTGGCGGGGGCTTCGACGGCACGCGACTGGGGTGGCGCGGCGGGCCGCTGGGAAGAAGGGGCGTAGGATGCCGGATCCCACCCCGATTGGGCGGCGGGAGCGGAACGCGTGCCTCCGGTGTCGCCGGGTGAGCTTGCCGTGCGCTCGCTTCCCGAGGGAGGCGTGTTCTGCCCCGTGGGCGCGGGAATGGAGATCACACCGCTGCAGACCGAGCAGCGGGCGCGGACGCCCATTGGTGGAACCTTGGCGGGATCCACTCGGAAAATCGAACGGCAATCCGGGCAGCTTACGTTCATTCACTCTCTCCGATCATGCGCGCGTCACGTATGGCGGGAAGCGGCTCCTGCGGGGTTACGCGGTCGTCGCTGCGCCTATCAACAGTATAAACCGAGCCAGGAAGGCTCTTGGC
>DHJO01000100.1:956-5959 GCA_002404375.1 Gemmatimonadales bacterium UBA4718 | reverse complement strand
TCGCCCTCGTTGTAGCTGTAGCGATCGTTGAATTCCTTGAAGTGATCGAGATCGGCGTAACAAACCGCGAAGTAGTCGCCCAGCGCGAGGCGCCGGCCTATCTCCGACTCGATCGCCGAAGTCCCCGCCAGGCGAGTGGACGGATGCACGATAAGGTCGCGCTCGGAGCGAATCAACATCGCATCGAGACGACGCACCGCCTCAGGGCCCGGCATTCCCTCGCGTATCACTTCGTCCGCGCCGGCGTCGAACGCCGCCGAGAGGGCTTCGTTCTTCTTCCCGCACAGCACGGCGCACGGAACTACTCCCGTGTACGAATCCTTTTTCACTCGATGGAGCGCGGCGAGCACGGACGCGGTTTCGTTCCGCGCGTCAAACACGACGAATCGTGGACGCGCGCGCAGGCCGATGGACATCAGCTCGTCACCCGAGCTGAGGGTGACGACGGATGCCTCCTGTTCGGCGATCCAGGCGCTTACGTGCGCCGGGAGAGAAGCGCCGTCGGGGGAAAAGCGTATCGCGTTCGGCTGCTGCAAATCGTTGGTTTTCCGGTCGCCGGTGATTCAGCTCTATCAGAAGAAAAAGAACGCCACTGCCAGTACCGCATACGCCAGAAGCAAAAAGGCTCCTTCGAGCCAGTTTGACTCCGCATCTCTGATGACTGATGACGCGACACCAACGGCCAGGGCGATACTCGCGACTTCCATAGTCGTGAACGCGAGATCCATCGGTTGGTGAAACACCATCCCAAGAAGAACCAACAGCGGCGCGATCAGAAGCGCCACCTGTATGCTGGAGCCAATGGCGATGTTGAGCGCGAGATCCATCCGGTTCCGCACCGCCATTATGATCGCTGAGCTGTTTTCGGCAGCATTGCCGATGATGGGAATCAGGATCAGTCCGACGAAGAATTCGGACAGACCCAGAACCTTCACCGCCTGTTCAGTAGCCGATACCAGCACTTCCGCCATCACGCCGATCGCGATGGCTGCTGCGACCAGCACAGCCATTGCCTTCTTTGACGACCATTTTGGGGCTACAGTCACGGGTGGATCGCGTGTATCAGAGCCAAAACTCGATGAATGCGTCCCGAGTGAGAACACCAGCCAGGCCACGTAGCCGGCGATGAGGAGGAAGGCGACGTAGTGGGACATCCGGACAGTGGCCACCCGCTGGGGATCTGGGTGCAGGCTGTGGAACAACGCCGGTACCACGAGTCCGAACACGGCGATGAGCAACACAGTCGTACTGTGGCCGGCGAGATTCCGGTTGAACTTCTGGACCTTGAACTTGAGGCCTCCGGCGAACAGCGCGACGCCGAGAACGAGCAGCAGGTTGCTGAGTATCGACCCCGTGATAGAAGCTTTCACCAGGTCGATCAGTCCGGCGTGCAAAGCGATTGATGCGATGATCAGCTCGGCGAGGTTCCCCATCGTAGCGCTCAGGACGCCACCGATCGCCGGGCTTGTATGCTCGGCAACGGTTTCGGTCGCGGCACCCATTACTCCGGAGAGGGGGACAATCGCGAGCGCGCTCAATATGAAGACCGCGATTGGTGGAGCGTCCAGTAGCCGCGCCACGATCGCAATCGGAACGAAGATCAGAAGAGCGTAGAGTATTTTCAGAGACGACGACTCAAAACAGGTATCTGAGGGAGATCCAGACCGGCGACTGCCCATTGTCCGCCGGGATCCCGCCAAAGGTGCGGGCGATGTCAAATGCAAACGACCCGCTTTCCAGGCCGAAACCAAGGGAGGCGGTTGCGTCAGCGCGGCGATCGTGCCCGACGTAGCCGGCCCTCAGGTGAACCTTCCCCTCGTACAGGACATCGGTGCCGAAGCGAACCGCCTTCCCGCCGAATGAGCGCGTGTCGACGTAGCTCGCCGATGCACGCAGTTCCGTGTCTTTGACGTAGCGATCGAGGAATTTCAGCCGATACATCGCGCCGATCTCCAGCTGGGTCGGTAGCGGGTCGCGCTGATTCGTCTGTGTGGAGTTGAGTCGCCCGCCCAGGTTCCTGAGCGCCGCTCCGAAAGTGAGGGGCGCGCCGGCCGACAGGCGGTACTGTGCCCCAAGGTCCACGGCCCGCGAGCTCTCCACAGCTGCCCCTACGGTCGCGCACTGCCCCGAGCAATCGACGCGCAGCTGAATGATCTTGTAGCTGAATCCCGCGTCAAAGCGTTTCGTGACCTGTGCCGCGTAGGTACCGGCGAGCACGACATCGCGGGGAAGAATGACGCCGATCACCTGTCCGAGATCATCGGTGACCTGTTGCTCGCCAAGGTCCAGAACACTAATCGAGAGCGCCGCCGTTCCATACGATCGTGACGGAAGGACGAAGGAAAAGGCATCGCCAACTCCGGCAACCGTCTTGGAGTGGTGGATGGCGAGCTCGCGTTTCTCCTGGCCGGCCACCGAGGCAGGATTCCACCAGATCCCCTCGCTGCCCGGCTTCGCGGCGACCATCGCCTCCCCCATCCCCACTGCCTGTGCACCTGTTGGGAGGAGAAGAAAGAGCGCGCCCTCGCTGCCGGTGGTGGTCGACTGCGCCCTCGCGCCTCCGGCGAGGAGGCTTGCGACCGCCAAGCTAGAAAGGAGTCGCCTCATCGATCAGCATGATGGGGATATCATCGCGCACGGCGTAGCGAAGCCGGCACTTGTGACAAATGAGAACCTGTTCCGCTTCACGATACTCGAGCTCAGACTTGCACTTGGGACACACGAGGATCTCGAGCAGACGCTCCGACAAACTCATTTGGTCTTTCCTGTTGCTAGTTGATAGCCGAATCTCGAGAGACTGCCGGGATTCTTCCGCCAGTTCGCGAGTACTTTCACCCACAGATCGAGATAAACTTTTTCGCCGACAAAGGTCTCGATTTTCTTTCGCGCCGACTCTCCGAGCTTGCGGATCTGGGCGCCCTTGCTGCCGATGATGATCGCCTTCTGGCTGTCACGCTCCACGTAAATTACAGCACGGATGTAGAGAGGGGAGCGTCCCTCGCGATATTCCTCAACCTGCACAGCAACGCTGTACGGAACCTCGTCGTGCAGTTGCTCGAGCACGGTCTCCCTCACCAGCTCGGCGACGAAGAATCGAACGGGCTGTGTGCTGATGTCTTCTTCCGGATAGAGAAAAGGACTCTCCGGGAGGTGCTGTGCGACCTTCTCCATCAGCTCGGGAATCCCGTCGCCGGTGAGCGCAGAAATGAGAACGGAATTGTCGAGCGCACCGAGGTCGTCGCGTCGCGACGGCGGAAGTGAATCCGATTTATTGAGGGCGACGACGACCGGCGCGCTCGGAGGCGTCGTGAGTCCCGCGGCCTCGGCGAGCGGCGGAGGCTGCCCCTCTGTCGCGTCGGCGAGATAGATGATGACATCGGCCTCGTCGAGCGCGCGCACGGCTGTCGAGCGCATGGCTTCCTGGAGCGGGTACTTGGGATTGAGAAGCCCAGGCGTGTCGAGGATCACGAGCTGCGAGTCGTCGCTCGTGTAGATCCCGACGATTCGATCGCGGGTCGACTGCGGCTTGGGGCTGGTGATGCTCAGCTTCTGCCCGACGATGCGATTGAGCAGCGTCGATTTCCCGACGTTCGGCTTCCCTGCCACGGTGACGATACCGGCTCTGGGCATTTAGGAAAGTAGTTCTGTTGAAAGGAGAATGGACAAGCGAACGGTTGGGAACTGCAACCGAACGGGGTGTGAGGTGCCAGTAGCGAAGGTGCCAGCTCTTAGTTCACTACGCCCAGACTCTACTACCGGCGTGATGGCACAAGCAGTTGCTTCGAACGCCACGGGAGCAAGTCTGGGCGTCGTGACCTGATGCCTGGCACCAGTGCCTCTGGCGCCTCACACCCCGTTCAGTTCAGTTGAAAACTGAGATTAACCGAGATGGCAGGTGACAGTTCGCGCCAGTCATTTGCCGTTGCGGTTGCGAGGCGGGAAAAACAAAGGCCCGCCACTTTCGTGACGGGCCAATGAGATGCCGGCGACGGCCTACTCTCCCGCGTCCTCTCGGACGGAGTACCATCGGCGCTGCAGGGCTTAACGACCGTGTTCGGAATGGGAACGGGTGTGGCCCCTGCGCTCTAGTCGCCAGCGAAAATCGGTTGTCAAAAATCGAAAGCTGGGGCGGCAGGACTCGAACCTGCAACTTCCGGATTAACAGTCCGGCGGTCTGCCAGTTGACCTACACCCCAGTAGGAACAGGCCGCGGACAACATACAATGTTTGACTTTGGATTGTAGTAGTGATCGTGTGATGTTCGAATCAACCGTTAGATCGCTTGGTTTACTGCTAGTCGGTTCCAGTCATAAAGAGGAAACTGGAACCATATAAGAAGATCAAGCCTCACGGGCGATGAGGATCGCTTCGCTTGAAACCGGTTGCCCGGCGTCCACGTGCGACCTCTTGACGGGATGGTCTCTCCCGGCCCTTCAGGGAGCTCGAGGCTCCAGGGAAGATTCATCTTGGGGGCAGCTTCCCACTTAGATGCATTCAGCGGTTATCTGCGCTTGCCCTCGCTACCCGGCGCTGCAGTTGGCACCACAGCCGGTACACGAGCGGGCAATCCGACCCGGTCCTCTCGTACTAGGGTCCGCGCCCCTCAATCTTCCAACGCCCACAGCGGATACAGACCGAACTGTCTCACGACGTTCTGAACCCAGCTCATGTACCACTTTAACCGGCGAACAGCCGGACCCTTGGGACCTGCTCCAGCCCCAGGATGTGATAAGCCGACATCGAGGTGCCAAACCGCGCCGTCGATGTGAACTCTCGGGCGCGATAAGCCTGTTATCCCCAGCGTACCTTTTATCCGTTGCGCGATAGCCCGCCCACGCGGGGCTACCGGATCACTACAGCCTACTTTCGTATCGGCTCGACCTGTCGGTCTCACCGTTAAGCGCCCTTCTGCTGTTACACTCTCTGCGTGCGAGTACCGACCGCACTGAGGGCACCATGCGCGCGCCTCCGTTACTCTTTCGGAGGCGACCGCCCCAGTCAAA
>DHJO01000100.1:528-823 GCA_002404375.1 Gemmatimonadales bacterium UBA4718 | reverse complement strand
GACCGCCCCAGTCAAACTGCCCGCCTGCCACGGTCCCAAGGAGGGTTTGCCTCGCTCTGGTGAGCACGTCGCACGGCGCAGGGTGGTATTTCACTGTTGCCTCCCCCTAGGCTAGCGCCCAGGGATCAACGGCTCCCACCTATGCTACACAGCACCGTGCAACGAGCAATGACAAGTTGCAGTAAAGGTGCATGGGGTCTTTTTGTCCTGCTGCGGGGACTCGGAATCCTCACCGAGACTGCAATTTCGCCGAGCACGTGGTCGAGACAGTGCTCAAGTCGTTACGCCATTCGTG
>DHJO01000100.1:0-320 GCA_002404375.1 Gemmatimonadales bacterium UBA4718 | reverse complement strand
CCGCCGTTTACCGGGGCTTCGGCTCAAGGCTTCACCCTTACGGGTTGACCTCTCCCCTTAACCTTCCGGCACCGGGCAGGCGTCAGTGAGTATACGGCGCCTTGTGCGGCTTGGCACTCACCTGTGTTTTTGCTAAACAGTCGCTTGAGCCGATTATCTGCGGCCCTCCTCAGCATCCACTGTAAAAATGGATACCGGGAAGGGCATCCCTTCTTCCGAAGTTACGGGATCATTATGCCGAGTTCCTTGACCACGTTTCACTCGTTCACCTTAGGCTACTCGCCTCACCCACCTGTGTCGGTTTACGGTACGGACACCAG
>DHJO01000168.1:10389-13686 GCA_002404375.1 Gemmatimonadales bacterium UBA4718 | reverse complement strand
CAAAGGACGCTTCACTCCCGTGCGGGAGTTGGAGAGCGGGTTCTTCGTTCCCGGCCAGGCCCGCGACATACAGTCGCTTCGTACGCGCAAAGGCAGGATCTATATCGTGTCACGCAACAACGATCGGCCTCTGGTTTTTCGCGCAGGCGGCATTCACTCCACGCCCGTTGAGGGGAGCCATTGAGGCGATCACTACTTCCCGAACGGCTAGTTCGAGTGCTTTGTCTTGATGATGATCACACCGTTCGCGGCGCGGACACCATAGAAAGCGAGGCTGGCCGCGTCTTTCAGCACTTCGATCGAGGCGATATCGTGGGGATTGATTCCCACAAGGCTGCCACCCGGTCCAGCCTCGATTGGAAGTCCGTCAATGATGAAGAGCGGTTCCGTATTGCCATTGATGGTTGTCTGTCCGCGAATCCGGACGGAGATTCCACCTTCTGCATTCTGGGTGACCACTACACCAGCGATATGACCCTGCAGCGCTCTTTCAATCGACTGACTGGGGTTCTGGTCGAGGTCTTCGCTCGTGATGGTTGTGCCTGCTAATGCACGGGTCGGAGAGGGATCCGGCATGTCATTCACGGGTGGCTTCACGTTACCAATGCAGCCAACGGTGAGGCCGACGAGCAGTACTCCGAACAGAGATACGCGCGGTGTTAGTGACACCATATGACGGTGGCTCAAGGCCGGAAGAACTGGGAATAAGATAGCTGCATTAGCCATGCCCGATACCACAAACGGAGATTCTGATGAAGATGTACGTGACGAGCTGGACCCGCGGAATGGCGTTCGCCGCACTCCTGATGACGCTCACCGCCACCGCCGCGATCGCTCAGGACACGCTCAGCGTCGCATCGCCCGATGGGCGGAACAAGGTGGGGGTCGCGGTCAATGACGGGAAGCTCTATTACATCCTGAGCCGGGACGGTCGCGCGCTTCTACTCCCTTCCATGCTCGGCTTCGAGTTCAAGGGCGCGCCGACGCTGCGGGACGGGCTCCGCATCGTGGGGACGAAGCGCGCAACGCACGACGAGACCTGGACACAGCCGTGGGGCGAAGTTGCCCACGTGCGCGACCACCACAACGAGCTGAGGGTCTCCGTCGCAGAAACGGCGGCTCCAGGACGCAGATTCGACTTCGTCGTCCGCGCCTTCAACGACGGCATCGGCTTCCGCTACGAGTTCCCGGCGCAGCCAGGGCTTGGCGAGTTCGTGATCTCCGACGAGCTAACCCAGTTCAACCTCGCCGACGACGCGAAGTCCTGGTGGATTCCTTCGAACAGGCCGAGGCTCGACCGGTCTGAGATGCTGTACTCGTCATCGCCAGTGAGCCTGATCGACAGCGTGCAAACCCCGCTTACAATGCAGACCCGCCCGGGAACGTTCATGGTGATCCATGAGGCGAATCTCGTCGATTATGCCCGGATGAACATAGCCGGCCCGCGGATGGAGAGCCGCCTGCTACGCGTTGCTCTGGCGCCGTGGCAAAACGGCGACAAGGTACGCGGTCACACGCCCTTCGTGACCCCATGGCGCACGATTCAGATCGCCGACAAAGCTGCCGACCTTTCGCCGTCGGTCCTGGGTCTCAACCTCAATCCACCGAACGTCCTTCCCGACGTGAGTTGGATCAAGCCGATGAAGTTCATCGGCATCTGGTGGGGAATGCACATCGGCGGCACCCCGCCCGGCCAATTCGGGGATTTTGAGGACAGCCTGAGGTACATGAGCTGGCACTCTGGTCCGCGACACGGCGCCACGACGGCAAATACCAAACGCTACATCGATTTCGCCGCGGCGAATGGAATCGGCGGAGTGCTCGTCGAGGGATGGAACACGGGATGGGATGGCGACTGGATCAAGAACGCGAACGCTTTCTCGTTCACGCAGGCCTACCCGGATTACGACCTCCCGGCACTGGCGAAATACGCGCACGACAAGGGCGTCAAGTTGATCGTGCATAACGAGACATCTGGTGGGATCGTCAACTACGAGCGCCAGTTGGAAGCCGCCTTCTCGCTCTACAAGTCGCTCGGTCTCGACGCGATCAAGTCCGGCTACGTCACGGACACGACGCCCGAGGGGAACTCGCACCATTCGCAGTTCATGGTGCGGCACTATCGCAAGGTGATCGAGACTGCGGCGAAGTACCACATCATGATGGACGTCCACGAGCCGATCCACGACACCGGCGAGCGTCGCACTTATCCGAACTGGATGAGCAGGGAGGGCGCGCGTGGACAGGAATACAACGCTTGGGGAGGGGAGGGCGGCAATCCGCCGGAGCACGAGACCAATCTCTATTTCACTCGCATGCTCGCGGGGCCGATGGATTTCACGCCGGGCATCTTCGATTTGTTCATCGAGCGGGGCACGGGACGCCCGCGCCGTCTCGAGGAATCGCATCCGCGAACGACGCTCGCCAAGCAGCTCGCGCTCTATGTCGTGATCTACTCGCCGCTGCAGATGGCGGCGGATCTACCCGAGAATTATGTGAACCAACCCGCGTTCCAGTTCATCCGCGATGTAGCGGTTGATTGGGACACCAGCAAAACGATCGACGGTAAGATCGGCGACTACGTGATCGTTGCGCGCAAGGCGAAGAACAGCGAGGAATGGTTCCTGGGCGCAATCACGGATGAGGAAGGGCGAACATTCACGGTTCCGCTCGACTTTCTCACGCCCGGCAGGAAATACGTGGCCGAGATTTATGCGGACGGCCCTGGCGCGAACTGGGTGACGAATCCGCTACCGGTCGCAATCTCGAAGCGCAACGTCGATTCGAGCACACGCCTAAGCGTGGTCCTGGCCCCGGGTGGTGGGCAAGCGATCCGAATACGTCCGGCGAAATAGGAGCGCGACAATTCAGACATCTAGGACTGAGGGTTGAACACGGATGCTTCGGAAGAAGCCCGGATTCTTCGGATTGGCTCCGAGTGGAAGTATGGCTCCTCGCGCGAGGGCAATGATGTTTTGTGGCTTCGTAGGAGAGATCTGCTAGCCGGTCCGAAGCATCCCGAGCGGCAGTTCCCAAGAACCCCCGGGCTGCGGAGAGGATCTGTAACACCTATCGGAGCGGATCAGGAGCATNNACCCGCAACTGCCTCCGGCACACCCCTTATTCGAGCTGCTCGCGCCCTCGGGTACCGGCGTCACCTTCGCCAACAAGCTGCCCGAGGCCGGCTTCAACATCGTCAACTACCTCTACTACTACAACGGAGGTGGCGTTGCAGTTGGCGATGTCGACGGTGACGGCCTTCCGGATCTGTATTTCACCTCGAACATCGGGCCGAAC
>DHJO01000168.1:8681-10158 GCA_002404375.1 Gemmatimonadales bacterium UBA4718 | reverse complement strand
TCCGGCGTCGACTATCTCACGATGCACGGGCACAACGTGCTCTACATCAACAACGGCGACGGCACTTTCACCGACAGAACGAAGGAATATGGACTCGAACACGTCGGCTATTCGACGCAGGCAGTCTTCTTCGACTACGATGGCGATGGCGATCTGGACATGTACCTGCTGGATCACTCGACTCACGCCGAGCGCGCGAAAGAGAGCGCGAACCAGAGAAGCGCCGACAGTCCGCACACCGGCGACCGGCTGTTCAGAAACGACGGCGGACATTTTACCGACGTGACCGGGCAGGCGGGACTGCACGATGGAATCGATGGTTACGGGCTCGGTATTGTCGTCAGCGATTTCAACATGGATGGGTGCCCCGACATCTACGTCGCCAACGATTTCCAGGGCGACGACTATCTGTACATCAACAACTGTAACGGCACCTTCACCGAGTCTCTGGCGAAGGAGATCGGGCACACCAGCCGGTTCTCAATGGGAGTGGACGCCGCCGATTTCAACAACGATGGATGGCCCGACATCGTGACGCTCGACATGCTTCCAGAAAGGGAAGATATCCTCAAGACATCCGCCAACGCGGAAGGCTTCAGGCTCGACAACATGAGGTTGCAGGCTGGGTATCATCCGCAGTACGCGAGAAACAATCTCCAGCTGAATAGAGGTATGGGAAAGTTCAGTGAGATCGGATATCTGGCGGGGGTCTTTGCGACCGACTGGAGCTGGTCTCCGTTGTTCGTGGATCTGGATAATGACGGCTGGAAGGATCTGTTCATCACCAACGGCATTTATCGCCGTCCCAACGACCTGGATTACATCGACTACGTCGGCAACCCTGCAATCCAGGCCTCGCTCACGCATGGGATCGGCGCGAAGGATCTGACGCTCCTCCTCCAGCACATGCCGCAGGTCCCGCTGGCGAAGTACGCCTATCGCAACAACCGCGACCTGACTTTCACCAACATGGCGGAAGCATGGGGCCTGGCGCAGCCGGGCTTCTCCAACGGCGCCGTGTACGCCGATCTCAACAACAGCGGCTCGCTCGATCTTGTGGTGAACAACATCAACGCGCCAGCGTCGATCTACAGGAATCATTCCCGCGAGATCAACAAGAACCATTTTCTAATGGTGCAGCTCCGGGGCTCGGGCGCGAACACCGCCGGGATCGGTGCGCGGCTCGAGCTCCATCAAAACGGCGCGACGCAGGTGCTGGAGCAGGAGCCGACGCGCGGCTTTCTCTCCTCAGTCGATCCTCGTCCCCACTTTGGACTCGGTGCGTCCAATCGTGTCGACTCGCTGACCGTCATCTGGCCGAATCATCGCTTCCAGACACTGACGAATCTGACCGGCGACAGGACGATCACGCTCTGGCAGAAAGACGCGACGCAATCCTATCAGTATCCAGGTCACACGAGCGAACGACGCCCGCGAACCACTGTAACCCGGCCTCTCTTCTCCGACGTCACATCGA
>DHJO01000168.1:5130-8567 GCA_002404375.1 Gemmatimonadales bacterium UBA4718 | reverse complement strand
GGGCCGGCACTGGCGGTCGGAGATGTGAACGGCGACGGGCTCGACGACTTTTACGTCGGCGGCGCCAAGTGGCAGCCGGGAAAGCTCTTTATCCAGCAGCCAAACGGGACATTCCGATCCAGCGGTCAACCTGCGCTGGCGGCCGACAGCCTCAACGAGGACGTCGATGCAGTCTTCTTCGACGCAAATGGCGATGGGTTTCAGGATCTCCTCATCGTGAGCGGCGGGAATGAGTTCTGGGGCAATGAGGACGCACTTCGACCCCGGCTCTACCTCAATGATGGCCACGGCAATTTCCGGAAGACCACCAACGCCTTGCCGGATATTTTCGAGAACGGCTCGTGCGTTGTCGTCGGTGATTTCAACGGCGACGGCTCTCCCGATCTATTCGTGGGAAGCAGAGTCGTCGCGCGCAGCTACGGATTGATTCCAAAGAGTCACCTGCTCCAGAATGACGGTCACGGCCACTTTACAGACGTCACGCTGGAAAAGGCGCCTCAGCTTTCTGAAGCAGGCATGGTCTCCTCAGCTGCCTGGACGGACTACGATCACGACGGGAAACTCGATCTGGTGGTCGCGGGTGAGTGGATGCCGGTGCGGGTGTTTCACCAGGAGAATGGGAAATTCGTCGATCGAACCAGGGAAGCTGGTTTGTCAGACACGAATGGCTGGTGGAACTCAGTCACCACGGTCGATTTGCGCGGCACAGGGCGACAGGATCTCGTGCTCGGCAACCTCGGCCTCAACTCGTATCTGCGCGCGTCACGCAAGGAGCCGGCACGACTTTACATCAACGATTTCTCGCACAGCGGTGGGCTCGAGCAGATACTCACCTTCTACAAGAATGGCGTGAGCTACCCGCTCGTGGGGCGTGATGAGCTGGTGCGCAAGATTCCTTCGCTGAAAAGCAAATACCCGTCGTACAAGGACTTTGGAGCAAGCCGGATTGACGACATTTTCCCCGCAGCCGACCTCAAATCGGCAACGGTCCGGGAAGCCTACACCTTCGCGAGCTCAGTGGCCCTGAATAACGCCAACGGAACATTCACGGTTCACCAGCTACCGACCGAAGCCCAGTTCGCTCCGATCTATGCGACGCTGGCGCAGGACTTCGACGGCGACGGACACGTCGATCTTCTGGTGGGCGGCAATTTCTATGGCGTGACGCCCACGTTGGGGCGATAC
The DNA here is from genome assembly GCA_002404375.1 of Gemmatimonadales bacterium UBA4718. GTDB lineage: Bacteria > Gemmatimonadota > Gemmatimonadetes > Gemmatimonadales > Gemmatimonadaceae > UBA4720. The sequence goes on along the minus strand of DHJO01000168.1, from coordinate 7,382 downwards.
GACGCGAGTTACGGCCTGGTGCTGCGCGGCAGGGGAGATGGCCACTTCGAGCCTGTTGGCATTGAGGAGAGCGGTGTCGACATCGATGGACAGGTGCGACGGATCAAGTCTCTGCGCGCCGCGAACGGGCAGCGGCTCATTGTCGTTGCGCGCAACAACGACAAAGTCGAGATCCTTCGCGTCAAGTGAGGCTCGCTAGCTGTAGCGAAGCTTCGCCGTTGCCAACGCTCCATTGAGCACGACCATTCCGATATTCGTGACGATCACCGGCCAGGATCCGATTATTGCCCCGTAGAGTATCCACAAGGTGCTCGCGGTGACGAGCAGAGCGAACATGCCAAGCGAGAGGTCGCGCGTCTGCCGCGTTCGCCACGTTCGGATCACCTGGGGCAGAAAGGAAAGAACCGTGAGCGAGCCGGCGAAATAGCCGAGATAATGAATGTGTTCTGGCATTTGGTTGGGAAAGTGAAATGGCAACTGCAACTGAACGGGGTGTGAGTACTGGCATCTTGGATGATCAAGATCAACTGCAACTGAACGGGTGCGAGTTGTGAGTGGCGTAGCTCCCTAGTTACCAGTTCACTACGCCCAGACTTACCGCGGCGCCATTCGGGGTACAGGCAAACGCTTGTGTCGTAAGTCCATTGAGCGACGTCCCGACGTCGTGAACTCGCAACTGTCAGCTACGCTACTGGTGTCTCGCACCCGTTCAGTTGCAGTTACATCTCGATTGAGCGGGATGCCAGTACTCGCGCCCGTTCTGTTGCCCTTATTTTATCATGCCGCGGGCTCAACCGCCGCAAAGGCAGATCCATCGCGGATCGTCAGCCAATCCGTCCGCACCCGATCCCATTCCTGGATGAGTAGCCCCTGCTCCTCGAACACGAGGCGGATCTGGCTCGGATCGTAGCCGCAGATCTCTTCGAGGATCGGAATCAGGACGCTTAGCGCATCGTCGCTGATCACCGTCCGTCGCGCGATCTGGGAAATGTGCCGCGCTTCCGATGCGGCGATCGTGAGGCCGTCGCCCCGATTGACGTGGAGCATTACGTGAATATCCGAGCTGCCGTCGCCGACGTATACCACGCGATCGCTCGGGACACCCAGGCGGAAGCGCAAGTAATCGACGGCCGCGACTTTTCCGTAACCGGCAGGCACCTGCTCTATCGTCTCGATCTCGCCGGTCTCGGAGCTGAAGCCGAAGTGCGCGCCGATGATCTTGTCCGGCGGCACTATTCCCTCGAGAGCGGAATGCACCACCAGCCACGGCGCCGCGGAAACGACGTAGAAGTCGAAGCGGAATCCTTCGATGCCTTCTTTCAGAAATTCGGCGAGAAGTGCGATGTTCCGCTTGAGTCGGATTCGGTGACCGACTTCGATCAAATCTTCTCTGCGCACGCGCCGAAACTCCGGATCGTGGCGCAGCAGGTAAGTAAGCTCGGCGCCTTCCTGCACGAGATTGAGCCGCGCCAGGTCCGCGACCTTGTCCTGAAAGCCGGTGATCCCGAGCATCTCGCTCAGTACGAGACCAGAGTCGTTGAAGCTCAGCGTCTGATCAAAGTCACTCACCAGCAGGTAATGCTTCCTCATCGATCCTCCATTCGCGGTTGTCCGCGTTCGACCCTCGTCGAACGTGTCGCCACCGGTGATAAAAAACGAATCGCCCCCGCATCGAGTTGAGACGCGGGGGCGAGGTTTACGAGTAACAAATACACCTAGCCTCTTCGCCGCCGCGCGCCGCGCATCGAGCACCCGCCATTGAGACGGTTCTCGAGAATTGCCTTGTGGGTGCGATTAGCGAATACGGTCATTTTGTTTCTCAAGTCGGTGCGATGTCACGCATGTTCGCGTGACGTGCTCATTCAACCTAATGAGAGCATGTTGGCGATGTCAACGATCTGGAGCATCACGGCGGTCACATTCGCGTCACATCTGGAATGCTGACACTCGGATGACAAGTTCCGCTCGTCTGGACGGCCCTAAGCACTATAGTAGAGCGCGACCATCTCCGCCGAACAGGTGAGCGCGGGCTGCTGGAACGCGCACCGTAATGTTGTTTCCGACCTCGGGCAGTGAATCGCTGGTGGTGGACGCGAGCAATCGGTGCGGACCCACTTCGAAATGAACGTGGCTGGTGCCACCGAGACGCTCGACGAGCAAAACGCGCCCGGTTAGAGTTTCGGTGTCAGAGAATTCTGGTGCTCCGTGCTGACCAGCGGAATCGATTCTCAGATCTTCCGGCCGGATTCCGA
>DHJO01000168.1:0-5098 GCA_002404375.1 Gemmatimonadales bacterium UBA4718 | reverse complement strand
GCGCCTTCGGCGGCGAAATACGTTCGAGTGCTTTCCTGTTCGAGGACTCCAGGGAGAAAATTCATCGCGGGCGTACCGATGAACCCCGCGACGAATTTATTGATGGGCGTGCTGTAGAGCTCAATGGGACGTCCGATCTGCTGGATCCGCCCGTCCGCCAGCACCACGATGCGATCACCGAGCGTCATGGCCTCGACCTGATCGTGCGTTACGTAGACTGTGGTGGTCTTGAGCCGTCGCTGCAGCGAGCCGATCTCGATTCGCATTTGGGCGCGCAACGCCGCGTCGAGATTGGACAGTGGCTCGTCGAAGAGAAACACCAGCGGCTCGCGCACCATCGCGCGCCCCATTGCGACTCTCTGCCGCTGCCCACCGGAAAGCTGCTTGGGTTTGCGGTCGAGGAGCGGCCCCAAGCCGAGCACTGCGGCCGCCCACGTCACTCGGCGGTCGATCTCGTTGATGGGAATCTTCCTGATGCGAAGTCCGAGCGAGAGATTCTCGCGCACGGTCATGTGCGGATAAAGCCCATAATCCTGAAAGACCATCGCCACATCGCGCTGGCCTGGCGGCATATCGGTGACGTCGCGCTCGTCGATGCTGATCCTGCCGCTGGTCACATCCTCGAGGCCGGCGAGCATCCGCAGGATTGTAGACTTGCCCGACCCCGATCCCCCGACGAGCACGAGCAGCTCGCCGTCCTGCACCTGCAGATTGAAGTCTTCGACAACTGTGGTGTCGCCGAATCGCTTGGTTACGTGATCAAAGGAAACTGACGGCATGCTAGACTCGCACCTGCCGCTCGGGAAGGCCACAAGGAGCAACGGTTATACGGATTTGGCGGATTGAGCTGATTGGGCGGATCGCTCCGGTTGGCGGTATAGCTCCTCGAAGCGGACACTGATCTTTGTTTTTGGTATTTCGTAGGACGGCTCCGTGCCGCGCACGTAGCATCCCGAGCGGCAGTTCCCAATAAATCCCGGCCTCGCACGCGGAGCCGTTACGCCTTTGGGAACGATCCGCGCGATCCGTCCAATCCGCCAAATCCGGATGAACCTTCGAACCTAGATGCCTACGAGAGGTGGCGTAGTGCATCATCCTTTGATCCCCGCGCCGGCCATGCTCTCGATGAAATTCCGCTGCAGGAACGCGTACGCGACCACAACGGGGATTACGAGCACCATCGCCGAAGCGAGCGACACGCCGATGGATCCAGCGCCGCCGCCCAGCACAAAGACGGTAAGCAGCTGCGGCAATGTCATGAGGTGCTGGTCACGAACCACGAGCAGCGGCCACAGAACCTCGTTCCAGGACCCCATGAAGGTAAAGATCGCCACGATTGAGAGCACCGGCTTGGACAGCGGCCAGAAGATCGTGAACAGAATGCGAAGCTCGCTCATCCCATCCATTCGCGCCGAGTCGATGAGCGACTGTGGAATCTGGAGGAAGAACTGGCGAAGCATCAGGATCGCCGTCGCGTTGAACAGGTACGGAACGATGAGCGCTGCGTAAGTGTCGATCCATCCGAGCTGGACGATCAACGTGTAGAGCGGAATCAGAGTGAGCTGTCCCGGCACCAACAGAATCGCCATCGTCGCTGCGTTCAGGATTGGTCGCCCGCGAAATCTGAGACGCGCCATCGCGTAAGCAGTCATCGAACCCAAGACGAGAACGGCGAGCGTGATCGTCGTCGCCACCAGAATGCTGTTCAGCAACGCGCGTCCGAACGGCGCCCGCGCCCACATGGTCCGGTAATTGTCCAGAGTGGGATTGTGCGGAATGAGGGAGAGCGAGCCGATTTCGAGCGGAGGCTTGAAGGTGGCCGACGTCATCCACAGGAACGGATAAATGAAGGTGAGCGCGGCGAGCGTGAGCCCCGCATACAGCGCCACACGCCGGAGCACCTTCACAGCGCTTCCGCCCTCCCAATCACCTGGCGCTGCACAAAAACAACCGCGCCGATGATTAGCGCCAGCGCCACTCCTATTGTGGCGGCGTAGCCCATCTTCTGGTACGAGAACGCATTGTTGTACAGGTAGAGCACGACAGAGTACGTCCGTCGCAGCGGACCGCCGCCCGTCATCACGTAAGGCTCGATGAAGAGCTGAAATCCGTTGATCGTCGAAAGCGTCACCACCAGAATCGTCTGGGGCAGCAGCGACGGGAGCGTCAGGTACCTGAACCGCTGCCATGACGTCGCTCCCTCCAGTGCGATCGCCTCCTGGCAGCTGCGCGCGATGTACTGAAGTCCGGCCAGGTAGATGATCACGTAGAATCCAACGTTCTTCCATGTAACCATCACCGCGATTGCCGGCATTGCCGTCCGCGGATCCGTCAACCATGGCACAGGCGACAACCCGATCTTGGTCAGGAGTCGATTGATCAAACCCACATCGTTAGCGTAGAGATTGCTCCACAGAATCGCGACGACCGCGCCCGAGATCACCACCGGCAGGAAAAACGCGGCGCGCCAGAAGCCTCGGCCAGCGAGCTGCCGATTGAGCGCCAGGGCCAGAGCGAGCGCCGTCGTGATCTGGAGCGGAACATGGATGCCGAGGAAGATGAAGGTGTTGGCGACGGCCCGCCAAAACCGCGCATCGGTCGCGAGCAAACGCACGTTGTCAGCGCCCGCAAATGTTGGAGTAGTAACAAGATCCCAGTGCAGAAAGACCAGCACGACTGCGAACACGATTGGATAAATCGCGAACGCGATTAGGAACGCCGAGTAGGGTGCAGTCAGAAGCCACCCGGATCGCCGCTCAGCGCGCATTCACCACCTTTCTCGCCTCACTCGCCGCCTTGGCCAACGCCTGTCGAACTGGAACGGTTCCGTACACGGCGGACTCTTCATAGGCCTCCGACAGGAGGTCGAAGATCTCGACGACGTCAGGATCGATATCGATGTCTCGCGTGCGCTCGACGTACGCCGCGTACTTGACCAGTGTCGGCCAGCGGGCCAGCGATCTGGTGAATCGTGGATCGGATGCGAGCCCGCGACGATATGGCAGCTGGCTCGCCACCTCGATCAACATGCGGTCGGCTTCCGGGGAGGTGAGAAAGGCCACAAAACGCGCCGCCGCGTCAGGGTGCCGGCTGGTGGAAAAGATCGCGATACTTCTCATATCGGCGAATGCGAAGCGATTGCGCGGATCGATGCCATCGGCAACAGGCATTGGAGTCACATCATAATGAAGCCCCTTCACTTTCAGCTCGTCCATTTCCCTCACGAACCAGGGGCCGATGATTTTCATGGCGACGGTCCCATCCGCGAATGGATCCCGCCCCAGCGCGAAGTTCGACCGCGGCAGCGTCCCGTCCGCAAAACCCTGGCGCAATACGCCGAGCGCTGCCACCGCGGCGTCGTTGTCGAAGACGATCTTTCCGTGATCGATGAGCGTCTTGCCACCGGAGCTGGCGAGATAGAGCGGATAGAAATCGTAGAAGCGCTCGTACCATGTGGTTTTGAGTGGAGCCCAGAGGCCCCAACGATCGAGACGCCCATCGCCGTCGGTATCCCGCGTCAATCGGCGGAACGCGGTCAGCAGCTCGCTGTGCGTTCGAGGTGGGGAGAGTCCAGCTTCCTTGAAAAGATCGACGTTGTACATCAGCATCTCGGGATTCGTCTTCCACGGAAACGCGTAGATGCCGCCGTCGGGCAGACGCAGCGAGGCCAGCATGGCAGGACTCGCGCGCTCGGCGAGCCGTGCGGCGGTGGCCGTCCGGTCGTCCAGCCGCACCACACCTTTTGCGCGGACGAGTCGCGCTAGCAGCGCCGACGAGACGTTGGAGCTCACGTCGGGCGTGGATTTGGCGACGATCGCGGCGAGCAAAACCTCCTCGGACGATCTGCCCGCCGGTAGCGGCTGCACCCGCACCTGGACGTCCGGATTCTCGGCGTTCCACTGCCTCGCGAGCTGCTCCGCAACACGGACTTCAATTGGATTTGCTGCGGGCCAGTAGGTAAGTGTTATCGGAGGCACGATGCGGGCTTGCCTGTCCCTGGATCTCGCTACTGGGCGGGCGAGTTCGAGGCCGGACGGACCCAGTCGAATCAGAAGATGCGCACCGCCCGGGCCGATGAAGCTGCGCGTTGCTGGAAGATCTGTCAGCGAGTAGGTTCGCGGGTCGACTGTTTCGACTGTCCAATAGCGCGCGTATTCGGCCGCGTCAGGATCCCGGGAAACCCGATCGAGTGCCAGCAACCCTTCGATGTTGGATTCCGCGCCGGCGTTGCGATTGACGGTGACCGGCGAGGGGCCATCTATTCCATCGTAAGTGCGACCTGTGGCCTCGTTGTACATGTTGACGAACGCGCCGTTGTTGCCGGTGAACCAGCTCGCCGTGAGGCCCGCGTAGATCGCATATCGCCGATCACCAGTCGCATTCGCGAGAGCGAGATACCCTTCGACGATCGGCCCCACGCCGTACGCGATTTGCGGAAACCACTTGACGTTTCCGCCAACGGAGACCTCCGCCGGGATTTGTCCGGCCAACAGGAATCTCGACCACAATCCGTCGGCCTCCTTCTTTGCGGCGACGGCGAAATCGGGTCGGTTGAGAATCTGCGCGGCGGTTGCGAGTGCTTCGACTGACCGCGATCCCCAGGCGTGCCACGCGGCACTTGGCGCATCGATATACGCGCCCCACGGCGGCGTCTGTCCGTCGCCACCAGAATGCCGAACGAGGAGCTCGGCGGTCCGCGTCGCGAGGTTCGAAACATCGAGGTTCGGCCCGCGGCCCCCAGCCGTCCCGCCCACCGCCCCCGGCCGGTAGTGTTCAGCCGCAGTTGAAGACCCCTCACCCCGCACCAAAGCCAGAACTCCGAGCAGCGCCTCCGACGTAGCTGTTACAGATCCACCGAGCAGATGCCCGGCGTTAATGTCGCGGGCCATTCTCGCCATCGCCCGATCGAGCGTCGGCCGCAGCGCGTCGACAGCCGCCAATGAGTCGGGACCGAGGACACTGACGGCTTCGCCAAGGGCCCAGATACTGCGCGCACCCCAATACGACATGCTCTTGATGCTGCTCGGCGCTCGCGTGTTGGGCCGTCCGCTCGCGTCGATGAAGTTGACGAACTCTCCGTCCCCCTGTTCCATCGAGG
>DHJO01000167.1:2491-11117 GCA_002404375.1 Gemmatimonadales bacterium UBA4718 | reverse complement strand
CGCCGCCGAGGTGGGTGTCGCCATTGGTCGACTTCACCTCGAACTGACGCGAACCCTCGACGTCGTACAGCTCGAGCACAGAGATGTCGTAGGTACCGCCACCGAGATCGAACACGGCGACTTTTTCGTCCTTCTTCTTGTCGAGTCCGTACGCGAGTGCCGCCGCGGTCGGCTCGTTGATGATCCGAAGCACGTCGAGGCCGGCGATCTTGCCGGCGTCCTTGGTCGCCTGTCTCTGCGAGTCGTTGAAGTAGGCGGGAACGGTGATGACTGCCTTCTCGACCTTGTAGCCGAGGTAGTCTTCAGCGGTCTGCTTCATCTTCTGGAGGATCATCGCGGAGATCTCGGGTGGCGAGTAGCGCTTGCCCTGCACCTCCACCATCGCGACATCGTTTGGTCCGGCGACGACCTTGTAGGGAACGCGCTTAATCTCTTCGGTGACTTCCGATATCTTGCGCCCCATGAACCGCTTGATGGAGAACACGGTGTTCTGGGGGTTGGTCACTGCCTGTCTTTTTGCGATCTGACCAACCAGCCGCTCGCCGTCCTTCGTGAAGCCGACGACAGAGGGGGTGGTCCGTCCACCTTCAGCGTTGGGGATGACGACGGGATCTCCGCCTTCCATCACCGCGACCACGGAGTTGGTGGTGCCTAGATCGATTCCGATTACTTTATCAGCCATTATTGGTTCTCCTGGCGCGGAGCCGGAGCGGCTCCTGCATTCCTGAGCATTGTGAGCGGGCGCCTAACCGCGCCGGCGAGCATCCAGGGGCAAGTGCAGGGCCGCTTTTTTCTGCCATATCGGCGCACTGTTGAGGGGTTTTGACTCGAGCGCCTGCCAACCCGTTGGTTCTCATACGCGCATTCAGCAGCAACGATGATTCCACTAAGCGACGAGCTCCCGACTGTCCGCACGCCATGGATGACGTACGTCATCCTGATAGCGATGTTTGGTACCTGGATCTTTGTCCAGGGCGCCGGGTTCGACCAGCAGGCACTCGTCGCCAGCGTTTGCAATCTGGGGATGGTTCCCGGCGAGCTGACCCACATGGCGCCCGTTGGCGAGGCGGTTCCGCTCGGACGAGGGATGACGTGTGTCGTCGACAACGACCCCATCAACATCCTCACGCCCTTCATTTCGATGTTTCTGCACGGGGGCTGGGGGCACATACTTGGCAACGCTCTCTTCTTCTGGGTCTTCGGCAACAACATCGAAGACAGCCTCGGCCATTTTCGGTTTTTGGTGTTCTATCTGGTGTGTGGGCTGGCCGCGGCGGTAGCGCACATCATTGCCCAGCCGGCGTCGCCCCTGCCGACGGTGGGGGCGTCGGGCGCGATCTCCGGAATCCTGGGGGCCTATCTCGTGCTCTACCCGAGGGTCCGGGTGAGAATGCTCTTTTTTTTCATCATCTTTTTCAAGGTGATCCCGATTCCCGCGTGGATGGTCCTCGTCTGGTGGTTCTTCTGGCAGGTGGTGGCCGCGCTACCGGGTCTGAAGAATGGTGCAGACCTCACCGGTGGTGTCGCGGTGTGGGCGCACGTTGGTGGTTTTCTCACGGGGGTTCTACTGGTGAAGCTTTTCGAGAACAGGCATTTGGTAGTGCGGAGGACCCCCTCGGCGTAGATTCTTGGTCTCCGAGGACTCGTTGCGAGTCTTCTTGACTATTCCGGAGATTTTCTTTTGCGGATTCTGCCGCGCGACGAAAAGTTCTACGACCTGTTCACGGAGCTCGCAATAAGGCTCACTTCTTCGGCGAATCTTCTCCATGAGATGTTCCTGAGCCCCGGTGAGCTCCAGGCAAAGGTGTCGACGATCAAGGAGCTCGAGCACGAAGCCGACAACCTCACTCACGACATCATCGATCGCATCGACCGCACCTTCGTGACGCCGTTCGACCGTGAGGACATCCACGCGCTGGCATCGGAGCTGGACGACGTAATCGACCTGATCGACGGCACGGCGCGTCGCGCGACGATATTCCGCATTCAGCAGACGCGCCCGGCCGCGGTCGTGTTAGCCGAAGTCCTGGCGCGAGCCGCCGCCTGTGTGGAAGAGGGCGTCCGCGACATGAAGAGCGCAAAGCACGTCTACGCGATCAGCGAGAAGCTCAAGACGCTCGAAGAAGAGGGAGACGCGGTCTACCACGAGGCCATGGGCAAGCTCTTCGCCGAGGGTGGCGACGCGCTGGAAGTGATCAAGTGGAAGGATCTGTACGACAAGATCGAAGACGCACTGGACCAGTGTGAGGACGTTGGAAACGTGCTCCAGAGTATCGCGCTCAAGAACGCCTAGTGGTTTACTACGTCGCCGCGATCGTATTGATCGCGTTCGTCTTCGACTTCATCAACGGCTTTCACGATTCGGCGAACTCCATCGCCACGATCGTGGGAACGCGCGTGCTGAGCCCTCTGGCGGCCGTGATCTGGGCCGCGCTCTGGAATTTTGCGGCTGCATTTACGGCGGGAGAGCTCGTAGCGAAGGCGATACAGAAGGGAATCATCCGCACCGACATCGTCACTCCGAGTGTCATTCTCGCGGGACTCCTGGGCGCCATAATCTGGAACCTCATAACCTGGTTCTATGGCATTCCGTCCAGCTCGTCACACGCATTGATCGGAGGATACGCTGGCGCCGGAGTCGCGAAGGCGGGCTGGAGCGCAATAACATGGGGCATCAAGTGGATTCAGACGTTGTCGTTCATCGCGATCTCCCCGCTCGTCGGAATGCTTGCGGGTTTCCTTCTCATGGTCGCGGTCTATTGGACCTTCCAGAGAATGGCTCCCGCGCGCGTCGATCGGTTTTTCAGGGTTGCACAGATTATGAGCTCGGCGCTCCTCTCCCACGCGCACGGGGCGAATGACGCCCAGAAGACCATGGGCATCATCGTAGGCTTGCTCGTCTCAGTGAAGGGGCTGATGGCAGCTCAAACCGGATTCTTTCACCTTTTGTACGTGTCCGGTGAAGGTATTCCGCTCTGGGTGAAGCTTGCTGCTTACACCGCCATTTCACTCGGGACTCTGTTCGGCGGGTGGAGAATCGTCCACACGATGGGCTCACGAATCACGCGCCTTCGCCCGGTAAGTGGCTTCGCTGCCGAGACGGGTGGAGCATTGGCGATCAGCCTCGCGACCCATTATGGAATTCCGGTGAGCACCACACACACGATCGCCGGCTCGATCATGGGGGCTGGTGCGACCTATCGGTTCTCCGCCGTGCGCTGGGGAATCGCCCGCCGGATCGTGTGGGCGTGGGTCATCACCATTCCCGCTTCGGCGGGACTGGCCGCGGTCAGCTACTGGATTCTGTCGCGAATCAGCGCCTGAAAACCGCTACGACTCCTGGTGGTGCTTGATCTGCTTTCCCTCGGCCAGATAGACTGCATCTTCGCCGATATTTGTCGCGAGGTCGGCGATCCTTTCAAGATTCCGACCTGCGAGGAGAAGCTCCAGCGAAGGCGTGATCGTTTTCGGATCGGCCAGCATGTGCGTGAGTAGAACCCGAAAGACGGAATCGTGAAGGGAGTCGACTTCGTCGTCGTCCCGGCAGACCTTCCTCCCGAGCGCGCCGTCCGCGCGAATGAAAGCGTCGAGCGAGTCGCTCAGCATCTTGCGCGCGCGCCGAGCCATGACCTCGATTTCGGGAATGCGGATATTCACCTTTGGGTTGTCGGCGAGCCTGATTGCGCTTTCCGCGATGTTGACGGCGTGGTCGCCGACCCGCTCGAGGTCGTTCGATACCTTGATGGCGCCGATGATGAATCGGAGGTCGCGCGCCATCGGTTGCTGCAAGGCTAGCAATTCGACGGCTGCCTGCTCGACTTCAACCTCGAGCCGGTTGAGATCTACGTCGCCCTCTATTACCAGGTTTGCCTTCTCCCGGTCGCGGGTCAGTAACGCCTCGACGGCCAGATCGGTCCGCTCTTCCGCCTTTTGCGACATTCCCAGCAGCTGTTCCTTGAGCGAGCCAAGCTGATCGTGAAAATGGCGGAACCCGGCTGTGGCCGTGGTAGTCGTTTCTGTCATCCGAACCTCCCGGTGATGTACGCCTCGGTGCGCTCCTCGCGAGGTCGCGTAAAGATCTGGTCGGTCGGCCCAAACTCGACGAGCTCACCGAGAAAGAAAAATGCGGTGTGGTCGGATGCGCGCGCCGCCTGCTGCAGATTGTGCGTCACGATGATGATCGTCAACTCTTGTTTGAGCTCATAGACGAGCTCTTCGATTTTCTGCGTCGAGCTCGGGTCGAGCGCACTCGCCGGCTCGTCCAGCAGCAGCACTTCCGGTTGATTGGCAAGAGCACGCGCGATGCATACTCTCTGCTGTTGTCCGCCCGAAAGTCCGAGCGCGCTCGTACGCAATCTATCCTTCACTTCCTCCCAAAGTGCTGCCCGGCGCAGAGACCGCTCCACGATCTCATCAAGTGACACCTGGCTATCGATGCCGTTGATCCGCGGGCCGTAGGCGACGTTCTCGTAAATCGACTTTGGGAAGGGATTCCACCGTTGGAAAACCATCCCTACTCTTTGGCGCAACGCCACGACGTCCATGCTCTTCTCGAAGATGTTCTGGCCGTCGAGGGACATGCGTCCCTCGTGCCGGATGCCGGGAATCAGGTCGTTGAGGCGGTTGATCGACCGCAGAAACGTCGACTTCCCGCAGCCGGAAGGACCGATCAGCGCGGTGACGGCCCGGGGTGGCACGGCGATGCTGATATTCTTGAGTGCCTGCTTCTTCTCGTACCAGAACGAGAAGTCGCGCGCCTCAATCGCCCCGAGCTGCCGCGTGATGTCGGGAGCAGGTGCCTGCGCGGCGGCGACCGAAGTCATCCGAACCGACCCGTGATGTAGGCTTCCGTGCGGGGATCCATTGGAGCAGTAAAGAGAGCATTCGTGGGCGCGAGCTCGATCAGCTCGCCCGCGAGCAGAAACGCCGTCCGATCAGAGACTCTCGCCGCTTGCTGCATGTTGTGAGTGACGATGACCACGGTCACCGTCTCCCGCAGGTCGTACACGAGCTCCTCTACTTTCTGGGTGCTGAGTGGGTCGAGCGATGCGGTGGGCTCGTCCAGGAGTATGACCCGCGGCCGCGTCGCGAGGGCTCGCGCGATGCATAGTCGCTGCTGTTGTCCGCCGGAAAGCGTCATCGCGCTCTCATTGAGGCGATCCTTTACCTCTTCCCACAGGCCGGCGCGATGAAGGGCTTTTTCCACGATCTCGTCCACGTTCTCCTGGGCCAAACGAGATCTGGGGTCCGCCCGCAACCCCGCCGCGACGTTTGTGCGAATGGACATCGTAGGGAAGGGCGTCGGACGCTGAAACACCATGCCGACGTGACGGCGCACTGCGGTTGCACTCGTTCCATCGCCATAAATAGCGCTGCCGAGAATCTCTACTTGACCATCCACGCGAGTGTTCGGCCCGGTCTCATGCATCCGGTTGATGCAGCGCAGCAACGTGGATTTGCCGCAGCCGGAGGGTCCGATGATCGCCGTGACTGCCTGCTGCGGAACGACCATCGAGACATCCTTTATCGCCGGCGCATCACCGAAGAATGCCGATAGATGGCTCGTGATTATGCACGGCTTTTCAGGCGTGGCGGTTTCGCGCGCTTCGGCGGACGCCGCTCGCGGCGCGACAACGCGCGGAATCACGCGTGCCCCCGGCGAGACTTCAATCGACTGGAGCACCGAATTTCGACCGGGTGACGACACGTGCGGCGAGGCTGATCACCAGCACGATCGAGATGAGGACGAGCGCGCCCGCCCAAGCTTGTGCGTGCCATTCGTCGTAGGCGCTGATTGCGTAGGCGAAGATCTGGAGTGGGAGCGCTGCGATCGGCTCCCGCAGCGATGTCGACCAAAACTGATTACCGAGCGCGGTAAAGAGAAGGGGAGCCGTCTCGCCTGCTATCCTCGCAACCGCCACCAGCGCCCCCGTCGCGATTCCGGCGAGCGCAGTGCGCACGACAACCGAAAGCGACGTGCGCCATCGCGGATATCCGAGAGCAAGGGCGGCTTCGCGCAACGAAGTCGGGACCACCCTCAGCATCTCCTCCGTGGTACGCGTTACGAGAGGAATCATCATTGCTCCCAGGGCGCCGCCGCCGGCGAGCGCGGAGAAATGCCCGACGGGGCGCACCAGCAACGTCCAAGCGAAGATTCCCATCACGATCGAGGGGAGACCGTTCAATACATCGGACAGAAACCGGACGGACTGGGCAAGCGGCATCGAACGCTTCTCGGAAAGATAAATGCCTGCTCCGATTCCGATCGGCAGACCGATCGCGCACGCAATACTTATCAGGATGAGCGTGCCGACGATCGCGTTCGCCATGCCTCCGCCCGTCTCGCCAACAGGCCCCGGCATGTGGGTGAAGAACGAGAGCGAAAGAGAAGCGGCGCCTTTCCTGATCAGGTGAGCTAGAATCAACAGCAGAGGCAGAGTAGCCAGCACTGCGGCGAGATAAGTCAACCCGATCATTGAGCCGCTTATCCAGTGGCGAGCGAGCCGCGTTTTCATACTGCCCTGTCCCGCGAGACCTGCCACACCAGCCAGCGGGCCACTGCGTTAACGATGAGCGTGATGACGAACAGTATCGCCCCCACTGCCAGCAGCGCGGATTGGTGCAGATCGCTCGTCGCCTCGCTGAACTGGTTGGCGATCAGCGAGGCCATCGTGTATCCCGGAGCAAACAGAGACGCCGATATCTCCGCGCGATTCCCGATCACCATTGTAACGGCCATTGTTTCGCCGAGGGCGCGACCGAGGCCGAGCATTATTCCGCCAATGATGCCGGACTTGGCGTACGGGATCACGGCATCGCGAATCATCTCCCAACGGGTGGCACCCAGCGCGAGCGCGGCTTCACGCTGTGATCGCGGCACCGCCATCAGAACCTCACGCGATACGGCCGATATGTAGGGCAGCGCCATGATTGCCAGGATTACTCCGGCGGCGAGCATGCTGGGTCCATACGCGGGCCCGGAAAAAAACGGCGTTGCTCCGAGATGCAGCCTATCGCGCAGGAAAGGCATCACTTGCTCGCGGAGCAGCGGGACCAGCACGAAGATCCCCCACAGACCGTAGACCACGCTCGGCACGGCGGCGAGAAGATCCACCAGGAAGCCAATCGGCTGCCGCAGCCACGTCGGAGAAAACTCGGAGAGAAAAATGGCGACGCCGATCGCGAGAGGCGTTGCGATGATGAGGGCGAGCGCGGACGAAACGAGCGTGCCGAAGATAGCAGGCGCGGCGCCAAATCTTCCGGCTCTTACATCCCAGTCACTCGACGTGACGATCGACAGGCCAAGTTTTGAGAAAGCAGGCCAGGCGCCGGCAAAGATTGCGATCGCAATTGCTATCACCAGCGCGGGAACCACCAGCGCACAAGCGGTCGTGACTATCTCATAAATCCTGTCTCCGATCGCCGTCTCATGAACCGTGAGACGGCGCCGGTCCGTCGATACCGCTGGCGCCGGGACTGCTGTCACTTCGCACCGGCGAAATCGATGGCGGCCACTCTTGCTCTCACCCCGGGGATCATTTCGGAAGGCAGCGGCGCATAGTCGAGAGAAGGCGCTTCGGGTTCACCCTTGGTCAACGCCCAATTGAGAAAATCGACGAGCTTCTTGCCCTTACCGGCGTCGCTCTGGTGCTGGTACGCGATGATCCACGTAAACGAGGAAATCGGATATGCGTCGGGGCCCGGCGCATCGACGACAGAGATGCGAAAATCGGTGTTCGCGGGAAGAGTCTTGGCTACTCCAGCGGCTGCGGCCGTGACGGCCGTGACGGACGGCGTGATGAATTTGCCGGCCTTGTTCTTCACGGCGGCGGTTGGAAGCTTGTTCTGCTTCGCGTAAGCGAGCTCGACGTATCCGATCGCGCCCGGCGTCTGCTTCACCTGACCAGCGACGCCCTCGTTACCCTTGGCGCCAAGGCCGGCCGGCCAGTTCACTTCCTTTCCCTTTCCGATCGACTTCCACGAGGGGGCTGCCGTGCTCAGGTAATCCGTGAAGATGTACGTCGTGCCACTGCCATCCGAGCGGTGAACAACGAGGATGTCCGAGCTGGGGAGTGGGGCGGCCGGATTGAGCGACGCGATTCGGGCATCATTCCACTTCGTGATTTTGCCCGCAAAGATGTCGGCAATTGCCTGCGGCGTCAGCTGCAGGGGAGCGCTCAAAGCGGGAATGTTGTAGGTGATGACCACGGCACCAAGCACGGTCGGGATGTGCAAGATCGGACCGAATTTAGCCTTCGCCAATTCGGCATCGCTCATCGGACTATCTGATGCTCCGAAATCGACGGTGCCTTCAGATAGCTGCCTGATGCCACCGCCCGAGCCGATGGACTGGTAGTTGATCTTCACACCAGTGAGCTTGGCGTACTCGTCAAACCACTTCG
Organism: Gemmatimonadales bacterium UBA4718; assembly: GCA_002404375.1. GTDB lineage: Bacteria > Gemmatimonadota > Gemmatimonadetes > Gemmatimonadales > Gemmatimonadaceae > UBA4720. The sequence continues at coordinate 2,715 of DHJO01000167.1, read as the reverse complement.
AGTAGATCGGATAGGGAAATGTGGCGCCAGCTCCGGTTAGATCGACTGACCCACTCGATGAGCTGGTCGACGACGCCGTACTGGAATTGCTCCCTTCCTTGGCGCACGCCGCCGCGAAGAGCACAAAGACAGCAAGCTTCAGGGCTTTCACTGGTTGCTCCTTATTTGTAGTTCAACCGGGACACTAGGGCAAAATACGAGCGCCCCCGGCGGGTCACGACGGA
>DHJO01000167.1:443-2426 GCA_002404375.1 Gemmatimonadales bacterium UBA4718 | reverse complement strand
GCTACCATGTGCAGGAAGTAGGTCTTGGTCGTGGCTGCAATGACGCCGTTCTTAGGAGTCTGCTCCTGGTAGTCGAGCGACAGGGCTGACTTCTTGTTGAGATCCAGGGTAAGTCCAGCAATCACGGTGTTTATGTAGCCGTCTGCTCCGCTGCTCGGCTTGAACCGGTCCCAACGGCCAATCAGACCCAGCGGGAAGGCGGACTGATCGCTCAGAAGCTGGAACGGCTTGATGTAGGCAAACCCCGAGATGAGGCGGCGCGTGCTGTCCACCTCGGCGCGGGGCGACGCGACCGTATTCAGCCCCGTCTCGCTTCCGTCCTGGCGTGTAGCCCAATCGAAACCGGCCGACAGGCGCGGGTCACGGACCCCGACGAAGACGCCAGACCTCGTGCGAGGAAGCGAAGATCCCACCGCGCCGATCTGCCCGGCACCGCCGTTAACAAAGCTGCTGGCAATCGCGCCTCTGTATGTCCAACCGGTCAACGCAAACGTTTTGATCACCTTGTTGCTCGACCCCGACAGTGGCGTGATTGAAAGACGCGCAGAGTAGTCCTTGAATCGGTCCGTTTCGCGCGACGTGTAGCCAGGTCCGTTCGTGATAGTCGCGTAGAATTCGCCGAATTTGTTCGGAAGGGTCACCAGCGTGGCGACACCACCATCGGCGGATGAAAAGAACCCCGCGCGCTCAACTGCTGTCTGCGAGATCCACCTTGGCCAAAATTGCTCCTCATGATCGATCACGACGGTGTGTATCAATCCGCCGCGAGCTACTGCGGTCCAGCTCGCGCTCTTCAGGTAGTCGTACTGGAGATATGCGTACTTGGCGCGGACTACCCAGCCTTTATAGTAGGCGTCATTCGGCGCGGTCTGTTGTTGAAAGACGTCAGCCGTGATGCGAATGCTGGCACGATCTCCGGCCGGCATCCGGAACGTCAGGTACGCGCGCTCGAGATCGAATTTGTTCTGCGACTTTGAAGGTCCCTTGGCGCCCTGGTACTGGAAGTTTGCGTACAGCACTCCCGAGAAATCGACGGGAATGGATACCGTTGGTGCCGGAGCTGCCGGCGGCGGAGCTGGTCTCGTGGTGTCGGCCGGCTGTTGGGCGGAGAGCGCGAGTGGAGCTACCAGCGCCGCGATTAGCCCAAAGGTCGTCGTCCGGTTCATTTAGCACCTCCGACGCGAGCATCGGCCACACGGATCGTCTTCAACCTGTTCTGAAGCTGCGCAACGATCGGTGCGGGAAGCGGCGCGTAATCCAGCGACGATGCTGCTTTCTCCCCGTCCTTGTACGCCCAGCGGAGAAAGTTCACGAGCTTCGCGCCTTTCACGGCGTCGAGCTGATTCTGGTACACGAGAATCCAGGTCATCGACGAGATCGGATATGAATCCTTGCCTGCCGCGTTGACGATCGACACACGGTAGTCCGTGTTCTTCGGGAGCTTCGCACCAGCGGCAGCTGCGGTGACGGACGCGATCGACGGCGTGATGTAGCGTCCGGCGGCGTTCTTCAGATTTGCGAAAGCCAGGGCATTCTGCTTGGCGTAGGCGAGCTCGACGTAGCCGATGGATCCGGGAGTCTGCTTCACCTGACCTGCGACGCCTTCGTTGCCCTTCGCGCCCAGACCCACGGGCCACTTGATCTCCTTGCCCTTGCCGAGTGTGCTCGACCAGGAGGGACTTACGGCGGAGAGGTAGTCACTGAAGATGTAGGTGGTTCCGCTTCCATCCGAGCGGTGGACGACGAGGATGTCAGAGTTGGGAAGAGCCACCCTGCGGTTCTGTGCGACAATCCGCGCATCATTCCACTTGGTGATCTTCCCTGAAAAGATGTCCGCGACTAGGTCGCCGCTGACGTTCAGCGGGCGCTTGATGCCGGGGACGTTGTATGTGATGACGACCGCGCCCATGACGGTTGGAAAATGGAGGACAGGACCGCCTTTGGCGCTGGCGATTTCCTGGTCGCTCATCGGGCTGTCTGAAG
>DHJO01000167.1:0-146 GCA_002404375.1 Gemmatimonadales bacterium UBA4718 | reverse complement strand
CCGATCGACTGATAGTTGATTTTGACTCCGGTGCTTTTGGCGTAGTCGGAGAACCACTTCGAATAGATCGGATACGGGAATGTCGCGCCTGCTCCCGTAAGATCGACGGACTGAGCTGAGGCAGTGCCTGCGAAGAACGCGACCGC
>DHJO01000135.1:1387-4655 GCA_002404375.1 Gemmatimonadales bacterium UBA4718 | reverse complement strand
TCACGGGCGGACTCGATCTGTACGTGGTGAGCGGTACGATAGATGTGAGAGGGAATCCGCACGAGCTGAACGCGGAAGCCATAGATGGGGATATCCACGTCATCGGTTCTCCGTCGTGGCTCCGGGCCAAGACGGCGACGGGAACCATCACGTTTCAGGGCGCCAGCTCTGACCTGGGGCTCTCCACTGTAAGTGGACCGATAAAAGTCGACGGTGGGGTTTTCGAGCGCACCAAGATCGAGACGGTAACCGGCAACATTACCTTCGCCGGCAAGCTCGATAGAGGGGGCACCTTCGATTTCGATACGCACAGTGGGAACGTGGAGATCGGGATTCCACAGAAGATGGGCGCCAGCATCTCGGCGGTGACGATTGCGGGAACCATCACCAACAATCTGTCCGTGAACCCACCGATTCCAGGACGCTTCGGACGCGGGGCGGAGCTGACGATGGAGTTGAGCGGAGGCGGCGCCAGACTGTCGGTGCGCACCTTCAAAGGCCCGATCACTTTTCGGCGTGCGAAGTAAAGTCGCGTTCAACCCCGAAGAGTCGAGCGGCATCGTAGGAGCACCGACGAGTTGAAGTGCTCAACAAACTTCGACGTCCGCAGAAACTTCTTCAGGAGATGACGATGAAACGCACCCTGCTCCACTCTTTCGCCCTTGCCACTGTGCTTACAGTAGCGGCTTCCGCGCCGGCGCTAGCCGGCCCGCCGTGGATCTCGATCGAATATCCGGCCAATCCATTCGACGCGACATCACGTGGCGCATTCCTCACGGTGCGGACCTATCATCACCGCGATTTTCAGTCGAAGACTGTCACTGGCACCGCAGAGGGCGTGGTGGACGGAAAGCGTCAGAGCATGCCCCTCGACATTCGTCCCGGCTCACAACCCGGTATGTACGTTGTTCGCTGGCAGCGTCCAGCGACGGGGAGATGGGTGCTCGTAATCAACAGCGGGACGGCCGGAATCTCGGAAGCGACCGCGGTTGTCGAAATCAGTCCGAGCGGCGGGGTCGCCGGCGTGACTGTGCCCACCAGGGCGATTGGCGGCGGCTGGATCTCACCGCGGGCGGTCGCGACATCGGAGATCGATGCGTTTCTGCAGGGCCGAGCGCTCGCGAGCGCCGGTGTCGCAGCTCAAACAGCGCACTAAGACTGTTACTGGCCTCGCAGACTATTCAGAGTCCGCTGGAGCTCTGCGGCTCTTCTGGCGGATTGGTCTGCGAGGCAGCGCGCCCGTGAGCGTGCCCAGAGGGCTCCCTGCCCGCTCGTTTGCTGAGTGCATTGAGTGTCGCGGCTGTTAATCCAGTCCCGTTGCGACTGCTGAAGTCGCTCCTCGAGCTCAGGGCCTCCCGATTTCTGGCTTTGAGCGAGCAGATCCTGGTAGGTCCGGTTCATATCAGCGTCGTTCTGCACAATCGAGCGGTTCAGGCAGGAGCGTTGATCGACAGGAGCCGGCGAGTCGCACGGATCTCCGGAAGATGCCCGCCCTGATCTGGATCCGTTGGTCTGCCGTGCCCCGTTCATCCCAAGTGCGGAATCGCTCGAGCGGGGCTGAGAGGCCGGTCCAGATACAAGCGACGGCGGTCGCGCAATGACGCGCGTCTCGGGCGTGCGAGTTTGGGCCGCCGCATCGACCATCGCCGGCAATGATTCGTCGCCTTTTGTCCTCACCGTATTCAAGCTGTTGTCCACGGCGTTCGCAGATGCGGTATTCTTGTTCGCCTCCGCCAGATCGCGGAGGAGCATGGTATCCTGCGCAGCGCTGGCTACTTCCGGCGTCTTTTTCTCCTTTTTGCAGGCGAGACTGCCTGCCAAAAGGAGGAGAGGGATGGCAATCGTGAATCTGGAAAGCGTCTTCATTGATTCGCCTGGAGTGACCCCATCCCGGTTAGTCGGGCAGAGGCCGTGCCATACCGGCAGCGCTGGAGATGCAGTTGACGAGTCACTGATACAGATTTAGCAGTGCTCGTCCGAGTCCGCACGCCGATGGAGAGAAGATGGAGAAAGACCAGCCCGAGCTCAACACGGTCATCCGAACGTTTGCCAATGAGATCGAAGCACATGTGGCGCAAGCAGTTCTGGACGCGAACGGAATCGATTCGGGTCTGATTCGCGACGACGCCAACGGGATGATGCCCTGGCTCCAATGGCTTCATCCGATCCGGCTCGTGGTCAGAGAAGAGGATAGCGGAGACGCCGTGGAGCTCCTCGATACACCTCCCGGCCCAACCCTTTCCCCCTGATAGCGCTTCCTTGGACACCTATGTCCGGGCGTTAGCTTTCACGCCATGACTTCACAATCTGTTTACAATCGGCATGCTGCTTCACTGATCTCGAGAGCGCTGCTGGCTATTGCCGTCTGTGCGACAAGCGCTGTCCATGCACAGACAACCGCGGCTCCCAACGACCGTTACCTCGCCCGCGCCAAACGCATTCTCAAGACGACGCCGCTCATCGACGGCCACAACGATCTGCCGTGGCGGATCCGCGAAGACACTATCGCCCGCGGCAACGTCGATGCCTACGATCTCCGCACACACCGACCCGGCCAGACGGATCTTGAGCGGCTCAGAAAGGGAATGATCGGGGCGCAGTTCTGGTCGGTCTACACTCCAGGCGAATACCGTGATTCGGGCTACGCCAGAGTGCAGCTCGAGCAGATAGATATCGCGCGCCGAGTGATCGAGAAGTATCCCGACCGACTCGCGCTTGCGTTGAGTCCCGCCGACATTCGACGCGAGTTCAAGCAGGGCAAGCTCGCCTCTCTCCTTGGCCTGGAGGGCGGACACGCCATCGAGAATTCGCTCGGCGCGCTCCGCGCGTACTACGATCTGGGCGTGAGATACATGACGCTCACTCACAACGTGACGCTCGATTGGGCCGATGCCGCGCTCGACTCTGCCCGGCACAACGGACTCACACCATTCGGGGACAGCGTCGTGCGCGAGATGAACAGGCTCGGGATGCTCGTCGATCTGTCGCACGTGTCACCCGCTACGATGAGTGCCGCGCTCAACGTAAGTCAGGCGCCGGTGATCTTCTCGCATTCGGGCGCACGCGCACTAGTGGACGTGCCGCGCAACGTTCCCGACTCGATTCTCCGACGGGTCACGAAGAACGGCGGAATCGTGATGGTGCCATTCGTCACGGGATTCGTTTCGCCGGCGATCTATCTGTACGATGAGTCTACGCGTCCGGCGATGCGCGACCTGAGGCAGAAATACGGAAACGATACAGCTGCCATCACGCGCGCTGTGAAGGA
>DHJO01000135.1:456-1309 GCA_002404375.1 Gemmatimonadales bacterium UBA4718 | reverse complement strand
AGAGTCGCCGGCGTCGATCACGTCGGAATCGGCGGAGACTTCGATGGCATCACTGAGGTGGTCCAGGGTCTCGAGGACGTCTCGACTTATCCGGCGCTCTTCGCCGAGCTGGCGAAGCGCGGCTGGTCAGACAGCGACCTGCGCAAGCTGGCGGGAGAGAACTTCCTGCGAGTCTTCGCCGAGGCGGAGGCAGTCGCGAAGCGGATGCAGAGGCAAAACAGCGTCGTAAACCGGCGGTAGCGCCACTCAGGTCGCAGTGCGTGTTACGAGGGGTAAACAGGGGCGTGCGGCGGCCGGCGACGCCCGCTGCTTCGGTTTCGTTTCAATAGGTGAGGATTGCCCGCGCAGTTTCTTACTGGTGCGCCACCGCAGGGCTCGCTCCACCCGATTTCAAAACCTCCACAAACTCGCTCGGCAGATCACTCTCACGAATGGCGCTAGCAGCCTTGTCGACGTCGTAGGGGACGCGCACAAACTCCACGCTGGCGCCGGATTGATCGATCGTCAGCAGCACGTAACACGCGCGCCAATCTCCGTCCTTCGGGCGGCCGACGCTCCCTGCATTGATGAACTGAACGCCGCCAACGGTTCGTTGCCACGGTTTATGGGTGTGTCCGAAGCAAATGATATCCTTGCTGCGTGCGCCGATGTCCTTCGCCATCTTCTCGAGGAATGAATCAGGGCGATCCTCTGTCACGTAAACCGTGTTCAGGGTCTGATTCCCGTGCACGAGAGTAATAGTGGGACCCGACACGTGCCCGCCAAACGGCCGGATGTCCACCCGGAACGGGAGGCTCGCCAGATACTTCTTCGTCTCCGGCGTCACGTGCGAGCGTGTCCACTCGAACGAGAG
>DHJO01000135.1:0-249 GCA_002404375.1 Gemmatimonadales bacterium UBA4718 | reverse complement strand
GCAATCATCACCGCAGCAATCAGGGCCGCAAGAATCAGGACCACAGCATTGCGCGACCGGCTTCGTCGCGCGCACGAACGCGCCCATGAACTTTCCATCGATCTGGGAGGCGAGCTCGCTTGCGTCGAGACCGCTTCCACTCAGAAAAGCTGCCGCGTCCTCGGCCTTGTACTCTCTTGTCGGCTCAATTGACGCTTTCTTGAATCCGACTTCGTGCAGCAGATCCAGGAACTCATGCTCCTCCAGCGC
>DHJO01000133.1 GCA_002404375.1 Gemmatimonadales bacterium UBA4718 | reverse complement strand
CCGCAGCGTTTACCGCTCTCGCCGAAAAGGCGAAATCAGCTCTCGACGCCGCGTAACGTTCCATTCGTGCTCAAAGAGGACTCTGCCGGCGCTATGACAAATCAGCGCGGTGGAGTCCTTTTGCGTTTTGTCCCCAATTTCGGTAAACCGTGACGCTTTCCGAATTCCAGCAACTCGTCACCACGCTCGCCGATGACGGCGAGAAGCTCATCGACCAGGCCACCACGGCATCATCGCTGGAGGATGCGCGCACGTCCCTGCTCGGGAGAAAATCGGGACGGCTGCCGGAGCTGTTCAAGCGGCTGCCATCGCTCGCGCCGGGAGAGCTGCGAGAAGCTGGGTCCCTGATCAATGCCGTAAAGGCGAAGCTCGAGGCCGCCCTCGAAGACCGCCGCCGGCAGCTGGATGCCGCCAGCGTCTCGAGAAGGAACATCGATCTCACCATGCCGTCGCGGCGCCAGTGGCTCGGCGCCAAGCATCCGGTAACGCTCGTGATCGAAGAGATCGAAGAAATCTTCCGCGAGCTCGGCTTCACGATCGCGCTTGGCCCTGAGGCTGAGACTGAGTGGTACAACTTCACGGCGCTCAATTTTCCGCCCGACCATCCGGCGCTCGACCTGCACGACACGCTCTACCTGGGCGAAGACGTGATGCTGCGAACGCATACGTCGCCGGTGCAGATCCGCACGATGCAGAAATTCAAGCCGCCGATCCGGATACTGAGTCCGGGCAACGCTTATCGCCGGGATTTCTTCGACGCATCCCACGCGCCAATGTTCGCCCAGATCGAGGGTCTCGCCATCGATGAAGGCGTCAGCTTCGTCGATCTCAAGGCGACGCTCACGCGATTCGCGAACGAATTCTTCGGCAAGACGAAGACGCGCTTCCGGCCGAGCTATTTCCCGTTCACCGAACCGTCGGCGGAAATGGACGTTGAGTGCCAGCTCTGTCACGGCTCCGGATGTCCCAGCTGCAAGGGCACGGGCTGGATGGAGATTCTGGGAGCCGGCATGGTGCATCCGTCCGTCATCAACGCGGCCGGCATCGATGCGGATCGCTACACTGGCTGGGCCTTCGGAATGGGGCCGGCCCGGATCGCGATGCTGCGCTATGACATCCCCGACATAAGGATTCTCTACGACTCGGACGTGAGATTCCTTTACCAGATCGCGCGATGAGATTCTCACTCGCGATGAACACTCTCGCGCCATGAACGCCTCGTACGAATGGCTGCGGACGTTCGTTCCGTTCAAGCTCACGCCGACGGAGTTGCGCGACCTGCTCACGTCCAAATGCGCCACGGTTGATGACGTCATCTCCTTGCGCGAGGACCTGCGCGACATCGTCATCGGCCGCGTCGTCGAGGTTGCGCGCCACCCCAACTCCGATCACCTCTGGCTCACCAAGGTCGACGCGGGCGGCGGCGCGCTGGTCGAAGTCGTGTGCGGTGCCGCCAACGTGACCGTCAACACGCTTTATCCTTTCGCGCCGGTCGGCGCGGTGCTGCCCGGCGGAGTGAAGATCGAGAAGCGGAAGATTCGCGGCGAGACCTCGGAAGGAATGCTCTGCTCGGCGAAAGAGCTGGGGCTCGGACAGGATCAGGAAGGAATCATGGCGCTGACGGTGGTCGCCGAGCCTGGTACGAAATTTCTCGACGCAATGCCGATCAGTGACACCCGTCTGGTCATCGATGTGCTGCCCAATCGTCCCGATCTTCTGTCGCACGAAGGACTCGCGCGGGAAATCGCTGCGGCGACGGGTGGAACGGTGACGCGCCCCGAAATCGCCGAGGAAAAGCCGTTCGTCATTCGGACGCACACGGTGAAGGCGACGTCGGGAAAGGTCGGCGATGTCACGGTTCGTCTGGAGGACAGCGATGGCTGCCACCGTTACGCCGGCGCGGTCATTACTGGATTGAAGGTGGGGCCCAGTCCCACCTGGCTGGCGCGGCGGATCGAAGCGGCGGGCTCGCGCTCCATCAACAACGTCGTCGATGTCACCAACTACATGCTCCTAGGCTTCGGCCAACCGATGCACGCGTTCGATCTCGAAAAAATCGCGCGCGGCACTGTGGTCGTGCGAAAGACCCGCGGCGAAGAGCTGATCAAAACACTTGATGGAGTCGATCGTACGATGCCGCCGGGCGCCGTCGTCATCGGAGACGCCGAGCGTGCGCAGGGGATCGCCGGCATCATCGGCGGCAGCGGCAGCGAGGTGACCGACGAGACCACCGAGATCTTCCTCGAGGTCGCCGCATTCAATCCGGCGCGGATTCGTGCTACGCGCCGCGCGCTCGGAATCTCCACGGACGCGAGCTACCGATTCGAGCGCGGCGTCGATGTTGACGCGATTCCAGGACTGGTCGACTACGCTGTTCGCCTCATTCTCTCGGTCGCCGGTGGAATCCCGCAAGGTAGTCCGATCGATTTGTACCCGTTGCCCAAGCGTCCGACCCCGGTCTCGCTCCGGCTTGCGCGCGTGGCGCGACTGCTTGGCGAGCCCGTCGAGTCGGGTGAAGTGGAAAAGAATCTCAGATCCGTAGGGTTCAGAATCGCGCCGGAGGCGAAGGATGTGCTGAAGATCACGCCGCCGAGCTGGCGCCACGATGTAAAAGGTGAAGTGGATCTGGCGGAAGAGATCGCGCGGCTGCGTGGGTACGACACGTTTTCGTCGGAGCTCCGTCCATTCCGGGCCAGCGCGGTTCCCGATTCTCCGCTGGTGCCGGTGATCAAGCGCGTGGAGGGCGCGCTCGTCGCGACGGGCCTGCTCGAAGTGCGTCCGATGCCATTCGTGTCGGAAGGAAAAGGCGGGACCGTCCGCGTCACGAATCCGCTTGCCGAAGACGAAGCGTATCTGCGTGGCGACCTGCTCACTACGCTCATCGCTCGCGCCGAGCACAACCTGGCCCACATGCAGGGCAACGTCCGATTGTTCGAGATCGGTACCGCGTTTTTCGCCGGCGATGCTCCCGCGAATCTTCCCGGGCCGAAGAGGGCGATGCTTCCGCGCGAAGAAATGCACGTGGCGGCGCTAGTGATGGGTCAGCGCACGCCGACGCATTTCACGAGGGCCGTACAACCGAGCTACGACGAGTGGGACATCAAGTTCGTCGCCGAGACGACGGCAGCGGCGGCGTTTCCGGGAGCGGCGGTCAAGCTGATACCCGGTTCCGGAGAAACCCTGTGGGACATTTCCGTGAATGGCGCAACGGTCGGTGTGGCGCGCCGCCTGAAGCTAGACGCGCCAGTGTGGGCGCGCCCCGCCTTCGGATTGGAGATCAACCTCCAGGCAAGCGAGCAGACCGCGGTTAAGAACAAGTCGTATCGGCCAATTCCGGTCACTCCGCGAGTGCAGGTCGATCTAGCGCTCGTGGCAGCGACGAGTGTGACCGCGGCGCAGATTGATGAACTGATCCGCCGAGAGGCGGGCGAACTCCTGGAATCGCTTACCCTTTTCGACGAATTCGTTGGTCAGGGAATCCCAGAGGGCTCGCGCAGTCTGGCGTGGGCGTTGACGTTCCGTCATCCCGAACGCACACTAAAGGACAAGGAAGTGCAGGGGAGAATTGAAACGATCGTCAAAGCACTAGAGGGAGAACTGGGTGTCAGACAGCGTACGGCCTGAAACCGCCGCGTTCGCGGAGCTGGAGCAGCTGGTGAAGCATCTCGGTGACGAGCTGGCGTCTTTTCGCCGGCGCGCGCTGGTGGCCGAGGCGCGCCTCAAGACTCTCGATTCGACCGGAGTGAAGGGAGTGGTCTCGCCCGAGCGAGTCCACTTCCTGGAGCGGGAGAACGCCGGTCTCACCACGCGGCTGGAGGCGGCTCGCGCCCGCACCCAGCAGATGATCGACCGGGTTCGCTTCCTCCGGCAGCAGCACGACGGAGCGGTTACCCGTTGAGCTCAAAAAAGAACGTAATCCGTGTTACGATCCTTGGCGACGAGTACACGATCAGGAGCGACGTAAGCCCTGAGCGAACGCAAGCAGTCGCCGAGCACGTGGACAACGTGATCAAGCAGACCATGCGGGCGGGCAACATCGCCGACGCACAAAAGGCCGCGATACTTGCAGCCCTGAGCATCACCGACGAGTTGTTTGATGCGCGTGAGGCCGGACATGACCTTACTGGTAGGATGAAGCGGCTCAGCGCTGAGATAAGGCCCTGGTTACCGCCGGCCAAGCGGAAGGACTAGCCGCGCACTAAGCGGCCTCTCGCCCAAGTCGCGAAGAATCATTAGCTTAACGTCAACTACGCGACGACTTTCCGGCGCGATAGGGGCCGCCTGTGGCTTTGCCGCGGGCCCAACATAGATATATATGACGAACACGGCGTGGTTCTCCGCAGCCGGCATAGTTTTGTTCGTAATTGCCAGCGCGGTTTTTTTGTATATCGGCAGAAGGATCGGGGGGCGAACCGAGCTCCGACGGCAGGAGCAAGCCCACGCAACCGCTGAAGAGACATCGAAGCGAATCGTCGGCGAAGCCCAGCGCGAAGCGGAGAGCGTCCGCAAGTCCGCGGTGCTCAGCGGGAAGGAAGAGCTGATCCGACTTCGCGAGGAATGGGAAGTCGAAGTTCGCGGCCGGCGCGAAGAAGTCGAACGGGAAGAGCGCCGCGTCATCGACCGCGAAGGGCAGCTCGATCGCAAGTACGACCTGCTGGAGCAACGCGAGCGGGAGACCACCCGGCGCACCGAGACCCTGGGCGGTCGTGAGAAGACGCTGACCGTGCGCGAGCAGGAGCTCGACAAGCTCCTTGGCGAAGAGCGTCGCAGACTCGAGCAGCTGGCCGGAATCACCGCCGCCGACGCGAAGGCGGAGCTGATCCATCGGATGGAAGAAGAGGCGCACGCGGATGCGGCGAACAAGATCCGCGAGATCCGCGAGACAGCCAAGCGGAACGCCGAGCGCGAGGCGAAGAAGATCATAGCTCTCGCGATCCAAAGAATCGCCGCGGAGCAGAGCGTCGAGGCCACAGTGTCAGCCGTTTCGCTCCCGAACGACGAGATGAAGGGACGAATCATTGGACGCGAGGGCAGAAACATTCGCGCGTTCGAGCTGGCGACCGGAGTGGACGTGATCATCGACGACACACCCGACACCGTCGTGGTGTCGTGCTTCGATCCGGTGCGGCGCGAGATCGCCCGCCTTTCGCTGGAGAAGCTGGTAGCGGATGGCCGCATCCATCCGGGCCGCATCGAGGAGGTCGTGAACAAATCGCGCCAGGAAGTCGATGCGTCGATCATCGAGACAGGCGAGCGGGCAGCGTACGAAAGCGGGGTACATGGACTCCATCCGGAGCTGGTGAAGCTGATTGGGCGCATGCGTTGGCGCACGAGTTACGGTCAGAACATTCTCAACCACTCAAAGGAAGTGGCGTGGCTGGCCGGGATCATGGCGGCGGAGCTCGGACTCGACGTAGCCATGGCGCGACGCGGCGCACTGCTGCATGACGTCGGCAAGGTTCTCACCCACGAACACGAAGGGACCCACGTCCAGCTTGGCGTCGAGATGGCGACGCGGTACGGCGAAAACCCGCTCGTCGTGAACTGCATCGCGGCGCACCACGACGATGTTCCCCACGAGACCGAGGTCTCTGTACTCGTGCAGGCCGCCGACGCGATCTCCGGCGCTCGACCGGGCGCTCGTCGGGAAGCCTTCGAGACCTACGTGAAGCGGCTCGAGGGTCTGGAAAAGATTGCGTCGAGTTATCGCGGCATCGAGAAAGTCTTCGCGATTCAGGCGGGGCGCGAAGTGCGCGTGATAGTGACCCCCGAAGAAGTCGACGATCCGCGAATGGCAACTCTCACCGAAGAGATCGCTCGGCGCATCGAATCGGAGCTTCAGTATCCGGGACAGATCAAGGTCGTGCTGATCAGGGAGACGCGAGCAGTGGATTTTGCCCGCTGAGCTGATCGACGGCCGCGCGATTGCCAGGAAAATTCGCGCGGACGTTGCGGAGCGGGTAAAGAAGCTGGCAGCTCGTGGAATAAAGCCCGGCCTCGCGGTCGTGCTCGTCGGCGACGATCCGGCAAGCGAGGTCTACGTGAACGCGAAAGGGAAGGCGACCGAGGAGGCTGGGATGTACAGCCTCACGATCAGACTCGAGGCCGACACTTCGCAGTCGGAGCTGTTGGCGGGAGTCGAGGCGCTTAATGATGACCCGCGGATTCACGGCATCCTCGTGCAGATGCCTCTCCCGAAGCAGATCGATCCGGATTTCATTATTCGAAGCGTCGATCCGCGAAAGGACGTAGACGGATTTCATCCGATGAACGTCGGGAAGATGCTGGTCGGCGAGCGGGACGGATTCATTCCTTGCACTCCAGCCGGTATCCAAGTTCTACTGAAGGAGTCGGGCGTGCAAACGTCAGGAAAGAACTGCGTGATCATCGGGCGAAGCAACATCGTTGGAAAGCCAATGGCCGCGCTCCTGATGCAGAACAATCCCGACGCGAACTGCACCGTGACTGTCTGTCACAGTCACACGAAGGATTTGGCCGATCACACACGCTCGGCCGACATTCTGATCGTTGCGGCTGGCCGCGCCGGAATGGTGAATGGCGACATGGTAAAGAAGGGGGCGGTAGTCATCGACGTGGGGACCAATAGAGTCGAAGACAAAAAAGCAAAAAGCGGCTTCAGGCTGCAGGGTGATGTCGATTTCGAGTCGGTCAGGAAAGTCGCCTCGAGGATGACGCCGGTCCCTGGCGGTGTCGGACCGATGACGATCGCGATGCTGATGGCGAACACCGTTCGCGCGGCGGAGATGACACCCGAATGAGGGCTGCGTACGACGTCTTCGCCTCGGTGCTCGGTCGCGCCGGCATCGGCTTCACCCCCGACCGTCCCGCGTCGGTGTCCGATCTCGCGCTGGAGACGCGGGCGCTCGTCGAGGCCGGCTTGCATCCTCTCTGGGTGAGAGGGGAGATCAGCGACTTCAAGCGCCACCGCAACGGTCACTGGTATTTCTGCCTTCGCGATGCAGCGGCGCAGATCAAGTGCGTCGTGTGGTCGCGTGATCAGCGCGGCCTCCCTGCGCCGCCGGACGATGGAATGCAGGTCGTGCTGTACGGCCAGATGACAGTGTATGCGGCGCGCGGCGATCTCCAGCTGAAGGTGATGCGGATCGAAGCGGAAGGCGACGGACTCTGGCGGAAGGCGATGGAGCTGACGCTCGCCAAGCTCCGTCGGGAAGGACTGCTCGATGAATCCCGCAAGAGACCGATTCCCCAATTTCCCAAGCGTGTTGCCGTCGTGACCAGCCCGGATGGTGCCGCGGTGCGGGACATCGTGGCGGTGCTGCGACAGAGAAACAGCGGGGTACAGCTCATCGTTTGCGCAGCGAAAGTTCAAGGCGATCGCGCCCCGGCGGAGATCGCCGCGGCAATTCGCAGAGTTGGGCGATGGGGTCTCGCGGATGTCCTCATCGTCGGGCGAGGTGGGGGCGGTAAGGAAGATCTCTGGGCGTTCAACGACGAGCGCGTAGCACGCGCTATCGCTGCGTGCCCGATTCCCGTAATCTCTGCAGTCGGGCACGAGGTAGACATCACTGTGTGTGACGCGGTCGCTGATCTTCGCGCGCCCACGCCATCAGCCGCAGCCGCGGCTGCCTGTGTTGCGCGAGATGAGGTCGAGAAAGCATTTGCGCTGGCGCGGCGTGGTCTGTTCGAGGTAATCGCGGCGAGAGTTCGTGATGCGCGCGTCGAGCTCGACCGTGCACGCAAACACATCGGCCAGGCGTCCGAGCGCGTTGTCGTCGCCAAGAGATCAGTCATTTCAACGTCTGCTGCCCGATTGAATGCACTCAGTCCGCTGGCGACGCTTTCGCGGGGCTACGCCGTTGCGCGAGACACAGACGGCAATGCGCTCACATCGGTGCAGCAGTTCAAGCGCGGTTTCGAATTTGAGCTTTTGCTGCACGATGGACGAGTCGGTGCGGAGACAACGAGCATTTCCCACGAGGAGGACCGCCGATGAGGGCGACAGCGGCCGTGATCGCGGCGGGCGCGATCGTTGCCGCAGGTTGTTCAGCAGACTCTCGTCCGGCGGCTATCGTGCCCAACCCGGAGGTCCCACAAACTGGGACCTCCCACTCGTCTCTTCAGCCTACTCAGCTAGCATTGGTGGACTCGACCCAGTTAGGTGACGTTTTTTCCCTGATCGTATACCGACTTCAGGTCAAATCTGGCGAGAGGACCGACACCCTTTCCGGGATTCGGGTGATGGAGCTGCCAGTCGTAGGCGCGGACGGAAACCTCAACGGGATTGCATACGACCAGCACGGAGAGCTAAACAGTGGCTATCGCTACGATCCCAGCGCCCGCAAACTCTCTCTGCTGCCGCTTCCGCCAAACTCCGATTTGTACGCGACCCACATGACAATGAGCCCCGATGCGCGCCACATCGCCTACATGTTGGCGGACACCGCGACTTACGCGGCCACCGGGGTCGTCCGATCCTGGCCCGACACTAAACTCGTCGCGCAGACACCGACAAGCACACCATTCGAGTCGGAAATGGACAACCGTCGGGTGAGATGGCTGGACGCGAGCCGCGCCGAGTTTGTGTATACCAGGGCTGAACCGGCTCCACCATTGAAGCGACCTCGCGAAACGTGGATTCACGCCGTTGTCTCGGCGGAGACACACGAAATCAAAGTAGACACGGTTGACACTGAACCGGTGCTGAAACCGACCGTTACTGCAGCAATCCATACCGCGACCAAGGTTATTTCCGACTCCGCGCAAATTTCGGCTGACCAAGGCATCAGCGTCCGCCTCGTCGACACGACTGAGACAGAGCAATACCGAGCCTTGAAAGTTGAGGTGAAACTCGCTGGAAGAGTCGATACGATTCCGGGCGTTTTGACGTTCGACACACCGGTCATCACTCCGGACGGCCTGCTCCATGGGCCGAATTACACAATGGACGGAGTGTATGCTGGCATCTACTCTTATGACCCTCGCACACGCGCCTTGTCTCAGATCGGGCTTCCCGCCGATGCCGCACGCTGGGACAGCGAAGTAAAGCTGAGCCCCGACGCGGCGCACATTGCGTACATCGGTGGCGACTCGGCCGGTGCGCGGGGGATGGTTCGCTCGTGGCCGCCCGCCGCGATTGTTCTCAAGACGATGCAAGCCCCCACACCAGCCAGCGACTACAGCTTCAATCAGGTTTGGTGGGTGAACCGGGATAGCGTCGAATTCTCCTGGCGCGTAGATCTCGGCCCGAAAACCAAGCCGCCCGAGCCAAGATTTGTGTTTGTTGCCGTTTATGCATCATTGCCTGCAACACGGTTCACGGTCGACACGCTCGAAGGGCAACCGCGTTTGCGCAACGATGGCAAGCGATGATGTGAGGCCGTGCGCTGGCCGCCGCGACAGCTATTGCAGCTGCTCGTTGCACATGAGGAGCACCACCCTCACCTCCTCTTGTCCCGTCGCACCAACCACTTTGCTCGAATAGTAGAACGGCTCGCCCGGCATCTTGACTTCACCGAAGACGAGTACCGAGTCCGTTTGGGGTACCATTATCTCGAAATCTCCATTCCCGTTGCTGGTTGCGTACCCCAGCGTCCGGGCCCCTCTCACCAGCGACAGGAGTCGATCATACTCCCTGGCGGCGGCGCGCATCGCGTCTGGGTCACCGCTCTCCCAGTCGAGGCTGTCAAGTGCGAACAGAGACTTGCGGATCGCCGGAATTTTTCTCGCATTGAACGCGTAAACGTGGACAGCGGGCACGCCGGACGTCGTCTCTCTTGAATCCGCGCAAGGCACGGCAGTGCCGTCGAGCAGCGTCTTCTCTGGAAATACGTGGACTAGGGACAACAGGCCGAGCAACGCCGCTCCTCGAAAAAACACTCCGGACTCCGGGTGAAGGTCGTTCTCAAGACGCGCGACCCTGATTTTGGGAACGGACGGACGGCAATTGCGGATTGCGGACCAACGGCATTGCGGACTGCTGACTAACTACGCATTGGGGGACTAACTGCGGGCTGCGGACTTGCTGCTCGACGAGTTCGCAGTAGTCCGCAGTAGTCCGCGGTCAAAGCGGATTGATTGCAGAGCGGTGTAATTACTTCGGCGTCTTAGGGGATTGGCTCGCAAACTCAATCATGCCAGATCCAGCACCGGAAATATCGGAAGTCACGAAGGGAGATCCGCTCCAGCGCATGCGTGCCTATCGTCTGGCATGTGAACTTGTGAGCGAGTCATGGCGAGATGCGGAGCTACTCTCCCATCACAGGTCCACGGAGAAGGTCTCGGGACAGCTCTATGCCGCCGTTGGTTCGATCGCTGCCAATCTTGGGGAGGGCTACGCGCACAGCTCTGGAAAGGATCGAGCACGCATTTTCGAGTATGCCCTCGGCTCTACTCGGGAAAGTATTGCGTGGTTCCGCTCAGCCGAGCCTGTGCTCGGAGCTGACGTTGTGGCTAAGCGAGTGGAGAAACTCGATGAGATCCGCCGACTACTACTGGCCATCATCCCGCGCGAGCGCGGCAGACTGATCCGTCCCTCTAAGCGCTGACGACCCGACGACTGCCGCCAACTGCGAACATTGCGGACCACTCCGGACTACTGCGAACACATGAAGCAGTTAGTCCTCAGTCCGCAGTTAGTCCCCCAATTCGCAGTTAGTCAGCAGTCCGCAATGC
>DHJO01000075.1:15936-37700 GCA_002404375.1 Gemmatimonadales bacterium UBA4718 | reverse complement strand
AATGAAGAGAAGCGAGTTTTACTCAGGCGCGCGCCGCATTGTTAATCATCTTGAAGCGTGCTTTCCTAAGAACTCTGTTTGCTTGCATTTACGTGGAGACCAACCGCGGGCATTACTGCCTGAAAGGTCTGTCACCAATCGTTCGAACTAAGACACGATTCAAATGACGAGAAAGTAACGATGGGCTGGCACGGTCCTAGAAAAGCTCCGACCACGCCCGGTCCGAAATCCGGCCGATAGTTATCGACCGATCCGCACCCGCGGAGGTTTTCACCACGACCCCGATGCGTCTTCTGACGCCGGATAGCGAAATCTCTCCATCGGCATCGGCGACGAGCCAGAAGAGGGACGAATCGAGCCGCGTGATGTAGACTACGACCGGTGCGCCCAACCCATCGAGTCGGCGCGATTTCGTCCCGATGATCCCGGCCGTGTCGCCAGACGACGCGCCGAGGCCGGCGATCGTGATCTCAAGCGCCGACTCGGCGGCGCGCAAAGCCGTCTCACGGCCGGCGATGACACTTCCGGTTCTCGTCTCCTCGGTCGCCGCGAAGAGCACAACCCCGACCAGCGCGCCGATCAACATCACGGCCAGCAAGGCCGCAGCCAGCGCGAACCCTTTGCGACCGTTGGACGACGAGTGCCGCGCAGAGCCGGGCGGCTGCGGAGCTCGTTCGATCACGGCGTTCTGTTCCGAAGGGCAATGGAAATCGTCGCCGAATCGGAGTACGCCTTCGCGCGACCCTCCACCAGAATCCGTTGCGAGCTTTCACTTCGAGCCGTGATGTCCACCCTGGCGAGCACGAACGGCGGCGACGCGGGATCCAGCCGCCCACCGGCCGAGTCGAAGTATTCCAACAGGAAACCTGTTGCCCGCTGATTGCTGCTGTAGGCGCGGTACGGTCCGCTCAGAGGCTGGATCGCTCCGCAAACCGAAGCTCCGAGCGCGTTACATCGCCGGTAGCCGAGGTACCATTCGCCATCCGCCCCGCGATAGAGACTGTACCTCCCGCGCCTGATGAAGCGCACGGGTGTACCCGGCTTGACCGCGGCGCTCAAAGGGGTCGCCAGGCTAAGGAGGTAGCCGTTGCGGCCTGCGTCCAGATCTGACTGGTCCGAGAACCCGTAAGATGCCGGACAGCTCGTCGCGAGCGAGCGGGAGGCCAGGCCCACGATCCGATGTCGCTCCCACCGAGCCGAGCCCTCGATCGAATCACCGTAGAAAACCGCGAGGTCACCGGTGTCGGGCTGTGCAAGGAAGGCGCTCAGCGTATTCGCGGATGATCGGGCCGGAGGCAGTCCCACCTCGCCGGCGCTCATGTTCTGACAGACGACCGAGGATCCAATGCTCGCAAAAAACTCGATCGCGGAATCTGCCATCAGTCTCACCGTATCCGCGGACGACAGGCCGCGGATGTCGGTCGACAAGAGCTCCATCGCGTCCCGAACGTGTTCGCGCACGGCCAGGAGCTCCGTCGCCCCGCGGTAAAAGCGCTGCTGTCGGACCATCGTCGATCCGATCATGCTGCCGATCAGGCCGAGCATCGCCAGCACCACAATCAGCTCGGCGAAAGAGATCCCGCGTCGATCGGGAATCACTGCGGGCACGGAGCCGTTGCGCGGTAGGTGTCGGTGCGCCAGCCGTGAGGGGACGTGTAGCCCACCGATTCGACGAGAGCGACCCGCGAGGAATTAATCCGCGCTACAGACCACTCGGATTCAACATGTTGGACGGATTCCCGCCCACTCACGGCGGTGCGACACTGCGACTCGAGAAGCTCCAGTCTGCTCGACGCGATCCACCCTGCCCGCTCCCGCGTCGCGTTGGCCGCCATCCCGCGCGCTATGACTGCGCTCGACGCTGCGAGCGCCAACCCTCCGATGGTGAATACCATCAGCGCGACAACCACCTCGATCAGTGTGTAGCCAGAATTGCCGGCACGCCCTCGCATTTTCGGACAATACGACGCTGGCTCCGACACGCATCATTCAGCGTTAACCGGTAAAACCAAATCGTCCCTCGCTAACGCTCGAGGCAAGATCGAGCTCGAATCGATTGGAGCGCTGGATGTGACAAAAAAAGAGGGAGCGCCTTTCGACGCTCCCTCTCTCTTTATCCAGACAGCAGCCCTGATCAGGTGCAGACGATCACACCAGTGGAGTTGCTGCAAGTCTTGTTTGTCAGCGCGTGGGTCGAGGTCGCGCTCCAGCTCTGCGGCGGGCCAGGAACGACGGTCGGCGTGACCGTCACGTTCTGCGAAGGCGTGAAGCCGTTCATGGTCACAGGGAACGTCGCGGTTCCAGCGAAGCAATGGGTGGTTCGCTTGAAGTGCTAGCATCTTTCCCTGGGGGAAAGGTTCGAATCTCTCAGTTTGAGGCGCTTGACAAGGTCGCAGCTGGCTGAATCTTGTCAGCTCCCTCCTTCAAGCTGCCCGCTGACATCTCGTTCTGTTGCTTTTCCTGCTCCTCCACGGCACCATCACGATGGCGACGGCGACGGCGCAGCCTACCGCACTCGTTCGGCCGGAAGTGAAGTGGTAAATTGGCGACATGACGTCCACCGATTTTTCGTACTCCGGCTCCGAGCTCGACGCGGTTGCCGAGGCAACCAACTATTACCGCTGGATCATCGATGCGTTCTCGAAGCACATTGGCCCGAGGACAGTGGAGGCGGGGGCTGGAATAGGAACGGTATCCGAGCTCATTCTCCGCCAGGGCTCAGTCAAGGATCTGCTGCACATCGAGCCAGCGTCGAACAATGTCCCGGCGCTGCGGCATCGTTTTGCCGCTGACTCACGCGTGCGCGTGCACCACGGGTACCTGGAGGATATGGCTCCGACATTGCGCGCGGACACAATCATCGCGGTCAATGTCCTCGAGCACGTGGAAAAGGATCTGGAGTTCCTGCGCGCCGCGCACACGGGACTCGCCCCTGGAGGAAAGCTTCTCATACTCGTTCCCGCATTGCCGGCGATCTTTGGCTCGCTCGATCGCGCATTCGATCACTGTCGCAGATACACCCGCCCAGTTCTGAGGTCGGCGCTCGTGAAAGCCGGCTTCGAAATCGACGATCTCTACTATCTGAATGGTATCGGAGTGGCCGCCTGGTTCGTGGCCGGACGAGTGCTCGGTCGTACGACGCTGGGGCGGAATCAGGTTCGATTCTACGATCGATGGGTGATTCCCTGGCTTTCCAGAGTTGAGAAAATCATTCACCCGCCGGTTGGACAGAGTCTGTTCCTGATCGCGCGAAGGCCGGATACGCGCTCGCGAAACAACTCCCGCGCGTGACATCGCCATCAAGGCATTCGACCACTGCCGGCGGCGGCGGTGGTCCTTTCACATATGCCCTCCGTTTCACGGGCATCGCACTCGTCATCCTCGTCCTATTGCCTCTCTACCGGCGGCTGGATGCAACCGACAGCGATCTCGTACTGCGAAGTATTCTCACCTCCGCCGAGCTGGCGCGCACGATGTTGTTGTTCGGGAGCCTCATCGTGATCCTGGTCGCGCTTGTTCTCGCGCGGCTCCTCGACCCGGACAAAATCGAGGCGTGGTGCATTTCCGGGGGTCGGTGCCTGACCGCGATTCCCTCCGCGCGATTTGTCTGGGGCCTGGCCTTGTTGTCGGCAGCGGTAACTCTGGCGTTCTCGCACTTCATGCTCGCCGGAAAGCCAACGCTCATCGATGCTATGGTTCAGATGCTACAGGCGCGCTTCGTCGCGGCGGGCCACCTCGGCGGTCCGGCTGACCGCTTCACAGAATTCTGGCAGCTCCAGAATTCCCTGATTACTCCCACCGGCTGGGTATCGCAGTACCCGCCCGGACATGTATTCCTGCTCGCCCTGGGATTCCTGCTTCACGTGCCCGTCCTCGTGGGTCCGGTTCTGGTGGGAGTCACCGTACTGTTCACAGCGCTCAGTGCCCAGCGGCTGCTGCGCGACGATCCGGCGGTTGCCAGACTCGGCGCAATAATGCTCGCGCTCAGCCCTTTCTTCATCGGGCTCGCTGGAGCGTACATGAATCATGTCGCCGCTGCCGCCGCTGCATCGGTCGCGGTGTATTGCGCGCTGCGTAGCGAAGATGACGAGCGCTTTCGCTGGCCCCTGCTCACCGGAGCAGCGCTCGGACTTGCGTTCTCGGTTCGCCCCCTGGCTGCAATCGTTGCGGGTATGACGGTGATGGCGATATGGATCGTCGTCCGCGGCGCACGCCGTACGGAAATGACCGGATGGGTTCGGCTCTGCATCGGCGCGGCGATTGGCGCGGTGCCCTTTCTCGTGGCGGTCGGCGCCTACAACAAGCACTTCTTCGGAGGTCCATTCCGATTTGGTTATGTGGCCGCGCAGGGTCCTCTGGTCGGCTTGGGTTTTCACAATGACCCTTTCGGGCATTTCTACGGTCCCGCGGAGGCACTCGCATATACCTCATCCGATCTGCTGACACTGAGCCTCTACCTGTTGGAGACGCCGATGCCGGCGGTGATCGTCGTCGGATTGTTTCTGATTTTCAGGCGAAAGTTTTCCTCGGGTGAGCAGTTGATTGCGCTGTGGGCGCTACTGCCCGTTGTCGCGAACATGTTCTACTGGCATCACGGCATTTTTATGGGCCCACGGATGCTGAACGAGGCGGCACCGGCGTGGGCGCTGCTTACCGCGATTGGTGCCGTCGGTCTCGTGAGGCTGACTACTCACCGACAATTCGGCGGCCACTCTCCACGCGCTATAATCACCGTCGCGTTCATCGTTGCATGGGCAGGCGGAATCTTCTATCTCGCGCCCAGCCGGCTCAGGAGTTATGGCGGAGCGTGGATGGCGAGCACTCGAATCGACCCACCCCATACCGCCACTCCCTCACTCATTTTCGTTCACGGCGCTTGGTCGGGAAGAGTCGTCATGCGACTGATAGCGAATGGACTCCGGCTGGATTCTCTCGAAATTGGGATCAGACAGAATACGACATGTGAGTTCCAGGAGTTCGCCAACTGGTACGCAGCGGCAAAGGCCGGCCGGATCACCGCACGCCCGGATGTCGACTTCGATCCGGCCAGTCGCAGGCGCACCGCAATATTCCTAATCGCGGAGGACGATAAGATCCGCGCCAATCCCGGGCAGCCGATGTCGCACGATTGCTCACGGGAGATCATATCTGATTCTGCCGGCATTATCGACATCTCATCGTTTCTCTGGCAGACCGATCTCCCGGGACTCACCGGTGACGGCACGATGATCGTGCGCGACATGGGGCCCGAGGCGAATGCACGACTGATTGCGCATTACCCCCACCGAACTCCGATGTTTTTTTACCGCGCCGAGGGAGGGGACAAGGGGCCACAATTGGTATCATACGCCGAGGGCTTGAGGCAACTCTGGCGCTGAGCGCGATTGAGCGGGCACAAAAAAAAAGAGGGAGCGTCTTTCGACGCTCCCTCTCTCTTTATCCAGACAGCAGCCCTAATCACTTGCAGACGATCACACCAGTGGAGTTGCTGCAAGTGGTGGCAGACAGCGCGTGTGTCGCGGTCGCGGTCCAGCTCTGCGGCGGGCCAGCGACTGCGGTCGCAGCGACCGTTACGTTGTTCGAAGGCGTGAAGCCGCTAGCATCGGGGGTTAGCATCGTCATCGAGGCATTTGAGAAGTAGAAACCGTTGTTGTCGGCGGCGTACTGCTCTTCGTAGGTCGCAAGGTTGCGAAGGTCAGACTTCATCGTTGCGATATAAGCCTTGTCCTTCGTGGCGGCGAACTTCGGAATCGCGATTGCGGCAAGAATGCCGATGATGACGACCACGATCAGAAGCTCAATGAGGGTAAAACCCTTTTTGTTGCTCGACATTTAAATTCTCCTAATAACGAGATAACGACACTGAACAGCTCCTTCCTGATAGCAGTCAGTCGCTAGAAAGACGGGACTCGTGCAGAGAAGGCAACGCCTCTAAGAGCAACGTGGGAGCCAGGAAAGGCTAGCTTCGTAAATCGTTGCAGGGCAACAACATGGGCATTTGTTGCCGGTGTGCCGAGGCGGCCTTTGGTCGCGAACTGCAAGATTCCTGGCAAATTGCAATGACCGTCTTACTGCTGTGTGGGCGCGCGAGCGGGGGCTAGATTGACCGGATGACCTCACGTCCCAGCTTCTCATACTCCGGCACCGAGCTGGAAGCGGTTGCCGAAGCGAGAAACTATTACGAGTGGATCGTCGATTCCTTCGCGGGGCGGCGTGTCTTCGACCATTTCCGGCGGTACACCCGGTCCGGCCTCAGAAAACAGCTTCTCGACGTCGGCTTTGAAATCGAGACGCTGCGCTATCTCAATATGCTCGGAGTCGCCGCCTGGTTCGTTTCGGGCCGCATTTTCCACCGGTCGACGCTCGGGCGCTCTCAGGTTCGATTCTACGACCGGTGGGTGATCCCGGGGCTGCGCGCGATCGAAACGCGATTCCAGCCTCCGATTGGACAGAGCTTACTGGCAATCGCCCGCAAGCCGGGTGGTCCGGCCTGACGAAAACTGGAGGCGCCTCCGAGCTAGTTGCGCTTGCGAAGGCGAAGTGAAGCGTCGGTGCTGTCATTGATCGACATTAGGTGCTCAAACGGGCCCCGGGAGTTCCCGATGGCGAAGCCCTGTTTGATCGTTTTCCGGGCCTCCGCATGGTGCCCCATGGCTATAAGACAGCCGGCGAGACCGATACGTGATCGGTCACGCTCCGGGTATTCAGCCAGTACGCAACCCCCGGGTGGCGGCTTCCACATCAAGGCCGGTGTGGTACGGCTCGGCCGCCCCGGACGGGGCGGCACACGTCCGTGCGGCTCGCCGACTGAGCCGCTCTTGCGCACCGTCCGGGCTGGGACGATACTGCGGGCGGCCCGTCCCGAGGAGTCACCCGTTGCGCTCGTTAATCAGGTCCGAAGGGCCCTTGCGCGAGTGTCTGGGGGTCTTCGCCGTCGTGGTCGCGGCGTATCTGCTGCTGCGCGGCTCCGCTCTCTTTCTGGTCGGCGCCTTCAATGACGACGGCGCCTACGTGATGCTCGGCAAGTCGCTCGCGGACGGCACCGGCTACCACCTCACGTACCTTGTCGGCGCCCCCGTCGCGGTGAAATACCCCCCCGGTCTGCCCGCATTGCTCGCGATCCCATGGGCCCTGGGTGGAACGCTGGCCGCAGTGCGGGCGACCGTAGGCATACTGAACCCAATCGCATGCGGGGTGGCCGCGGCGGTCATCTGGTGGATCGGTCGTCGTGACCTGGCGCTCTCCCCGGGTCCGCTCGCCGTCGCAGCCCTCGGCCCCTTCCTCCTCGACCAGGCGATCCAGTACTACAGCATCCCGCTCGCTGAACCCTACTTTTTGCTGGGATGGGCCGCCGCCGTGCCGCTCGCGGCCACCGCCACGCGCATCCCTGGGGCGGTCGCGCTCGGCCTCGTGCTCGCTACCACGGCGTTATTCCGATCGGCTGGACTGATACTCATCCCGGCCTGTCTCGCCGCGCTCGCGCTGCGCCGCGTCCCGTGGCGTGTCGTGGCCGCCGGTGCCGCCGCCGCAATCGCGCCGTTGATCGCGTGGAGCGTGGTGCACGGACGGCTGGTGGCGGAGGGACCGCTCTCCTCATCGCCCGACGAGGTGTCGTACTGGAGCTGGATCCCCGTCGGGCCGGCACAGCTACCGGCGTACCTACTCCACACTCTGTGGAACAACGGGCGCACCTACCTCTCGGAGCTGAGCGGCGCCCTCGCCGGACCGGTCGTCGTGGGACATGTGTTGGTCCTTGGAACGCTCGTGGCCGCCGCGGTCGGAGCCGCCTGGTCGTGGCGCCGAGCGCCAGCCGTCGCGCTGACTGCGGCGGCGTCGCTCGCCGTCGTCCTGGTTTGGCCGTTCGCGCAGGACAGGCTCCTCCTTCCTGTGATTCCCTTTATGGGTCTCCTCGCCGCCTTCGCGATCGAGAAGGGCGCCAAGCGTCTGCCAAAGCGCTTGCGCCTCGCTGCGCCGCTCGGACTCGCCGTCGCGGCCCTCATCGTCGGTCTCCGTCAGGGAGAGTTGCGCCGCGCGGCGGCGGCCAGCTTCGTCCAGGGTCGGACTCCCGCACCGCGCGACGCCTCGGTCTTTTTCGCACTCGCCGTGAATAGCCGGCACATCGCCACGCTGAGCGAGTGGATACGCACCCACACCACACCGCAGGACCGGCTGCTCGTGGACTTTCCCGCAGGGACCTACCTGTACTCGGGGCGGGTGACCGCGCCGGCCTCTCCAGCCGAGGCCGCCTACGCGCCATCGGTGTTTCGGTACCCAGGCCGATATCTGACGGCGCGCATTCTCCAGGACAGCGTCACCATCGTCGCGATCGGGATCCGGGGCCCGTTGTTGCGGGACATCGAGACGGTCTCCCGCGCCTGCCCCGCGGTCTTGCGGCGCCAGATCCCATCGGCGGAGGTCTATCGCGTGATCCGCGACGACGCCTGCCTTCGGAGCATCGCGCTGCGGTAAGGCTGCGCCTCGAAGGACAACCTTACCCAGGCAAAAGTGCTCCGCGCATTTCGCGCCGGGATACAGACCCCACCGTTTCAGGACGAACTCGAGCTAGTTGCGCTTGCGAAGTCGAAGTGAAGCGTCGGTGCTGTCATTGATCGACATTAGCTGCTCAAACGGGCCCCGGGAGTTCCCGACGGCGAAGCCCTGTTTGATCGTTGTCCGGGCCTCCGCGTGGTGCCCCATCGCTATGAGACAGGCGGCGAGACCGATCCGCGATCGATCGCGCTCTGGATGTTCAGCCAGTACGCGGCGGAAAAGCGGGACCCCCCGGTTGCACCCTTCAGTCCTGGAGTACTCTTCGGCCGCGTATTCCAGCACAAAGGGATCCGTTGGAAATAGGGCGTGCGCAATCTTGAGCTCCTCGAATGCTTCCTTCCGTCGTTGGTGCTGGAACAGAACGGCGGCATACGCCACGTGCGCCTTGTAGCTCGCTGGAGCGTCCTCCACAGTCTGAGCGAAAAGGGTGTCGTTGTCGCGCCAGATGCGCTGGCGGAGCCCGCTTCGAGCCAATCCGAGCACGAGCAGCACGCCGACCACTGCGAACGCTACGTATCGGGCTTGTCCCGAGAGTGTCGCCCCCCTATGCGTGAGGTGAGTGACAACTGCGACGGCCCCAAGCACTGCTCCCCCGCTGGCAACGAAAAGCGTGCGCTCGGCCAGTCCGAATCCCGTTGGAACCACCAGATTGCTGGGGATAAGGAGAGCAGTCACCACCCAGAGAAACGCAAATGCCGTTGCCGGCGCGGAGCGCCGGGAAATCCACGCGAGTCCCGTGAACCCGATGAGGATCGCGGCGCTTGCCAGCATTTCGAGGCTGGGGCCGGTGACGACCTCGATCACTCGCGGCGAGTAATCCGCGGACAAACGCGCGGGCCAGAAGAAGAGACGGACCCATTCCAGCAAGACCCTTAACATGGTCATCACGCGAATGCCGAATGACTGGCCGGCGAGAAGCGCATTGGATTCGTCTGGCGCGGCCGTCGCGGAGCCGAGCACCTGGAGTCTCACCCAGAAGAACGCAAGTCCCGTCGCCGCCAGCACCAGAATGAGCGGCCGAATGGCCGCGAGACGGGCACGAAGCGGTCTCTCTGCTGTGAGCACCGTCATCTCGGCAGCGAGGAGCAGGAGCGGCAAGACGATCGCGTGCTCCTTCGAAAGACAGCCCAGGACATACAATACCGCGATAACGCATGTGTCACGCACGGACACGTTACCGTGGCGCCGCGACCTGAGAAATACCAGTAGCGCGAGGAACATGAACAGCGCCGCGAGCAGCTCCGCCTGACCCACCACGTTTCCGACGGCTTCGACGTGCAGTGGATGAACAGCGAAGAGTGCAGCGCCGAGCCAGGCCGCACCTGCGGGGAGAAGCTCCAGAAGGATTCCGAAGAATGTCGCACACACCAGCGCATACAGGGCAATGCTGACGACATGAAACAGGAGCGGCGCGCCTCCTCCGAGTGCCCACTGGATTGCGAACCCCAGCATGGTGACGGGCCTGTACAGATCCCCGCCCTTTTCGTAGGGCCAGTAGCTCTGCGCAAACAGATGCCACCATTGTGCCAGGGAATGCGTCCGATTGTCATCGACGATGATGTGGACGTCGTCGAAAGCGAACCCGTTGGCAATGCCTGGCACCGATGCGGCAAGCGAGAGAACAATTACGGATGCCCACATCGTCACCGGCATTCGTCGCGTCATCACGGGAACAGGTTGTACCTGATGATGTGCAGTAAAGCCGCAGCTCCGTCCCTCCATGTGATTTTCTTGCCCTCGAGGTAGGTTCTACCCGAGTAGGTCACGGGCACCTCGAAGATTCGCGCGTTGGCATGGGCCAGCCGCGCGGTGATCTCCGGCTCAAAACCGAAGCGCTCCGAGCGCAGCGGGAGCGAGCGAGCGAGCTCTCCTCGAACCGCCTTATAACAGCACTCCATATCGGTAAGGTTGAGATTGCTGAACATGTTGCTGAGCGTCGTGAGGATCCCGTTGCCGATAGCGTGCCAATAGTACAGCACGCGATGCGTTCCGCCGAGAAAACGCGACCCGAAGACCGCATCAGCCTTGCCCTGTACGAGCGGCTCGAAGAGCGTCGGCCAGTCCGAGGGACTGTATTCGAGATCGGCGTCTTGCACGATCACTATATCGCCGGTACTGGCGGCGATCGCCGCACGTATGGCAGCGCCCTTGCCGCGGTTCCGCTCCTGATGGATGACGCGGTGGACTCTGCCGTCCGCGAAAAGCCGGGCCACGATGTCACGCGTCCCATCGGTAGAGCAGTCATCGACGCAGATCACCTCGGTCAGGTATGGCGTGGCTCGCACCAGCTCTACTATCTGTGCGACCGTGTCTTCCTCGTTGTAAACCGGGATGAGAACGGATACGAGCATCTCCGCTTTCTTCAGTGGAGTTACGGGAGTGAGCACGTTACCTACCTGTCCAGATCATAGCGGGAAAGCTTCCTGTGAAGTGTGGATGGGTCGATGCCGAGGACCTCGGCCGTGCGCGGCTTATTACCGCCTTCGTTTTCCAGCACCCACATGATGTAGGCGCGCTCGATCGTATCCAGGGTCGGGTTGGTTTGCGAGGTGTCGCTCACGAGCGGATCCGACTGGGGCTCCACGACTCTTTCGGGCAGAGCTGAGAGCGGAATGGAGCTGCCCTTGGCCAGTATCGCCGCGCGCTCGAGCGCGTTCTCCAGCTCGCGCACATTTCCCGGCCACGAATAGCGCTGCATCGCTTCGAGAGCTTCTGTCGAGAGTGAGCGAGGCGATTCGCCTCTCAGTTCCGCGGCCCTCTTCAGAAAGGCTTCAGCGAGCAAGGAAATGTCCTCCGGTCGGTTCCTCAATGGCGGAAGCACGATGGAGATGACGTTCAACCGATAAAAGAGATCGCTGCGGAAGTGCCCCCGCTTGATCTCCTCTTCGAGATCCCGATTCGTGGCCGCAATCACCCGCGCGTGCACCGGCCTCGCTTCAGTCGCTCCTACAGGAATCACTTCGCGCTGCTGCAACACCCGCAGCAGCTTCACCTGCGTCGCCGGAGTCGTCTCTCCAATTTCGTCGAGAAAGAACGTTCCATCTCCAGCCGCGGAGAAAAGTCCTTCCTTGTCACGTGATGCCCCGGTGAACGAGCCCTTCACGTGCCCAAAGAGCTCGCTTTCGAGCAAGCTCTCCGGAAGCGCGCCACAGTTGATTGAGAGAAATGGCTTGCTCCCGCGCGAAGAAAGATCGTGGACGTAACGCGCGACGACTTCCTTTCCAGTCCCTGATTCACCCTGAAGCAGCACGGTCGAATCGGTTGCTGCAACCGACTCTGCTACATGAAGCGCTTCGAGCCAGATCTTGCTTGCTCCGACCGGTTTCCCTGACCAGTCCCTCCGCTTCATCTCCGCTTTCAACGTCTTGTTCTCTCGCCGCAGGTTACGGTGCTCAGCAGCCCTGCGAACGATCGCCACGAGCTCCTCATTCTTGAACGGTTTCTGGATGTAGTAAAACGCACCGTTGTTCACCGCGCCTATAGCCGACTGCAAACTGGCCTGCGCGGTCATCAGAATGACTACGGCTTCCGGGTCATGGGCTCGAACCGATGCGAGGATGTCGAGTCCCGTCACGTCCGGCATTCTTACGTCGGTGAGTATCAGCTCCGGCTTCAACGCCGCAATCTGCTCGAGACCCTTCTTTCCTCCGAGGGCGGTGTAGGGCGTGAACCCTTCGCTCTTGAGCAATATGCGAATCGTGTCGAGGATGCCCATCTCGTCATCGATGACGAGAACGGTGGGCGGCGTGGGGGGAACTGCGGTCATGAATCGACCTTCGTTGACAACTTCGGAGCGCGCTTCGGGCTGCGCTTCGCGCCATCAGCCCCGAGCTTCGGTAGAATCACAGTGAATCGGGTACCGCCGTGCTGGTCCGGGCTGTCCACGAGTATGAAGCCGTGGTGCGCTTCAACGGCACGATGCACGATCGAGAGGCCAAGTCCGCTGCCGCCGGATTTCGTCGTCACGAAAGGCTCAAAGAGTCTCTCCTTGATCGAATCCGGTATTCCACGGCCTTGATCCGCAATTCGAAGCATTACTGCGCCGCGCGAAAAATGCTCGGCTTGAGCGGGCAGCTGATGGTGAGCGAGCTCAACCGCTTCGAGCCGGACTTCGCCTCCCGGGGGAGATGCCTGCACCGCGTTGAGAAGGAGATTGAAGATCGCACGATGCAGCAAATCGTCATCGCCAACCACGACCAGAGGGGTCGAAGGAAACAGCTCTCGAATCGTCACCTGCTCCGGCCTATCGGGGTGGGCGCCAACCAATGCGGCGGCGTGACGCGCGATCTCGATGATGTCCAAGCGTCGCACGCTCGTGACACCGGTGCGGGCGAAATCAAGGAATTCCGACAACAGTCGGGACAAGCGATCCGACTCGCGCTGAACGAGCTTTGTGAGAGTCCGGGTGTCATCGTCAGCGCCGGGCACCTTCGCCAGCAACTCGGCCGCGCTGCGAATCGACGCGAGCGGGTTTTTGATTTCGTGCGCCAGTGAAGCGCTCATCTCCGCGACCGCCTCGAGCCGCTCGGCGCGAGTGTGCAACCGCTCGATGTCCGCTTCGCGCAGCCTGAACGCGGCGAGCTCCGCAGCCATCTCCTCGCGACCTGCATTTGCTTCACGCAGGCGGGCACCAATGTAGCCGCAGCCGAGTGCCACTGCCCCGAAAATTCCGAGCTGCACGAGAACTGGGACATCGAAGGCCGAAGCCTGATCGACGATTGTTACGGCGAAATAAAGCGCGTCGCTCAGGAGCGCGACCAGCAGCACTCCGGTCGCTGGAAGCACGAGCGCGCTGACGGCGATGACGAGTATGTAGAGCGGAGCAAGCTGTGAAGGCGTCCCGGCCTGGGTGAGGTGGACGACAGTCGTCACCAGGAGCAGATCGAAGAGCACCTGCACGTAGAAGAACCTGTCCCCAGGCCGCGCCGCTTTCTTCACGTTGTAAAGCATCGACGCGGCCGTAAAGAGCAGGGCCGAGACAAAGGCGAGTGTCGCTACCAGTGTCGCCGTACTGTCAGCGGCGCGCCAGACGACGATGGCTGCGATGAAAATCGCGGTCGCCAGAGAAAGGCGGCCGACGTAGAGAACCTGAAGGACCCTCTCTCGCCCGCTGCCCGACCCCATGGGTAGGGCGAGCGTCGTTCGCGGAGCGGCGGGGGTCACAGGGATGGCCTGTAACGAAGGTTCCGAAGTGCGCGGCTGAGACACTGACGTCAATTATACGCTCCGGCGTGAGCCTAAGTCCCTACTACTATATAGATTACACTCATATGGTCCTTGGACTTCTTGCTGCGGACGCCGCGGATCCTCCGTCGATGACCGCGGCCGCCAGCAGCATGGTTGCCGTGCTTGGACTGGTCGCCCTGAACGCCTTTTTTGTCGCTGCCGAGTTTTCCCTGGTAGCCGCACGGCGCAGCAAAATCGACGAGATGATCGGCAAGGGCGATCGTGGGGCGCGTGCTGTCCAGGCCGCGCTCCAACATCTAGACCGCTACATCGCCGCCACGCAACTTGGAATCACCATGGCATCGCTCGCTCTTGGCTGGATAGGCGAGCCGGCCCTGGCCCACCTGTTCGACACCCTCCTGCGTTCGGCGGGCTTAAACCCCTCCCCTGCGACGAGTCACGTAGCGGCCGTACCAGTCGCGTTCTTCCTGCTCACTTTTCTTCACATCGTTCTGGGAGAGCTCGCCCCGAAATCTTTGGCGCTTGCCAGCCCTGAGAAGACTGCCAAGGCCATCACGCGTCCGCTCGTCGTGTTCTCACGATTCATGTCGCCGTTCATCTGGTTGTTCAACGGCGCGGCAAACGGCGTACTCCGCATCTTTGGCGTTGATCCAGCCACCGACGAGGAGGGCCACAGCCCAGAAGAGATTCGGTTCATGGTGATGCAGGCCCATGCCCGCGGCACACTCGACGAGTCCGATCGCGCAATGCTGGCCGGTGTTCTGGACTTCCACGAGAAGAAGGCCAGAGATGTAATGCGCCCGCGAACAGAGGTCGTCGCGCTGGATATCGAATCGACCGAGCAGGAAGTCTGGGAAGTTCTGAGGCGCGAGCGCTATTCGCGCTACCCGGTGTACCGCGAATCGCTGGACGACGTTATCGGAGTCTTCCTAGCGAAAGATCTGTGGCTGCATTCTGGCGACGCTCCATTCAATCTTGCGGACTTCGTGCGCGAGCCCATGTACGTGCCGGACAGCCGGCCGGCGGAGCGCGTGCTCGACGATCTGAGAAAAACGCGGGCTCACATGGCGGTGGTGCTCGATGAGTACGGCGGAACGGCCGGGATCGTGACAATGGAAGACCTTGTAGAAGAGGTCATCGGTGACATCGCCGACGAATACGACTTTGCCTCCCGCGAGTCGATCGTGACGGATGGCGTCCTCGAGCTGGCCGGGTCGCTGTCACTCATTGACGTACGCTCCGATTACCGGGTGCAGATACCCGAGGGAGACTGGACGACGCTGGGCGGGTATGCGTTTGCCAAACTCGGCCGCCTGCCGAGGATGGGCGATAGGATCCCGATTCCAGGCGGCGAGATGGAAGTCGTCGCGATGGATGGCCGACGCATCGCGGCTCTCAGAATCCACCGCGCCGGCGCCAGGACGACCCCAGCCCCGGCCGCCACCGCAAACTCGGCCTCCGGCTAGAGCTTCTTCCGGAATACTCCGCAGGCATCGAGAGTAGCCGCGTCATTCGATGTGGAGACGCGAACCGACGCGCAGGGAAGGAGTGAATTCTTTGCCACCCATCGGGAGCGCCGGCGTGATCCCACATCGGAGACAAATCGCTCAACGAGTCCGGTTCGCGACGAATCGAACGCGGAGAGAGCGGCTGCTGTCTTGATCGCGAGCTCGCTCTCCTGCGCCCGCACGTAGAGCAGCGGCAAATGCGCGGCGACGGCGATGTCGGCTGCTGGAATTGTTTTGTCGATTGTCCCGGGTCGATCCCATACGGCCTTGGTGTACTTCGCCTCCAGATAGCTCGAGTACAGTCTCGCGGCGGCGGCGCTTCGCCCCGAGAACTCCAGATGCTTGCCAATGGCCAGATAGATCTCCGGCGCACCGACGTACCGGTGTCTGAGCGAGCTCTCCAGCAGGGTGAGCGCCGAATCACTCTTACCATCCTTCAGGTAATTTTCCGCCAGCGCGTAGCGAGGCTCCCCCAGCTCCGGGTCGCTCTTCACCGCCTCTTCGAGCACTACACGCGCCCGATCATGGTCGCCGTCTTCGGTGTAGGCCGTGGCGAGGAGCATTCTCTGCTGGATGCGGTGCGGGCTCAAGTCGATGGCTTTGTTCAGGCTCGCGATGGCCTCGTCGACGTAAGATCGGGAGCCATACAAGCTCGCGGCGTCGAGGAGCATGCCCGCTTCTTGAGTGTAGAGGCGGTCGTTCAAGGTGTCGCGGTGGATTTCCTGACGGAACGCCGAGCCCGTTCTTGCGAAAGCCGCTTCGAGCATGCGCCGCTCGACCGGGTTGCGTCGCATCTCAGGGTAACGCGAGCGCAGTGACGCGAGGTATTCGGCCAACACCAGCGGCGTGTGAGCAGTTTGGTGGCCCGGTGTGGATGCGAGAATTTCGAATTCCGCCAGGTTCTGTTGGACTGAGGCCCGGGAGGCGTCTATTCTGTCGAGTGCACGACTGGCGCGAAGTGGCGAATAGGCTTCCGAGTAGAGTGCGGCAACAATGAGCAGCGTGGCCAAAGCTGTGACCGCCGCTGGAACGGTGCGCGGCACCCGACTCCCGTCGATCGCCGGCCGCACCACGCCATTTGGATTCTCGCGCGACGCAATCAACGCGGCAAAGAGAATCCAGAGCATCGTCGAGTTCAGATCGACGAACCAGAAGAAGAGATAAGTGGCGTATGCGACCTGCAGCCCGCTGAGAATCGCGAGCGAGGCGGCGGAAATTCTTTCGTCGCGATACGCCCGGATCAGCGTCACGCCGATCGCGAGCCAGATCCCGAGAAATGCCAGTGTACCGATCAGTCCTGTGGTCGCCAACAGCTCCAGATATTGATTGTGCGTCCTGTCGAAGACGTCGGTTGTCAGGTTGTAGATGCCTGGGTCGAAGTGCGAGGACCACACCAGATTGTGATTCTCGAGGCCATATCCAAGCAGTGGCCGGTCCTTGAATCCATCGATCGCCGCGCGCCACTGCATCGTTCGCGACTCGTCCGGACCCGCGGGATCGGTAAGCGCGAGACGCTGGAGCACCGTTGGCGCGCCGCGCGTCAATGCACCGGATGGAAACGCTCTGATTCCCGCGGCGGTGCCGGCGAGCAGAAGAGCCACGCCGAGCCCTACGGCGGGAGCGATCCAGCGCCTGCGTGGCGCCCTATGGAGAGCTGCGAGAATCACGGAGCCTGTAAGTGCGCCCAACACGAGGCCTAGCACCGTGCTCCTGTTCTCTGCGTACACCAATCCGAGCAGGTTGACGCCGGCCGCAGCCAGGTAGAGCAGGCGGAACCGGACACTCGTCGACGCGAGATATCCGGCCAATGCCATCGCGAAAAGCAGATACGCCGCCAGCAGTCCCGCGTTGCCGACCGTGGACGAGCTGCCGCCTACCATCGAATCCGACAAGCGTGCCGCCGATGCTATGGTCGAATGTTCGAGAATCGCGCTGACGCTGACGACGATGCTCACGATCAGGGCAGCGTTGAGAACCCAGCTCCATTCCTGATCGCGAAGCGTGCGCAAGAGCAGAAAGAAGAGCGCGAGGTGCAGCCACGCCCACACGCCCCCCATACGCTCGAAATCCCCAAACAGGCTGTGATCGCGGGCGGGAGAGAAAAAGGCCGACAAGAGTGCCCCGCTGACAAAAGCGACGAGCGCCCAGAAAATCGGCTCGTACCGCAGATCCAGCTCTTCACCGCCAAAACAAAGAGCCCACACGAGAGCGAGAGCTCCAAGCTCCACGGCGACGCGAAAGAAAATGTTCCTCGGTACTACGTAGGGGAAAAAGAAGCCCCCGGACGTGACTACCGGCACGAGGAGTGACGCCATCAGGAGGAGCAGAATCGCGACGCGCCAATTGGCCGCTGTCGACAGTCTCGTGAGGATTCGCACGCTCAATTTCCGTGACTCTCGGCCAGACTGCGCAGGGTATCGGGAACGATCTCAT
Organism: Gemmatimonadales bacterium UBA4718; assembly: GCA_002404375.1. Classification (GTDB taxonomy): domain Bacteria; phylum Gemmatimonadota; class Gemmatimonadetes; order Gemmatimonadales; family Gemmatimonadaceae; genus UBA4720. The sequence goes on along the minus strand of DHJO01000075.1, from coordinate 20,022 downwards.
GACCGCCGTCAAACCGAATTGCCTCGAACGGGACAGCGAGCTCTTTCAGTCGCGACTCCTCCGCCGCAATCAGCTCAGGTTTGGCGAAGTCGTCATGTCGCCCGAGAACGACCGTGAGCGGCGAGCGTCGCGCCAGCGCGGAAGCATCATGGGCTGTGAGCTCGGGCGGCAACAACCCAGCCCACAGAACTACGCGATCGGGGTCCACCTTCCCGCGCGCAACCCAGCGAGCGACAGTGGCCGTCCCCTGGGAAAAACCCAGTACCCACAGGCGAACGGCTTTGCGGGCCACGACCGAAAAGATCTCGTCATAGAGCAGGTCGAGATAGCGGACGTAGTCTTCGATCTCGCGCTCCCGATCTTCCGACGTCATCCATGTCGCGCCTACAGGAGTGTTTGGTGCGTGCGGCCCTCCCTGTGGCGGCGTCAGGTAGTAGCGAGAGAGAGCTTCAGGCGCAACGAAAAGTCGATCCTCACGCTCGATCGGAATGAAGCGCGCCAGAAAGCGCGAAGCCAGCTGACCGTGCCCATGGCAGACGATCCACACCTCGGTGAGGGATGCGTCGAACGAGCCCATCACCGAGTAGCGCGCGGACCTTGGGACGCGAAGATGCCGCTCTTCGAAGCTGCGAATCTGGCGGTCGGAGACCGGTGAGCTGAGCACGTGCTAAGCTTGACCTTAGGCGCGGTGAAGAGGAGCCGAATGGAACATGTCTTGCCCCCCTGAATTTACTCTTATTTCCCTGTACTAAATGATTCGTTCCCTCATCCTGCTCGCTTTCGTTCCCCTCCTGGCGTCGTGCTCGGTCTCGCAGGACCAGGAAGTCGCGCTCGGCAGGCAGAACGCCGAGGAAATAAACGCGCAGCTGCCGATCGTAACCGATCCGGCCATCAGTGGGTACATCCAGAATCTCGGCGGCTCGATCGCAAAGACCACCAGCCGCGCGGACCTGGACTGGCATTTCTACGTCGTGAACACCAGGCAGGTGAACGCCTTCGCATTGCCAGGCGGATACGTCTACGTCAATCGCGGGCTGATCGAGAGCACGAAACAACTGGACGAGCTGACGGGAACTCTTGGGCACGAGATCGGCCACGTGATTCAGCGCCATACGGTCAAGCAAATGCAGAACACGGAGAAGGCCAATGCCGGACTCGCCGTTGTCTGCACACTTACCAGCATCTGCCAAAACGGGCTCGCCCAAGCGGCGGTTCAGGTGGGAGGCACCGCTCTCTTCGCGAAGCACAGCCGACTCGACGAGCTACAGGCAGATTCAGAAGGCGTGGTGAATGTGACTCGAGCCGGCTACGACCCGCAGGGAATCCCGGATCTGTTTCAGGTGTTGCTCAAGGAGCGCCAATATCAGCCGACGGTGGTCGAGGGCTGGTTTGCGTCGCACCCGCTCGAGGAAACGCGCATCGTTAGAGCGAAGGAGCTGATCTCGCAGATGAAACTGGATGGCTCGCGCCCGCTGATCGTGGACAATCCGCAATTTCAGGCGTTCAAAACTCGCGTTTCAGAGTTGCCTGCGCCTCCACCCACCAGGAGGTTGCCGAGCGGGCAACCATAGCACCATCGGCATCGGAACCGTATCGCGGGCCGAATCGTGGGTCGTGTCCTGCATGTCGGCTGTGTCGTGGCCGCTGCGCATCTCGGCGTCGCCTGCGTCCATCTGCCCGTTCATTTCCGGACTGCTGTCCTCTGAGGTGTCGACACGCATGTCAAACGCCTCAGCCTGGTCCTGCGCAAGGCGATCTTCTCTTCGCGCAAGCAGCACGCGTCCTCGGTATCGCTGGACAAACTGAAAATTGTCTGGGGGGATCGGTGTCGCGCTCGTCGATTTTCCGGTCTCCACTGCTTCCGACGCCTGCGCGAGAGCGATAGTCTCTAGAACGAAATCCCGCGCTGAGAGGCCGGCGCGCTCGATTGCGCGCCGCCCGCGAGGACTGGACTCGAGCCGGGTCACGGCGCGATCGATCGCGCTTCCGCCGGATGACGCGCTTGACTGGATCGCTGAGCGAGGCAAGTCTTCGAGATTACCTTGCGCTTCTTCCCATCGCGCAAAGTTGTCCTCAGTCAGGCGGAAATCGACCGCGGTCGCCAGGGCTTCGCGCGCTTCGGGCGATCCATTGTCGAAGATCAGCGACGATGCGAGCGGATCCGACGCGTGGTAGCCGCTCCGCTTGCATCCCACAGTCGCCATAGCGAGGACAATGAGCGCCGCGGCGCGTGATCGAGTCAGATACTTCACCGGTCGTCCTCCCACCGTTACAAGCCCAGCGAATCGCGGGCCAAAGGAATAGAATTACTTGCGTCCCTTCCCGCCATCAACCCAGGCATCCAGACAATGATCCGAATTCCGCGAGCGCTTCTCGTCACCGCTTGCTTGTTGTGCAGCTTCACGCCGCTCTCGGCACAAACCAAGCCGGTCGCCTGGGACACCCTTGCCCGCGAATCGCAGACAATCCTCGCGGATTATCTCCGAATAAACACAACGAACCCTCCGGGGAACGAGTTTCTCGCCGCGCGCTTCCTCAAGGGGATTCTCGATCGCGAGGGAATCGAGGCCCAGATTCTCGACACTGCCGAACTGGGGCCAAACCGCGCCAATCTCTATGCGCGCCTCCGCGGCAACGGCGCCAAACGCGCGATCGCGCTGGTTCACCACATGGACGTCGTGCCGGCAACGCCTTCCTCCTGGTCGATCGATCCGTTCTCGGGCGCTATGAAGGATGGATACATCTGGGGCCGCGGAGCGATCGATATGAAAGGCACGGGCATCGCGCAGCTTATGGCCATGATCGCCATCAAGCGGTCCGGTGTTCCGCGAACGCGTGACATCGTCTACATCGGCAATTCCGACGAGGAGCTCACGTCCACCGGTGGACTCGTCTTCGTGAGCCGCCATCCCGACCTTTTGAAGGACGTCGAGTATCTGCTGACGGAAGGTGCCGACAACCGCGTGGAGAACGGCAAAGTCGTCTACTTTGCCGTTGGAGTCGCAGAGAAGCGCACGTTTTGGCAGCGACTGACGGTGAATGGAGTTCCTTCACACGGGTCCCGCCCTACGAAGGAGAATCCGGTTCCGCGTCTTGTAGCGGCGCTCTACAAGATCTCGCAGTACGAGACGCCGCTGCACGTGACACCGGGAGTGGACAAGTTCTTTCGCGACATCGCGCGCCTTTACCCCGAGCCGCAGCGGGGCCGGCTGGCGAACGTGACGGCGGCGCTCAATGATCCACAGTCGAGAGAATGGATTCTGAGCGATGTGTGGTGGAATGCCTTTCTGCGGAACACGATCTCGCTCACCGGGCTAGCGGGCTCCAACAAGACGAACGTAATTCCGGGAGTCGCGACGGCCGACATCGACGTCAGACTGTTACCGGATCAGGATCCAGCCGCTTTTCTGGAGACGTTGAAGGTTGTCGTCGGCGACACGGCGGTGCACTTCACCACTCTGCTACAGCCGAAGACGCCGCTCGAGAGTCCGATCAACACCGATCTCTTTCACGCAATCGAGCGCGCCGCGCATGACCGGGAGCCGAGCGCGTTCGTCACGACCCCGATGGAGACGGCGGCCACCGATCGGCCGACTTATCGCAGGCTCGGAATAACCACTTACGGTTTCAGCCCGTTTCTGATCCCCAGACCGGAGATCCAGCGCGGAATGCACGGCAACGACGAGCGTCTCTCGGTGGACAACGTCGGTTACGGAGTCCACTTCCTTTACGACATACTGCGCTACGCACAGTAGTCGGACTACGAGCTAACGAATCAGCTCTTGTGCCGGAAGGTGATGCGTCCTCTCGTCAGGTCGTAGGGCGAGACTTCGAGAGTTACGCGATCGCCGGCGAGAACTCGAATGCGGAATCTCCGCATCTTTCCCGCGATCGTGGCGTGTACGTCGTGGCCGTTGTTCACCTGCACACGGAACGTCGCATCGGGCAGCACCTCAGTGACGGTTCCTTCCAGCTCGATTGCTTCCTCTTTTGCCATAATCCTCCGAATGTGTTCTGAAGCGGAACGAAATAAAAAGCGGGGCCGGCCTGGAGTTGTCCAGATCGGCCCCGCCCTTCTATACGGCG
>DHJO01000075.1:7505-15832 GCA_002404375.1 Gemmatimonadales bacterium UBA4718 | reverse complement strand
GCCAACGACTTGAAGCCGTTGCCCTGAATGGCGGAGTGATGAACGAAGCAATCCTTCTGTCCGTTCTCGGGGGTGATGAAGCCAAAGCCCTTGGCGTCGTTGAACCACTTTACTTTGCCGGTGGTACGCATGTTCGGTACATCCTCATTCAATTGTGTCGGAGTGCCGTGTGTGCGGTACCGAGCCGACTACTGTTTGTTCGCGGCCGAAATGGCCGCATTTGTTCGCCAGAAACCAAAAAAGACCTGGCGACTTCCCAGGTCCCTCTACAGTTCGCTGGCACTGAAACGCAATCGTTGCGCGTCAGGGTAATAACCTAACCATTTAAGGCCTTGACGTCAATAAAGCATTGGCGACCGCTTTCCCCTTGTAGCGGTTGTTAGTGATTACATAGACCTCCCGCCCAGACGGACCGCTCGCGATCTGCGTGGGCGCGCTCTGCCCAGGCGGCAAGCTCATGGGGACGGTACAGATAAGTGTACCGCTGCTCCACGGGAGCCTTCTCTCGAAACCAATCCTTGCGGTTGCGGCCGTGCACGCGAACGCACCCAACGTGGGATATCACGGGAGCCTTCGGCCCGATTGAATCGTGGTGCAGAGGTTGGTCGATAGATTGACAAGCCAACGCCGGGGCAGTAGCGACGAGCGTCAAGCGTTCGCATTTTCTACGACGCAATGTCCTACGCATTTCACACCGCGGACGTGTTTACGGATTGTCTCCACGGCGGGAATCCGCTGGCCGTGATCCCCGATGCGCGTGGGCTCTCCGACCGGCAGATGCTGGCGATAACGCGCGAGTTCAACTACTCGGAGAGCGTGTTCGTCTTCCCGCCTGAAGCAAAAACTCACACTCGTCGGGTTCGTATCTATACGCCAGCGGGTGAGATTCCTTTTGCGGGACACCCGACGGTTGGATGCGCCTTTGTGCTCGCCTCGATTGGTGAGATTCCGCTAAACGGTGAAGAGACACGCGTAATCCTCGAGGAAGGCGTCGGTCCTGTTCCGGTCCTCATTCGCACGAAAGGCGGCAAGCCGGTATTCAGCCAGCTGACCACGGTGCGCCTGCCGGAAATCAACGATCCCCCACCTCCGCCGGAGACGCTGTGCGAGATTCTTTCGCTCGAGCCAAGTCACATCGTCGCCGATGACATGATCGAGCCGGAAGCGGTGTCGTGCGGACTCCCCTTTCTCTTCATCCCGCTCAAGAAGCCGGAGATGCTATCCTGGGTGAAGGTCGATTTCCTCAAGTGGGACCAGGCGCTTCGCGAATACTGGGCGCCGGAAATGTTCGTTTTCAGCACAGACGACTGGAGTAACATCTTCGAGGGCGGCCACATCAGCGCCCGAATGTTCGCGCCCGGAATCGGCATCACTGAAGATCCGGCGACAGGCAGCGCTTGCGCCGCTCTGGCGGGGTTCCTCGGTCTTCGCTCGGAGAAACGCAACGGGACTGTGCGCTGGACGGTGGATCAGGGCGTCGATATGGGTCGACCGAGCAGGCTCGAGATGGAGGTCGATCTCAAGCGCGGACAGCTGGAAGCGATTCGCGTCGGTGGTGCTTCTGTTCTCGTGAGCTCGGGAACGCTCCACATCGAGGGCGAAGCCTAGCTCGGCCCTCTCCACTGGCGTCTATCGGCCGGGTCTTGCGGAGGACGCACCACGCGCTGCGAGTAATCCGTGAGAGCGACAACGAGCAAAAGGATGATCGCGATTCCCAGAAAGAAATTTCGCGCGGCAACTTCCTGAGCGAACCAGAATATCCACGGCGCTGCGAGGACGAATATTCCCGCCAGCAGCTCGATCACGCCGTGGATTCTGAACGGAATCCACATGAAGAAGCCCACCGGAAAGTCCGTGCAACCGGTCATCAGCAGATGGATGCCGGCGAGCCAGTAGGCGATGGCGGCTGGAGTTCCGTGAAACCCGAACACCATCGGCGCATTCAAAAACGCCGCCACCGTCGCGTAATCGAGCACGCCGTGCGCGCGCGCCGACACGGGCTTGTTCACTCTAACTCCTGCCTCAGTAAAGTACCCGCATTGGAAGGAGCTTCACTCCGCGACTTCTATTCGAGATAATGGTACAGGCCGTACAGCGCCATCGCGGCGCCGCCGATGATGATGATCGTTCCCGCAGTCCCAGTGATGAGCGCGCCGGCGATCATTGCGCCCACTCCGACAGCCATCAGCGCGACATCCTGACCTTGATGTCTCTGCACCAGCGCTGTGGACGCCACTTTGGTCGATGCGTCGACTTTCGCTTCGCTTACGCGAAACCCGACTGCAGCCGCCTGAATGGTCGGACCCTGTGGTTTAAGTGGAGCCGATTGCTGTGCGTGGGACGTGGCGGGCAGCACAGCGATAGCACACAAGCTTATAGCCAGAAAGCGCATTTCATTCTCCGTTGAGGGCAGGCAGAAAATTTAGCCGAGGAAGGCGCATTAACGCGCCGCCCCGTTTCCCGCCATTGCGAAGCCGAGTCCGGCAATAAACGTGCGCGAACGTACACTGCGAACAGCGCACACAACCATGCAACGGGCTCGACGTCGAAATGCAAATGCGCTGGGAGAATGGCGTTAGGGCCCACACCTAGAAACGGGCGCCTCGTCCGTCAAGAAAAAGCTACCGTTCGTCGCCTCTGTGATAGCGGCCGCGACGACGGTCCGGGACGTCGACCTGCCCGCTTACCGCGGTGTAGTGGATGCTGCCGCTGCCCTTCGACTCGACCTTGAAGTCGCGTCCGACCTTGTTGACATCGATTTCGCCGGAGCCGTCGTTCTGAACGATCACCGAGCCGCGAATGTCGGTCGCGTAAATGCCTCCCGATCCGTCGCTCTCTACAGTGAAAGAGCCCGTCACGTTGCGAACGTTGATGTCGCCCGAGCCGTCCGTAACCATCACGTCACCGCCGACATTTTCTATCAGAAGATTGCCCGACCCATCCGTGATGTGAACCGTTCCCGTTGCGCCGACGACGGAGAAATCACCCGAGCCGTCGCTGGCATCGAGGGAGCCTACGTTGAGCACCTTGAGATCACCGCTGCCGTCTGAGATACCCGCGTTCATGCCCTGCGGCACTTGAACGACGAGATCGAGCGCGCCGGAAGAGTTGTCATTGCCCGAGCGCCAGTTCTCCTCCGGAAATTCGGCTTTGATGAACACCACATCCCCTCTTCGCTCGGCGATGAGCTTGATCTGACTCAGATACTGTTGTGAGGAGGCGCGCGCGGTTCCACTCACCTGGACCTGCCTCAGGCCGGGCTTTCCCTCCACCCGAAGGCTGCCGGCACCGCCCTCCACTTCCACGATCCTGGCGCCAGACGCGTCGACGACCGCGTTCCTGGGCGCGGTGTAAGCATTGGACCACTGCGCATGCGCAGCAGAGCCTATTAGAAATGGTGCGGCCGCGAACGCGGCTCCCTGTATTTGTCGCTTCATTGATGAACTCCCTTCGGGTGTGACTGGGTTAGACAACCCCTTGTCCTCTACGGTTTGAAGGCGGCCTTGTTTCAGGCCCGGTCGTCAGCTGTGGCTAGCCCGCCGATGGTCCGGGATATAGACTTTCCGCACATCGCATCGGGGATGAGGTATGCCTGCTCGAGGTTGCATGAACACGTGGATGCTGTGCGCCACCGCATTGATCGCAGCCGCTGGGGCGCTTGAAGGCCAGCAGAGTCCAGTCGTCATGCCTGCCGCTGTCGGCCCTGGTGTCAAGGATTTCGCTCCGGATTTCGCCCTCGGCGGCGCCACGCGGTACGGGTTGCTCAAGACCCCGGTTCGGCTTTCGGATTACCGCGGCCGCACGGTGGTCCTTGCATTCTTTTATCAGGCGCGAACCAAGGGCTGAACGATCCAAATGGAGGCGTACCGTGATCAGTACGCCACGCTCTTCAACAACGGCCGCAACGTCGCGGTAATCGGAATCAGCGTCGATGCCGACACGACGCTGGCGTCGTGGGCGCGCGATGAAGACTTCCCGATCGTGTTCGCGAGTGACGCGGGTGGAAAGGTTGGTCAGCTCTACGCGGCCTACGATGCCAAGAGCAAACTGGACACCCGGTCCCTGTTCGTTGTGCGTCCGGACGGCCGCATCGCTTACGTGACCAAGCAGTTCAAGGTGATGGTTCCATCCGCGTACACCGATCTCGCGGCGGTAGTCGACAGCCTCGCTCCGCCGCCCAAACCGGATTCAGCCAAGTAAAAAAAAGGCCGCGGATTGTTCCGCGGCCTTTTTTCTGAATCGTATTGGCGACAAAGCGCGGGAGCTACAGCGCTTTTTTCAGTGCCGCATCCAGGTCCTGCTTTCCGCCCAGGCCGGTGTAAACCACTTTGCCGGTTTTGTCGAGGACAACCACGTAGGAAGTCGCGGGAGCGTCGAAGGCGCCGGCGGCTTTTCCTTCGGTGTCGTAAAACGTGTCATGCGGGAGGGGATGCGCGGCGAGAAATCTCCTGACCCTCTCGGGAGATTGATTTATGGCCACGGCAAGGGCGACGAACTTAACTCGTTTTCCGTATTTCTTTTCCGCCTCTAGAAGCGTCGGCATCAGCTCGCGGCAGTTCGGGCACCACGTCGCCCAGAACTCGATCAACATTGGACTCTTACCAATGTATTGGCCGAGATCGACCGGCTTTCCGTCGAGGGAATGCACAGTAACAGCTGGTGCTCGGGCGCCGACCTCAATGCCGAGATCCTGCGCGGCGACCGGAACGGCGACAAGGAATCCCGCTACAATCGCCGCGGCAAAAGAAAGTCTTTGGATCAATGTGCGGACTGGAAAGACCATTCGGGAGTATCCGAGCAGAGTGAAGCTGCGCCTAGATGAGAAGCTGTCCCATCTGCACAAGGTAATACTCCGCTACGGCCAACATGATCAGGGCGAATAGTCTTTTCACCCACACCATCCATTCGCCCGCTCGTGGAAGGCGGGCGATGGTTCCGCTGAAAAGTCCGACGATGATCAGCAGCGTGCACATGCCAAGCGAGAATACGAAGAGGTAGATGAACCCGAGAACTCCGCTCTTTGTGGCCGTCACCCAGGTGAGAACCGCAGCCATCACGGGCGCGGAGCACGGTGCGGCGACGAGTCCAGAGGCCGCTCCCATGACGAAAACGCCATAGAGGCTCCCTCCCTCGCCGGCAGTAGCCGCGCGCGTCAGGAGCCACGTTGGCACCCGAACCGGAATGACGTCGAGCATCGCGAGCGCGGCGATGATCAGAAGATTTGCCATCGCGAAGTAAACCCACGGATTCGTGCTGATCGAGCCGAACAGTGTGCCGGTGAGTCCTGCAAACAAGCCGACCGACGCGTATGCGAGCGCCAGGCCGAGCACATACGCGAAGGTGAGAAATACCGTCCGCGACCGTGCGCGCGGCGCATCCCCGACTGAGCTGCCTCCGACGATCGCCGCAGTGATCGGAATCATTGGATAGATGCAGGGAGCGAGGCTGGTCAACACGCCCGCGATGAACAGCACCGGCAGAGCGGTGAGTGGGCTCGAGGAGAGCTGTGCTGAGATGTGCGAGAAATCCACGATCGTCCGGGATGCGAAAGAGGGATGCTATTTCCGCGCATCCCTCTTCGCAATGATTCAGCCGACTGACGCGTGCTTATTTTTTCGTCAGCAGCTGCTCGAATAAGTCGAGCGCCCGCGGGTCCCCCGACTGGCCGAGCCAGAATAGAGCCTTCTTCCGGATCTCGGGATCCTTGTTCGTTTTGGCCACGGTGATCAATGCCGGCACCCCTTCGTCGCGCGGACGCTGCGACAACGCAAACACTGCCTGCTCGCGCACTTCACGGTCGACGCTGTTGTCGAGAACGAGCGAACTGAGATTCGCAGTGGCCGCGTCACCCGCCGCCTGGCCGAGCCAGAACACGGATTGGGTGCGGCTCTCCCGAGGCAGGTCCGGGTTGCGAGCGATCTTTATGAGTCTGGGCCAGATTTCGGCGCTGTCCGCGATCGTCGCCGGAAAAATCGCCTTCTTTCCAATGCTTCCTCTGTTGCTCTCCACGATCGAGAGCAGATAGTCAGCTGCTTCTCTGGCCGGCACGGTCCCAAGATCCACGATATCGGACGCCGCGGGCCGCCACCGACCTCCGACATAGAATCTCAAATCGGTGGGCTCTCCGCCGCGCCGGTCGATCACGACGCGGGCGGGACCAAGACTGCAGTCACTCTCCCATTCCACATCACTCGAGTTATTCCAGTTGTCGCCCCACGTCGTGCGCCCTCGGCCATTCGTGTGCGTGATGGAGTTCCCGCTTCCGCAGATTCCCGGCCTCGCGGCGAAGCTCATGCGAACCGTGCCATTCGAAACGAGAGCGACTCTGCTCGCGATGCTCTGGGCGCTTGTGTCGCGCGCGACGCCTGCCAGAGCTGTGAGGATGACGGCAATCCTCACAAGCGGTGTCATGGAGAGTGTCTTCATTTGTTGATCAGGTCGATGAGGAACTGCTGCACGCGAGGATCGTGGGACTGTCCGAGCCAGAAGATCGCCTTCTTGCGCAGCTCGGCGTCCTTCTCGTTCTTGGCGATGTCGAACAACTTGTCCATTGCTGTCCGGTCGCTCTGACGTTGTGACAGCGTGAAGATGATCGCGTCCTTCATCTCGGTGTCGTTCATTCGATCGTACAGGGACGCGAACTCCTGAATGGACACGCCGGACTGACCCGCCCAGAAGAGAGCCTTCTTCCGCAGCTCAATGTCCTCCTTCGGGTTAACGGCGATGCCCATTAGCCATTGCTCATTGCCTGCTCCGCGTTGCTGCGAAAGGGAAAACAGAACCTTTTCCCTCAGATCCTGATTGGTGAGCCGCGAGTAGAGAGTGCGCAGAAATTCGGTATTCTCCGTCGACCGGTTTTGGCCAAGCCAGAAGATCGCCTTCTCGCGCAGATCCGCCGATGCATTGTCCCGCAATGCTAGGTCGCGAAGTATCTGCTGCGCCCTCGGCTCGTGCTGTTGGGAGATGGAGAATAGAGCCTTCTCCTTGATGTTCTCGTCGCCGTCTCCATTTAGAATCCCCTCGAGCAACCCGGTCGAACCTGGAACCTGCGACAGCCAGAAGACGGCCTTTTCGCGAACGTCCTGATCCGGATCGTTCCGCGCCACATCCATAAGAATGCTCGCAGTCTCTGGCGTTCCTTTTTGCGAGACGAGAAAGACTGCCTTTTCACGCAGGCCAGCGGAACACGCATCGCGACGCGCGAGCACCTTTTTCAGAATCGGCATCGCGCGTTCAGTGTCCATCTGCATCAATGCGTCGATCGCCGCAATCTTATCGTCATTCCCCTCATCGGAGCAGGGCTTGTTTGCCTGCACCGGTGGATCCTTCTGCGCAGTTGTCTCGATATCCGCAGCGCAAGCTTCGTCCCCACGCTTCGCCAGCTCTCCACAGACGCGCGTCAACAGGACTGCCCCATCGCTCTTCCAAATCTTCGCGTCGCGCTGCTTCAGGTGGTTGAGACGGTCGCGAGCGGCGTTCAGATCATCCTCGCCTCCGCTTCGATAAAGTGCGAACGCTTCGTAATAGATCGACTGCGACGCGTACGCCGACTGCGGGTACCGCTCGGGAATACTGTGAAAGATCTCCGCCGCCCGCTTGTAGTCCCCGCGCGACATCGCTTCGCGCGCCAGACGGTAAAGAGAGTCTGCGGGATCCGCTTTCGCCCACGGCTCAGGCGGGAGTGGAGTGGCCTGCTGGTCGAGCGAGGCGAACGTCACGCCCAGCTCCGCATCGGTGGTAGCTTGACCGAGCGAAGCGACAGACGAGTAAGAGGAATTTTGGCTGGCCGGAGAGTGACTGACTCCGAAGCCCGCCGAGAAGATTATTGCTGCTACCGTGATTAGTGTTTTCATTGTCATTGAAGTGGTCTCAACTGCCGCGCTGCGATCCCGCGGGAATCGCGGTGCGCAGCCTCGTCATTACATGATCCTGCTGCAGAGTCTTCTCGATCAGCTCTCGATCCTGTGGCGTGCTTCCGGGCGATAGCTGGACGATCTGTACCAGCACCAGCTCGAGATCTTCCAGCAGCGGACGACGCTGCGGATCGTTTGCGACGGGAGAATCCAGTAATAGACGGGTGTTGCTCAAGAGCTCGCGCGCCCATGATCCGAGTTGCGCGTCCATTTGCTGATCCGCCGTCGAGCGCGTTCTGAAGGAAGTAAGAAGCGCTTCAGCTTCGCTGAGGTGACGTACAGCGGTGAGCTGATACGCCGACGATGCCGCAGAACCGGAGGACGGTGGCGTTGTCGCACCGCGGGTCCCGTAAGCTACGCGACGATTTTCCGGCTGACCCCCCAGTTTGGTAGGCGCGATCGCTTGCGTCGCCG
>DHJO01000075.1:308-7364 GCA_002404375.1 Gemmatimonadales bacterium UBA4718 | reverse complement strand
AGCAACCTTCCGAGGATTGGCAGTCGTGGCACTCCACCGCCCAAGCCCGACGCCGGTGGCCAGAAGGAGAACTGCGGCAGCTGCCGCGCCCAACCAGATCCTCGAGCCAAGTCTCCGCTTGGAAGGCTCGCGCAACGACGCGCCACCGTACACCACGCGCGGACCGGCGGAACGTTTCGCCTGGATCGCGCTCCACATCTCCTGGCGGGGAGTGCGGACTGGCGGGACGTTGTAGCTCTGCGCCGCATTCTTGAGGAAATCCTCGAATTTGTCTTCAGTCATGACAGCCACTCCGGTGCAAAGTCGGCCAGTGCAACGCGCAGCTTGCTACGTGCCTGAAAGAGATGGGACTTCGACGTTCCAATCGGAATGTTGAGTGTCCCGCTGATCTCATCATGTGTGTAGCCCTCTACGTCGTGCATCACGAATACCGTCCTGTATTTGTCCGACAACGAGTCGATAGCCCTCGCCAGTCTTTCCTTGAGATCGGGCTCCGCTTCTACCGGCATTGCCCCGACCGTCAACCCCTCTTCCATCGGCGCTTCACGATTCTTTATCCGCTTCGTCTTTCGAAGCCCGTTTAGCGCCACCGAGACTCCGATCGAGTGCAGCCAGGTCGAGAGCGACGACTCGCCGCGAAAGCTCCCAATCTTTTCAAACGCACGGATGAAGGTTGCCTGAGTGAAATCGCTTGCAAGCTCGTCGTCACCGGCCAGACGAAATGTCAGTCGGAAAATGCGATCGACATATGTCTCGTATAGCTCGCGTTCGGCGGCAGCATCGCCAGCGACCACCCGTGCGATCAGTTCGATATCGGTCACCGAGCTCCGAAACTCGTTGGCAGCCAGCTCCATTGTCGACCTTCTGACACCCGTCGGTGGGAAAGGGTTGAGAACTGGTCGTGCGGCTCGAGTCCAGCTCGTGAGACCAGTTCTCCTGCCCCTATAATGACAAACCCCTCGACTTTCGTGAGGGGTTGGCCGACTGTCGATGTGTTGCTGCCTTCTATTTCCTTCCGAGCAGGCGATCCCACGCGCCGCCGGCCAGACCGAGCGCGTATTCAGCCCACCATTTGCCGGCCGGTGGTCCTCCGCCACACGTACCGTCCGACTCTCCGGGAGTCTTTATCCATAGAAACGCATCGACGAGCGGATTCCCCGTGCGCGTAGTGGGAGCTGGACCCACGCGTTGCCCAGTGGGATTGCACCAGTTGCCGGCGTTCGTCGCGCCCTGCCCGTTGCGACTGGTGTCGATGATGAAGTGCTTGCCGCCGACTCTCTTCGAGACTTCTGTCCCGTAGGCGATGTTCACCGAGTTGGCGAGGAAGTTGGAGATATTCAGGCTGAACCCATCCGCGTCGGCGATTCCCGCCCGGTTGAGGCGGTTCGCGATTTCCTGGGGAGCAACCCACCGCGCGTGGCCAGCATCTATGTATACGGCCGCGCCATGCGCCTTGAGCACGCGCACTGCGTCGTGAATGAGATTCAGCCGCTCCTCTTGGAGCGGCTGGCTGAGACAGCTCATCCCGGCCAGCGCATCGGGCTCGAGAATGACAACCGCTTTGCGATTGCCGAGTCCATTGGCAAAATCTCGAATCCAGCTCTTGTACGCGTTGCTACCGTTTGCGCCACCGGCCGAATACTGCCCGCAGTCACGACCGGGAATGTTGTAGGCGACAAAAACCGGGAGCGCCCTCGACCCCGTGATCCGCGACACCGCGTCGGCAACGTCACGGCCGATATCTACGTTCCAGCCGCCCAGCCACTGCGCCACCGGCTGGGCGGCGATTTTGTCCATCAGCTCGGCATCTGAGGGGCGCGACCTTCTCCACGCGTCCGCCTGTCGCTTCGCAGCGGACGAAGGATCCACATAGAGGCGCGCGCCCGAGAACAGGTTGATGAACGCCTGGCTCGCTGATTGCGCGACGGCAGGTGCTGGCACGAGTGCAAGTCCGACCGTGAGCAGGCAGAGATAAACCAGCGCTGCATCTACGGCGGCAAAGCCCACCGACGAATTTTGAACGCGCGCACTGCTGCGCGTTACGAGTGCACGCATCATGAGTACCCGCATACTTCTACGACGAGCGTGTCCAGAAAAAAACACGCCCTCGGCCGGTATATAATATTCCTCGAGGCCAGGCGAGAATAACTGCCTGGCCACGCCAGTTGATACCCTTCCCCATTCATCTGTTCCGTGCGGACGCGCACACCTGGAGCTACAGAATGAAGCGCACGCAGCTTGGCCGGAGTGGGCTCGAGGTCTCGAGGATTTGTCTTGGCTGTATGACTTACGGAACGCCGAAATGGCGGCCGTGGGTACTCGATGAAGTCGACGCCCGCCCTTTCTACAAGAGAGCGTTGGAGCTCGGGATCAACTTCTTTGACACCGCCGATATGTACTCAATGGGCGTGAGCGAGGAGGTAACCGGCCGCGCACTTCGCGAGATGGCAAACATGGAGGAGATCGTGCTCGCCACCAAAGTGCACTTCCCAATGGGTGGCGGACCCAACATGGGTGGGATCTCCCGCAAGCACATAGTTCAGGCGTGCGAAGCCAGCCTGCGCCGACTCGGCGTCGAGACCATCGATCTTTATCAGATCCACCGCTTCAAGAGCACCGTACCCGTTGAGGAGACTCTCGGCGCGCTCGATCATCTCGTTGCTCAGGGGAAAGTGCGCTACATCGGCGCAAGCTCCGGATATGCGTGGCAGATGGCTCGCGCGTTGAGCGTTTCGGAGAGGCGCGGCTGGGCGCGATTCATATCAATGCAGAATCACTACAACCTCGTCTACCGCGAAGAAGAGCGTGAGATGATTCCGCTGTGCATCGAGGAAGGGGTCGGCGTAATTCCGTGGTCGCCGCTCGCGCGGGGCCGGCTCGCCCGCACTACACCCTCTCCATCGTCAGGGACGACTCGGGCGGACAGCGACACATACGCCGTTGATCTCTACGATTCGCCTTCCGATCTGCTCGTCATAGAGGCGGTTAGAAAAGTGGCGAATGAGCTCGGCGTCTCGCCCTCCGAAGTCGCTCTCGCCTGGCTGCTGCAGCGCCCTGGCGTTTCGGCGCCGATTGTCGGGGCAACCAAGCTCGAGCATCTGGAGAGCGCGGTGCGGTCGCTCGATGTAAGTCTGTCGGAAGATCACGTGCGCGCGCTCGAGGAGCCATACAAGCCTCACGCCGTGCGCGGCCACTAACCGTGACGGGCGAGTCTCACCCCAACATCTCTCACCAATCTCCGTGGAGATTGCTCGGGCGAGCTCTGCTCCTGTGCTGCCCCAACTGCGGTCGGGGAGGTCTCTTCTACGAGTTCTTCAAAATGAGAGAGCGCTGTCCGAACTGCGGCATTCTTCTAGAGCGGGGCGAGCCCGACTATTTCATTGGCGCTTATACGCTCAACCTCATTGCCGTCGAGACGCTGCTCGCGGGTGTGTTTCTCGTCGTGGTTGTGGTAACCTGGCCCAATCCGCCCTGGGATGCGATTCAATACGGAGGAGTCGCGCTCTCGATTGCGGGTGCAGTGTTCTGCTATCCCTTTGCCAAGACTACGTGGCTTGCCGTCGATCTCATTTTTCGCCCGCCAAAGCGCGAGGACTTTATCACTCGCGTGAAATAGCACAAGCTATTCTCCGGCGCGATAGCTCTCCGAAGGCGAAGGAAGCTGTGCGACATTGACGTCGATTGGCAGCCTGACCCCGTTGTGAGTCTCCACAACGTCGAGAATGCCTTGCCACACCTGTGCGAACGCGTGCCCGACATCCGATGGGGCTTTATCCTTGGAGAATCCGTCGCCGCCGGAGATCCAGAACGGTGGATCGGTGGAAATCCCCGCGCCTGACAACACCTGCTTCACGTCGCCGTAAACCAGATTCGCGTTGAAGCTGTGCGCGTAGTAGGCGGGTCGAAAACGCCCATCCTCGATCACTTGCCTCGTCCAGGCGCGGTAGTAGTCCCGCATTGCCTGTGGGACTACGTCCATTCGCTCGATGTCGAGAAAAATCACCGTCCCCTTGGCAAATCCCTCGGCCGCAGTCTTCGCCACAGCATCGGTTGCATCCGCGGTCCCTCGAGACGCGCTTACGAACTGCGTCGAACACGTCGTGTTGCGAGAGGCTCGCGGTGAGACCATCACGCGCACTGGAACGCGCTTGTTGACGTAGTTGACGACACGCTTGCCATTCCGAGTTCTGACCTGTCGCACACGCTTGGTCACGAATCGCGTTACCGCGATCCTCGCACCGGGAGTTCTGCCCCAGGTCTGCTGACCAACGTAAATCACCGCCATTCCCCAACCCATGTTAGAAAGCGTATCGCGCTTTCCTTCCCACGAGGAATCGCTGTGACACGGTGCCGTCAGGTAATAACCCACCCATTTGTACGGCTTGTCGCCCGTTTGCCACGCGAGCATTGCAGCATCGCCAGGATAGGAGAACGTGTCGAAGCCGAGGTGCGGGCCACTAGACAAGTCCTCGGCGATGTTGGCGGACGCAGTCGTGACCGCCTCGCTGATCGAAGGCGTGGTGATGGCGGAGCGCAGCGAACCGTTGGAAGCGATCAACCCCGCAGAGAGCAGCGCTAGTATCGATCGCCATTCGATTTTTGGCATCGTGCTCCTCGCGTTCATGTTTCGGGCGCGCGCGTGCGTAACTCCCACGCAAAGCAGGCGTCTTTGGTCATACCCTCCCAAGTCAGATCGTTCCTGTGACCTCCCGACTTGTCCGAGAAAGGTGACAATCAGATGTTCCCGCCAGCGCTTGATCGCCCAAGCCGTTGCAATACATCGACTTAGGTATTTGGCACAGGTGGTACTCCTAATGCCTCAATAGGCCCCAACCTCTTCAGTGGAGTCGCGTATGAACCTGCGACGCTTGATAGGTCTCTCTGGAGTCCTATCGTATTTTGTGGTACCAGTTGGAGTCGCCGCCCAGGTAGCCGGCGGCGTCGAATTCTTTGGAGCGCTCGACAATTCGGCGCCAGTGACTCGCACTCTCGGCGGTCTCTCGCTTAGCGTGGGTACTCCCTATGTCGGGATTCGCGGGAGCGGCGGGCTCGGCATCTCCTCCCTGTCGCCCCAGGCGGGCTTCAGCCAAGGCGCCTCCAGTCTTGTCTGGGCCACCGATGCGGATCTGGTGCTGGGACCGGTGAATGCGGGTCTCGGCGAGGGCTTCATGCCCTATACCTTTGGCGGAATTGGGATGGAAAGCAGCGCACAGCCAACTGGCTTTACCGACGCGATCCGCACCTGGAGCTACGGTGGTGGTCTCCAGCTAGCGCTGGGGCGTCTACTCTCGGTCAACGGCGAAGCGCGTTCGCGACACCTGGCGGCGCCCGCCTATCCGGCTGACTCCCAGTTTGTCCGCGGAATCGAATATCGGGTCGGCATTGCGTTCCATTTTGGCGGAGGTCGCCAACGTTCGTCGGTTTATTCGAACCGGCGCGGGGCGGACAGCCCCCCCGAGGCGTCCCGACCGCCACGACGGGGAGGAATTTATTGGCCAACCAGCACGACCTCTGCGAGCGGAGCGGCTCGCAGAGTAGTGCCGGCCGCAGAGCGGTATATCGGCGTTCCGTATCGCTATGGCGGGTCATCCCCGGAGTCTGGATTTGATTGCTCCGGGTTCGTTCAATATGTGTACGGCCAACAGGGCGTAGACCTGCCGCGGACCTCACGTCAGATGGCCGGGTCCGGCGTCGCCGTCGAGCCGTCCACGCGCTCTCTCGCCGTTGGCGACCTCATGCTCTTTTCGCAGGGTGGACGGATAAGCCACGTCGCGATCTACGCGGGGAATGGTCGCTTCATCCACTCCTCCTCCAGCGGAAATGGCGTCCGCTATGATGATCTCGGTACCCGCCGGGGCAGGTGGTTTGCGGACCACATGGTTGCAGCTAGACGGGTGGGGGGTGATAGTCGCATATTAGGGAACGCATTTGCCGGGGGTTCTTCGATCGCCTTTGATCGCTTCGACCCACCTGACAGCGCCCCGCCGCCATCAAGATGATCACTCGCAAAGACCAGCCGGACCCGTTTGACGAGATCGAGAAGCCGCATCCACTCGTGGTAGAAGCGATTGGGGATGGGGATTCTGTGCCGTTAACCGTTCGTCTGAGCAATCCGTGGAGCGATTTCCTTCGAGTCGCCGATGAGCGCAGCGACCCGGATGCTCCTCAGCGATCAACCTCCGCGGTTCCTCTTCTGGATGACATGAAGGGCATCCTGCAGTGGGACTAGCTGGGCTCCGGCCTTCTGTGTCGCCTGCGGTGGCTGACGCGCACTCCTGAGAGCTTGTCGGCGTCCGGCAGAGTTGAATCATCTCCGGCCGCCCGAATCCAACGAAGGACGAGGTCGACGGCATCGTCGTCCGTCAACCGGTTGCGCACGCGCGCTGGCGTCAGGCCAAAAATACTGACCCAGTGATGCGAGAAAATTCGCGCTGTCTTGTATCCCAGCTTGATCGAGACATCGAGGACCGAATAACCCGGGTCCCGCAGATAGCCAAACCCGCGTAGTACCTTGGCGGCGATAAGAAGGCGCTTCGGCGAGCCGAGGTGTGCTGCATCCAGATTTCGATACACGCTGACGATGGCGATTCCCTCCATCGCGAGGTCGAGCGCGCTTGTGTAACGGTGCGGCTGTTGGAACAGGTTCTCGATCGTGACGAAGAGCTGTC
Source organism: Gemmatimonadales bacterium UBA4718 (assembly GCA_002404375.1). Taxonomy (GTDB): domain Bacteria; phylum Gemmatimonadota; class Gemmatimonadetes; order Gemmatimonadales; family Gemmatimonadaceae; genus UBA4720. The sequence continues at coordinate 696 of DHJO01000075.1, read as the reverse complement.
GGGGAAGCATCCTGAGTGAGCCATTGAGCTCCTCGATCACGCGGTGCGTCAGCGAGTTCCCCTGAACCTGCTCGACCCTCTCCCGGAACCGCTCAGGCGCATCGTCAAAATGGTGCAGGACCACGTCCTCGAGCCCAAGTCGTCCGAGCTGGGCGATCGCCTTGAATGCGGGAGCGTGGAGCGTGACGTACGCAATGAGCGGTAGCGACGGGTAGCGCTTCAGCAGTCCTGCGACCGCTCCGACATTCAGTGTGCCGTCTGCTGACGGGTCGAGAACGACAACATTCACCGGTTTTCGGCGGATGAATGATTCGAGCTCCAACCACGACGAGGCGACCAATAGATCCGGCTCGTCCACGAAAACGTGCCTGACGTGCGCCAGGAGTCG
>DHJO01000075.1:0-128 GCA_002404375.1 Gemmatimonadales bacterium UBA4718 | reverse complement strand
CGTACGTTGGGCATGTCAGACCAATCCCGGCCCTTTCCTCATCAGGAGTTTCCCATGATTCGCCGCAAACTACTCGTCGCCACCGCCATCATCGCTTCCGTCGTTCTCACCGCTTGCTCGGACATGAC
>DHJO01000225.1:12910-15050 GCA_002404375.1 Gemmatimonadales bacterium UBA4718 | reverse complement strand
GCGTAGCCGAACATCATGCCCTGATCGCCAGCGCCGCCGTGATCCACGCCCTGCGCGATGTCGGGGGACTGCTTGTCGATGGTGCTGATCACCGCGCACGTCTTCGAGTCGAAACCCATGCCGGCGTCGTTGTATCCGATCCGGTCGATCGTCGAGCGCACGATCTCGGGAACGTTTACATATGTCTTGGTGGTGATCTCACCCGCGACGCAGGCGAGGCCGGTTGTTACGAGTGTCTCACAGGCCACGCGGGCCTGGGGATCGTCAGTGAGTATTGCATCCAGAATGGCGTCCGAGATCGCGTCCGCGACCTTGTCAGGATGACCTTCGGTGACGGATTCGGATGTGAAGAGATGTCGATCAAGCACGAAATTCCTCTGGAGAATATGAGGATGATCGGTGGCGACGGTCGCACGCCGTACTATTCGTGCGCCGAGGAAGCTTTCAACCCACCGGAGCCTTCGAAGATATTTCCATCTACGAACCCAGGCAACCCGTCGCGCAAAAATGGAGCGTCACCGAAGGCGGAGAGCAAGCGCCGCCGAAGCTCTCCCTCCGCCTCGCGGGCGGTCTTTGATTCAAGCGCGGCGTTCGCCGCCTCGGCGGCGACGGCGACGCTGACGCCCCGCACAATCCTCTTGACGAGGGGGACCGCGCGTCCCGCGACGCTGAGCGAGCGGACCCCAAGGCCGATGAGCGCGAAAGCCATTAGCGGCTGCGAAGCCATCTCCCCGCAAACCGCGACTTCCAGGTGGTGAGCAACTCCCACGTCGACGATTCGCTTGATCAGGGTCAGCACGGCTGGATGCAGCGGAGTGAAGCGCGACGCCAGATTCGCGCTGCCACGGTCGACGGCGAGAGTGTATTGGACAAGATCGTTGGTTCCGATGCTGAAGAACGAGACATCGTCCACCAGGGTGTGGATCGACAGCGCGGCGGCAGGCGTCTCGACCATCACGCCGAGTGGAAGCTCGTGACGGTATTCGACTCCTCGCGCATCCAGCTCGGCAGCCGCTTCGTCCAGGAGGTGTCGCGCCTGCCTGACTTCGTCGAGCGTAATGATCAGGGGAAACATGATGCGCACATCACCGTGCATCGCCGCGCGCAATAAGGCGCGAAGCTGCGTCTTGAACAGCTCGGGCTCGTCAAGGCACATCCTGATGGCGCGCCAGCCGAGGAACGGATTCGGATCCGTCGGATACCCTCCAATGGGAAGCTTGTCGCCTCCAACATCGAAGGTGCGGATAACAACGGGCCTTCCTCCAAAAGCTTCGACAACGTGACGGTAGGCTCGATACTGCTCCTCTTCGTCGGGCATCGTCGCCCTCCCTACCACGAGGAACTCCGTCCGCATCAAGCCCACGCCTTCCGCGCCACTGTGAGCGGCGAACTCTGCCTCCTCGGGCAAATCGACGTTGGCGCGCAGGGTTACCCAGTGGCCATCGAGCGTCACCGAATCGGCGGTTGACATCGCCTGGAGCTCGACTACCTCCGCCGCTTCTCGCGCCCGCCGCTCGCGATAGGTGGCGAGCTGCGCCGGGCTCGGATTGATCACGAGCACGCCCGAAGTACCGTCGAGGATCACATACTCGCTGCCATCCAGACGCTGAGTCGCCTCGCGCAACCCGACGACAGCCGGAAGGCCGAGCGATCGGGCGAGAATCGCGACGTGCGACGTACGCGTGCCGGCATCCGTCGCGATGCCGATGATCGCCTCGCGATCCAGCTGCACCGTCAGGCTGGGGGTGAGATCGTCGGTAACCAGGATCTTGTTGGATCCCTTGGGGAGATCGACGGGGTCGTGATCGGGAAGCCCGAGCAGTATCGACAGCACGCGAATGTGCACATCGATCAGATCTCCGACCCTCTCGCGCAGCAGCGGCCGCGCGTGAGCGGCGAATTGTTGGCGCCACTCGAAGAGGACCAGATCGAAGGCTTTTTCCGCGCCCAGGTTTTGGTGGACGAGCTCCTCGACCTGGCGCAATAGCTCGCCGTCCTCGAGGATCGACAGCTGTACGTCGAAGATCGCAGCCTCTTCTGGACCGGCGTGCTTTTCAGCGCGGGCTCGCACGTGCTGGACTCTCTCCCGAGCTTTCACAAGGGCCTCATGGAAGCGCTTGATCTCGGCTGGAATCGCTTC
>DHJO01000225.1:2860-12838 GCA_002404375.1 Gemmatimonadales bacterium UBA4718 | reverse complement strand
TGCCCGTCCACAATCCCGGGAGACGCCGGAATTCCGGCAAGTCCAGTGGACATCAATTCTCCCCGAACCTGTTTGCAATCACGGCACAGAGCGCGTCGAGCGCGGCCTCGGCATCGTCACCCATTGCGCGCAGAATGACTGTCGCCCCGTGCTCAGCGGCTAGCATCATCACTCCCATGATGCTCTTCGCGTTCACCTCGAGATCGTCGCGCACGATAGTGATATTGCTCTTGAACTTTCCCGCCGTCTTTACGATCTCGGCGGCCGGCCGGGCGTGTATACCCAGTTTGTTGACGATTCTTGCTTCGCGCTCAGGCATCAAGTAAGGACCGAGTAGAGTACGAACACCGCGAGGACTCCGAGAGCAATGCGCCAGCCCTCCGCCCGTTCGCGCACGCGTGCGAGCAGGAGGATGCCAATCAACGCCGCACCGACGATACCACCAGCGAATACCCGGCCTGGCCCAACGACCCGCTGCAACGCCACTGGCAGTGCGATTCCGGCCACCAGCGCCGCCGCGCTCCCGATATACTGAGGTCCCTGCCGGAACACGGGATTGCCGAGGGCTGAGGCGACGTTCAAGCCGCGAGACAGGCCGATGTGGAGCCCCCAGGCTCTGAGCAGCAGATGTCCGGCGTTGTACAGCAAGAGAAATGTACCGACAACTGCCAGAGCGGAGGCACCGGCGCCAAAAACGCCCAGCGCTACGACAGAGCAGAACGGCAACCAGCTGGCCCACACGAGCCTGTCACCAACGCTACCGAGCGGACTGGCGAGTGCGCTTCGGAAGCGCTCGATTCTCGCTGGATCGACGCCTTCCAGCTCGGCCCGGGTGAGCGCACCGATCGCGATTCCGGTCAGATACGGATGTGCGTTGAAGTAGCGCGATTCTCGCGCCAGAGCGGAACGGTATTGCTGGCCGTCAACGCCGCCAGGCAGATATCTCAGCGCGGGCTCCATCGCGAACCCAATGCCGGTCCCGAGCAGAGTCTCGTAATTCCATGACCCCTGTACGGCGAGCATCCGCACGAACATCGCGAGCTTGACCCGAAAGGGGAGCGAAATTTCAGTCGTGGCAGACGCTGTCATAATACGCGCAGCAGCGCGGCGGACACGATCAGCCCTCCGACGAAAAACCAGATCACATGGCTCACCGAATGGAAAACCTTCCAGAGCGCGCCACCCGCGACCGTCGCGGCGACGATTACTACGACTGCTCGCGAATAGTCGGATTCACTTCCCCAAACGGCTACGATCGCGCGAACGAGCGGGCTAAAGATCATCATCGCAACGGTCGTCACGAGCGCGCCACGCAACAGGTCAAGCGTCATCCCCAACAGGTGGAGCGAGAGGAGCGCGTCTCTGGATCCGTCCTCGATCCGGTCGCGGGTTCGCTCCAGTCGGGTGGCGATGATACGGCGCAGGACCACCATGCTCGAGCCGCTGATGCTCGCTGTGAGGAGCGCGGCGAGAATCGAGGCCGGCAGAGCGCCCGGCATACCGTGCGCCTCCGCCGCGAAAAGCGCGCCTCCGACGACGCCGGCGGAGCCCCATTCAGGGTAGCGCGACGCGCCAAACGGAAGGGTGTCCAGAGCAATGAGCTCCAGAACGATTCCAATCAACAGGCCCGACTCGCTGTGGCCGATAAACGCTCCCGCCAACGTCGAGGCGACGATCGGCCTCGAGACCATCGCCTGCGGAAAGCTCACGACATCCAGACCGAGCAACCCGCCAAGCAGCGCGAGCGGCAGCGCTTCGAGCAGATTCACTTCGACTGCCCCTCGAGAACCTCGGAGAGCGGGACCGCGCGGGCGGACGGTACATCCTGCGCCGTCACCTCGACACCCGACGCCTCCAGAGCCCGGAGTTCCTGCTCTTCGACGGGCGTCAGAAAAACGTAGCGCAACTTCTCGGCGCGGCCGGCGCGATGATGGATTCCGCCAAGGTTCACGCTGCCGATTGCCCGCACACCCTTCGCGAGGCGGTGCATGCTCTCGGTATCTCCGGCGATCAGGATGCCCGGGCGCGGGTCGGCGGCGTAACGCGCGTGCTCCCGGATCGCGGTGTCGACGTCGGCGAAGTAGATATCCATCTCGGGCGGCACCGCCATTCGGTACAACTCCTTCTCCCAATCGCTCGAAGCGACCAGATCATCCACGAGAATCAGAAATCGCGCATTCAGTGGCTGGCCCCAACCGACCACCACCTGCCCGTGAATCAATCGGTCATCGATGCGGTAAAGGTGGATCCCCATCAGCTCCGCTCAACGACGATCAGGGAGGCTTTGCCCCGATCCGCAGCAGATCTCGCCGCCTCGCTGGGGGAAACCGCCGTATTGAAGATGAAGTCGAGGAGCGTGGCCAGATTGACCCCGCTGACGAGCACCATGCTGGCATCCTCTTTCACAATGCGCCGGGCAGCGAGGGTGGCGCTCCCAGCTGGCAGGTCGGTGAAGATGACGTGCGCGCCGGTTCGGGCGAGCTCAGCTCGAATCGCTGTCTCGATGTCTTCCGGGGTGAGTCCCATCATGGAAAGGCCAACGAGCCTCCCCGCCATCCCGCAAATCTGGTCGACAGCGGAGACCAGGCCGGCGGAAAAATCTCCGTGACCGATGACGATCGCCCGGACGTTGTTTGCCTCTGAATCTCCGCCGTTACTCATGATCTTCCTGCAAGTATTGGCGAATGTTGGAGGCAGCCGCAGTCTTCATCTTCTTGATGAGGCGGTCATTGAACGCTTCGGGGGCGTGGATGCCGGAGTAGCGAAGGAGATGATTGAGCGCAATGACCTCGGCAATGACAGTGATGTTCTTCCCGGGGTTCAGGAATACCGTGATCTTCGGAAGCTCCACCTCGAGCATCGTGGTTGTCTCGACGTCGAGACCGGTTCGCTCCACGATGGCATCCTGGTTCCACTGCTCGAGCTGCACGACGACCTCGATGCGCTTTTGCTGGCGTACGGCGCGAATACCGAAGATTGCGGGAATGTCGATCAGACCGACACCACGAATCTCCATGTAATGTCGCTGCATCTCGTGGCCGCGTCCTATCAATACATCGTTGCCGCGCTTGCTGACGATCACGAGATCGTCCGCCACCAGGCGATGTCCCCTCTCCACGAGATCGAGGACGCATTCCGATTTCCCGATGCCGCTCATGCCAGTGAAAAAAAGACCGACGCCGAAAACATCGGCGAGAGAGCCGTGAAGGGTAGCCGTCGGAGCGAATTCCATCTCCAGCACCGGCTTGATCCGCCGATAGAACTCCGCCGTCTTGAGCTTGGTGCGTATCAGTGGAATTCCGGCGGCGCTCGCCGTCTCCTTCAGGCCAGCGGGTAGACGCTGCCCCTTCGTGATGAAGACAGCCGGAATCGGGAAGGAGAAAAAGAGCTCGAGGATTCTTTTCCGCTCCAGCGCGTCCAGCGACGTGAGGTAGGTGATCTCCGTCTCGCCAAGTACCTGAAGGCGCTCGGCGGAGAATCGCTTGACGTAGCCGGCCAGGACGATGCCCGGGCTCGAGACTTCGGCGTTTCCGACGGGACGATCGAGACCCGTACCCGGCTCGATCTCCTCGAGCTGCAGCGTCCCGCGCAACCGATCGAGGAGCTGGCCGACGGTTACCTTCGGATTCGGCATTGCCACTCCGCTGCGGACAAAGTGCGTTCAATCATTTCGCGACTACTTCCTCAAGATGCGACAGAGTACTGTTCGCCGCGCGCTCCCAGGTGAAATTCTGAGCGAACCGTCGGCCCGCGGCGCCGAGTACATCGACGAGACCGCGAGACTCGACTATTCCCCTCATGGCAGCCGCCATTGCGCCGGGGTCGTCCGGCGGCACGAGGAATCCAGTCTCTCCGTCGACGACCGACTCGCGGATCCCCGGCGAATTCGCCGCGATGACCGGCGTGGCACACGCTGCCGCTTCGAGATTGCTGATTCCCCACCCTTCCTTTGGCGACGCCAGCGTAGATGCCCACGCGCGGCGAAGAAGATGAAGCTTCGCCGCCTCCGAAATGAAGCCGAGAAACTTTACTCTATCATTGAGTCCGAGAGAGTTTACCAATCCTTCGAGCTGAGCGCGATAGTCGCCAGTGCCGGCAATCTCAAGAGTGGCGTCGGGGACGTTCAGCTCGGCGAATGCGCGGATGACCACATCTACCCGCTTGTATTTCTTGAGCCTGCCCAGATAGACGAACAAAGGCTTCTCTGATCGCTCGATTGGATTCGGGGTAAGGCGAGCGGAGTCGACTCCGTTGTAGATCACTCTGATCGCGTGGCGTGGAATGCCACGCTTTACCAGATCGTCGGCGGTGCTCAAGCTCACAGCCTCGAACGGTACCTTGCGATAGAGGGCTCCGAGCGGCCGCTCGGAGAGCCACACGGCGGCTGCAAGGGGCGCGGAAGCCTCGCGAAAGACCGTCGCCCCAAAGAGGTGATGAACGAGAGCAACGAGCTTTGGCACGCCCCACAACGGAGTGTAGAGCGGAACCTTGTTGAGATCCTCGATGACGACGTCATAGTTGTTCGCGCGCAGGTTCTTTTCGAAGTACCGCCGCGCAAGAAAAGGGTAAGTGCTCCGATTTCCGATGCGGTGGACTTCGATGCCGTCGAGATTCGCTCGCTGCGGCGCCGTCTTCCAGGAGCTGCAGAGTAGGTCCACGCTGTGACCGCGCCCGGCCAATCGTGTGAAGATTTCCCGGAGATGAAGCTCGGCACCGCCAGCTTGCGGATTTTCGTAGTCCTGCCAGTTGAGTACGAGTATCCGCACTAGATCATGCCGGCCTGTCGAGCGAAAGCGTCGAGCACTCCGTTGACGAACTTCGCGCTCGCCGACGTGCCGAATCTCTCAGCCAATCGCACGGCTTCCTGTATGGCGACGCGCGGCGGCGTCTCGCCTTTCATCAGCTCGGCGGCTCCGAGACGAAGCACCGACCGCTCAATCGCGCCGAGTCGCTCGAGTCGCCAGTTCGTGGTGACGTCAGCGAGTCGCGAGTCCAATTCCGCTCCGCCACTCGCAACTTCGTGCACAAGCAGCCCGGCGAGGCGTCGTTCCTCGGGAGTAACGGAAAGATCATCCCATACCTGCGCGGCAACCCGATCGAGATTCGCTCCGCCCCGCATCTCGCACGCATAGAGCGCCTGGAGCGCTCGCGCGCGAGCGCGCGACTCAATCCGCATCGTCGGGTTCGAGTCGGTTGAAAAGATCGACCATCTCTAGCGTCGCGACAGCCGCATCCCAACCCTTGTTGCCGTGCGCGCCGCCGGCGCGCGCCTCGGCCTGTTCGTCGGTGTCGCAGGTCAAGACTCCGAAGCCGATAGGAGTTTCTGAATCTGCGCTGACGGTTGCAAGACCCCGCGACGCCTCGCCGGCGATGTAGTCGAAGTGCGGGGTCTCGCCACGGATGACCGCCCCGACCGCTACGAGACCGTCGTAGCGCTCGCTCGCGAGAAGCCACCGGGCCGCGATAGGGAGCTCCCATGCTCCCGGAACCCACACGACATCGATGTCTTCAAAGAGGACGCCATACTTGAGCAATGCCTCGAGTGCGCCGTCCACCAGCTTCTTGACGATCGGCTCGTTGAACCGGCTGGCGAGGACGACCATGCGCCGCCCGACACCGCTGGGCAGTCCCGCAAATTCGGGCATTTACGACGCGAACAGGTGTCCGAGCTTGGCTCGCTTGGCTTCGAGGTAGCTGGAATTCTCGTCGTGCGCGATCGATATGATCGGCACGCGCTCGTCGACGGTCAAACCGTACCCCTCGAGCCCGACCAACTTCCGCGGATTGTTGGTGATCGGCCGAATCGTTCGCAGCCCGAGGTCGAGCAGTATCTGTGCGCCAATTCCATAGTTGCGAAGGTCGGGCTTGAACCCGAGTCGCTCATTGGCTTCGACGGTATCTATCCCCTGGTCCTGCAGCTCGTACGCCTTGAGCTTGTTGAGGAGGCCGATCCCGCGTCCTTCCTGATCGAGATAGACGACTACGCCCTTTCCTTCCTTGGCGATCATCTTCATCGCCGTCTCCAGCTGCCATCCGCAATCGCAGCGGAGCGAATGGAAGACGTCACCTGTCAGACATTTGGAGTGCATCCGTACGAGCGTGCTGGAATCGGGCCCAACGTCGCCCAGGACGAGCGCGATATGCTCGTGCTTGTCGACATCGTTCCTGTAGCCGAGTACGCGCCATACCCCCGTGTCGGTGGGGAGCCGCGCCTCCGCGACTCTGTGGACGAGTCGCTCGGTCTGAAGTCGGTAGGCAACGACCTGCGCAACCGTGATGAACGTCAGACCGTGCTGCGCGGCAAAGCGCTCTAGCTCCGGCCGACGCGCGCTCGAACCGTCCTCGCTGAGGATCTCGCACACGACACCGGCAGGAACGAGTCCCGCCAGACGCGAAAGATCAACGGCAGCCTCGGTGTGTCCGACGCGCTGGAGCACACCGCCTTCCCGCGCCCGAAGCGGAGGAACGTGTCCCGGCCGACGCAGGTCCGACGGCACCGTTTTCGGGTCCACCGCGACCTGAATAGTTCTCGCGCGGTCCTGTGCACTCACACCGGTGGTGACGCCAAAACGCTCGTCCGCATCGATCGTCATCGTGAACGCCGTTCGAAACTCCTCGGTGTTCATCTCACTTTGTTGCGGAAGTTCGAGCTGGTCGGCGCGCTCGCCGGTGAGCGCGAGACAGATCCATCCGCCCGCTTTACGGATCATGAAGTTGATGAGCTCGGGCGTGACGAGCTGCGCGGCGCAGATAAGATCACCTTCGTTCTCGCGATCCTCGTCGTCCGCGACGATGATAAGCTTGCCGGCCTTGATATCGGCAATGGCCTGCTCGACTGTTCCGAACTCCATATCCTCTAATGCTCCAGCGAGAAATCCGTCATGGAATTTACCGCGGAAGTCTCACGCAGGTAGGGCTCGAGTAGCCGGCGCAAATGTTTGGCAATCACATCAGCCTCTACGTGTACCCTGCTTGCGACTCTCAGATCGCCCAGAGTCGTGTGCCGCAAAGTGTAATCGATCAATGCAAGCTGCAAACCGCCAGGCTTGAGCTCGTTCACCGTGAGGCTAACGCCATCGACCGCGATCGAGCCGTGCAGGACAAAAAGCGGCTCGATGGAAGCCGGAAGCGAGAGATCGATCAGGACAGCGTCGCCCGCCAGGTCGCGTGAGGCGACGACCCCTACACAATCGACGTGACCCTGGACGATGTGCCCACCGAGACGGTCAGTCGCGCGAAGCGAACGCTCCAGATTCACGCGTGTCCCGGACTTCCACTCACCGATCGTTGTCCGCTCGAGCGTAGTGACCACCGCGGCCGCGTCGAACCAGCCCGGGCCGAATTCGCGGACAGTGAGGCACGCGCCATTCACGGCGATACTCTCGCCAGCCGCGAGATCCTTGAACGGAGCACGAATGCGAAGCTCGCGCCCGGCATCTGTCTGCCGCACGCTCTCCACTTCGCCAACCTGCTCGATCAATCCGGTAAACATTCAACCCTCTCGTAGCGCGTATTCCGTCATCACATCCTCGCCAAACTCGGCGCGGCGCACGACACGGGCGCTCTGCAGCTCCTTTTTCAACGAGTCGGGCAACTCGTCGAACGGGCTCAGTGCCTCCGCGCCAAGCGTGACTGGTGACTGAAAGATAACCAGCCTGTCTACCAGGCCCTGGCGCACGAACTCCCGGGCGACCCGCGCACCCCCCTCGACCATGAGATGCTGCACGTCGAAGCCGCGCAGCGCCTGGAGCGCAGCCGGCAGGTCCTCGGCCTCGAAGACATCCACGCCGGCGTTGTGCAGCGCCGCGAGTCGGGCAACCGGAGGATGGTGCGCGAAGATGACTGTCGGCGTCTCCTTGGCGGTTCGGACCAGGGCAGCGTCCAGCGCAGTCTCGGCATTTCTGTCGAAGACGACCCGCATCGGCGTCACCCGTGGGCGTATGGAGCCTCTGGCCGTGAGTTTTGGGTCGTCGGCCCGCACTGTACCAAGGCCGACCGCGATCGCATCCACATTCGCCCGCAGGCGCTGCACTTCCTTGCGAGAGAGCTCGTTGCTGATCCAGCGGTGCTCTCCAGAGGGATCATTCATCTTCCCGTCGCTCGAGAGAGCCAGCTTGAGCGTGACCCACGGCCGGGATGAATTCGCCGCCGCGAAGAAAAACGGAGCATTGAGCTCCAGGGCAGCCGCTTCTTCCACGCCGAAGTCGACCTGCACGCCATAGTCAGCAAGATGTCGCGCTCCCCCGCCCGCCAGCGCCGTAGGATCGGCGGCCGCGATCACCACCCGCTGGACCCGAGCCTCGAGTATCGCCTCCGTGCAGGGCGGAGTCTTGCCGAAGTGGTTGCAGGGCTCGAGCGTCACGTACAGGGTGGAGCCACGCGCACGATCGCCGGCTGACTTTAGGGCCAGGACCTCGGCGTGCGCCTCGCCAAACCGAGCGTGGTAGCCTTCCCCGACGACGGCACCGTCCTTAACGACAACAGCGCCGACCATAGGGTTCGGCGCTGTTTGTCCCCAGCCTTGCTGGGCGAGGGCGAGCGCGCGACGCATGTACTGCGCGTCGCGCGCATCGTTAGAAGCCGAATCGAGCTCCGACCGATCCGTAGATTCTGGAATCGGCTGCCTGCTTGCCATTGAAGGTGTTGTACGTGTTGATCGTGCCACCGGATACCTGTCCAATTTCGCCGGTCAGCTTGAAAAGAAGAAGGTTCATCGACAAATCAGCAAATACATTCGTGCGGGTCAGGTTCTGTGACAGGTTCACCGGACCGGCGTTGGCTGCCGGGCTTGGCGGAACCGTTCGCGCAGCGACGTGGGCGCTGATATCGGTGGAGGCGTCGTACTTGTCCTGACCGAAGCCGGCGGCGAGCCCGAACAATATCAGGCTTTTGCTGGCAACAACACGCCAGGCGTTGCTCTTCAGGCTCAGGTTGTTGACGTAAAGCGAATCACTGTTGCTGTTCGCCGCAATGTTGACGGTAGGCAGTTCGCGGTGGAGGTAACTCACCGAGACGCCCGGCACGAGCAGCGATTCCTGGAGGATACCCACGCGCGCTCCGTAACCAAACTTGAGCGACCCATTCGGGACCTTGACGCTCACGTTGCTGTTGTTGAACTCGGGGAGATAAGACGCGCTCACCAGAAGGTCTACGCCGCCAACGTTGGTGATGGCGAGCGGAAGGCCCTTGAAGACGCCAATCGCGAGTTCGGCGGTCGGCATCGGCAGAATCTGCGTCTTGGTATCGTAAACGCTGCTCGTCGCGCCATTCACTGAAGGCGTGACGTTCTGAACCTGAGGGATACTTCCCTGAAGCGCGTTGATTCGGAAGCCGGCCGAGAAATGCCCGAGTCCGCCAAGGCTTCCGGCCTGACCGAGCGTGGCGTTGCCGCCGGTGATGGCGCCGCCGAGCTGCGGGGCCATGTACTGGAAAAGATCAATCGCCTTCTGACACGCATCCTGGGATGCGCGCTGCTGATCCGGAACTCCGAAAGCATTCACGGTGCCCGGCGGGCAGCGCCCGGTATCAATGCCCTGCGCTTCTACTGAAGTCGCGCCAAACGCAACGGCTGCGAACAAAACGAACAGGCCTGCTTTCATCTGATAATCCTCAAGAGAGTATGACTACCCCGGATCCGGGCTTGAGCGAGCCGAGCTTCCAGCCCGCGACTCCGGCTGCTGATGCCGCCGACAATACCGTTTTGACGTCGGCAGGCGCGCAGATGACCACCATTCCTACACCCATATTGAACGTTCGGTACATCTCAGCGGGTTTTACCGCCCCCGCCCCCTGCAGTACCCGGAAAACACCTGGTACTTCCCAGCTTGAAGTATCGATTACGGCGTCCAGGCTTGCTGGCAGCGCGCGATCCAGATTCTCCGGCAGTCCCCCACCCGTTATGTGCGCCACCGCGTGAACGCGATCGAGCACCGGTCTGAGCGCCGGCAAGTAAGACCTATGTTCAGCGAGAAGAACTTC
>DHJO01000225.1:0-2781 GCA_002404375.1 Gemmatimonadales bacterium UBA4718 | reverse complement strand
GCGACCGCCCCGCCACCACCAGGAAACGCATCGTCGGGCCCGAGCTTCAGTCGATCCTTTACGATCTTCCGCGCCAGCGAGTATCCGTTCGTGTGCAATCCCGAGCTTGGAAGACCAACCAGGACATCGTCGGGCCGCACGCGTTGCGGGCCAAGTATGTCGTTTTCCTCCACATATCCGACGATGAAGCCCGCCAAATCGTAATCCGGAGGCGTGTACAATCCGGGCATTTCGGCCGTTTCCCCGCCTATTAGCGCGCAACCGTTCTCACGGCACCCCGCCGCGACCCCTCCGACAACGGCTTCGACAACCGCTGGATCGAGCTTTCCGAACGCGACGTAGTCGAGAAAAAACAGCGGCAGCGCGCCCTGAACGAGGATGTCGTTGACGCAATGGTTGACGAGATCGCGCCCGATGGTGTCGTGGCGGTTTGCCTCGATAGCGACTTTGATTTTCGTCCCGACACCGTCAGAGCTCGAGACCAGAATCGGTTTTTCGAGACCCGGGGGAACCCTGAACATTCCGCCGAAGCCACCGAACCCGCCGAGGACGCCGGACGTGAACGTGGATTCGGCCAGCTTTTTTATCCGATTCTTCGCCGCGTTCGAGGCGTCGAGATCCACGCCTGCGCTTCCGTAGCGAAGCGCATCATCCCTCACGCCGGAAGCTCCTCCTCGAACGCCACCAGGCGGCGCATATCCCTCACGCGTTGATCGATTTCGGCGCGGGTAACCGTCATTAGCCGCTCGATCGAAAACTTTTCCACTGCGAACGACCCCATCACCGATCCGTAAATTACCGCGCGGCGCATGTTGGCCTCGCTCAGATCTCCAGTCGCTGCAAGATATCCGATGAAGCCACCCGCGAAGGCATCTCCGGCGCCAGTTGGATCGAACACGCTCTCCAGCGGGAATGCCGGCGCAAAGAAGATCGACTTCTCGGTGAACATGAATGCTCCGTGCTCGCCTTTCTTGATGATGACGTGTCGCGGGCCGCGAGCCATGATCCACTGCGCCGCCTGAACCAGATTCACTTTTTCGGTGAGCTGGCGCGCCTCGGAGTCATTGAGCGTGACCAGGTCAACGTGTTCCAGCAGCGCGAGAACGTCGGCGCGACGACTCTGAATCCAGAAATTCATGGTGTCGCAGGCTACCAACTTCGGCTTGTTCACCTGCTGCAGAACATCGAGCTGAAGACGTGGATCAATGTTGGCCAGGAACAGATACGGAGACGCGCGAAGCTTCTCCGGAATCTTTGGGCTGAAGTGCGAGAACACTCCGAGGTGAGTCTCGAGTGTTTCGGCGGAGTTGAGATCGTGCCGGTAGCGCCCGCGCCAGCGGAAGGAGCTGCCCTCGGCGCGTTCCAGGCCGCTGAAATCGACCCCGCGCTTCTTCAATGGATCCAGCTTCGCTACCGGATAGTCGGATCCGATGACCCCAACGACGCTCACCTTGGTGAGATGGCTCGCCGACGCGGAAAAGAAAGTCGCGGATCCGCCGAGCACATCGTCGGCTTTCCCGAAGGGGGTCTCTACTGAGTCGAGCGCGACAGAGCCAACAACCAATACCGACATTCTTTGCTGTTTCGTTGGAGTAGTGGTCAGGCGGCTAATCCTAACCGCGCTGGTTGGAGAGGCAACTACATCCTCTCCGGCGAAGTGATTCCGAGAATGCGCATTCCGTTCCGCAGCACGATCTGAGCGCCGCGGGCGAGAGCGAGTCGCGCACGGGTGATGTCCTCCGCCTGCTCGAGGACGTGATGCTTGTGGTACCACAGGTGAGCTACCCGAGCAGTCTCCAGCAGGTACGTCGCGATTCGGTGCGGCTCCAGCGTCTCCGCTGCAGACTCGACGAGCGCGGGAAAATCGAGCAGCGCCTTGATCAGCTCCTGCTCCTCAGGCTCCGTAAGCACTTCCAGCGGCGCGCCGTCAGCCGACACAGATGCCGGGTCGATCTCTCCCACCCGAAAGATGCCGCACATCCGTGCGTGTGCCATCTGGATGTAGTAGATGGGATTCTCTTCCGACTGCGTCGATGCCAGATCGACGTTGAAGATGAGCTGCGAGTCGCTCTTCCGCATCAAGAAGAAATACCGCACGGCATCGCGCCCGACTTCATTGACCAGGTCGCGCACAGTCACGTAGCTACCCGCCCGCTTCGAGATTTTCACCTCTTCACCGTGTTTCATGACGGTGACCATCTGGTGCAGGACGTACTCGGGGTACTCTCCGGACATCCCCATTTCGAGGGCCTGGAGACCAGCCCTGACGCGAGTGACCGTGCTGTGATGGTCGGCGCCCTGCACGTCGATCGCTCGATGAAATCCGCGCTTCCACTTGGTCACGTGGTACGCGACGTCGGGCAGGAAGTAGGTGTAGGTGCCGTCGCTCTTCCGCATCACGCGATCCTTGTCGTCACCGAAGTCGGTAGTGCGGAGCCAGAGCGCTCCCTCGTGCTCATATGTCTTTCCCGATGCGATCAACAGTCGCACGGTGTCCTCGACCATACCATCGGTGTAAAGCGATGACTCCAGAAAGTAGTTGTCGAACTTGACGCCGAACGCCTGGAGATCGAGGTCCTGTTCCTTGCGCAGCTCGCGCACGGCGAACTCCCGGACGGACATTCCCTCGTTGTTGGCCTTGTAGCGCTCCGCGATCTCGCGGATGTACTCACCGTGGTATCCGCCCTCGGGGATCTGCGACGGTTTTCCTTCCAGCTCGCTCACGCGCGCTGCTACACTCGCGGCCAGGTTTTCGATCTGTACACCGGCATCATTGTAGTA
>DHJO01000194.1:459-5054 GCA_002404375.1 Gemmatimonadales bacterium UBA4718 | reverse complement strand
TTCGCCGTCTCCGCGCTCCGCCGGTGCACCAGCGCCAAGTCGTATACCTGGGCATTGTCGAGTGCAAGCGCCCCTCGGGTTGCAACGTCCTCAGCGAGCCGCACGTCGTCCTCGGTGTAGGGAAGACCTCGTTGCGCGCCCACGAAGGTAATTGCGCCAAGCAGCTTCTTCCGTGCGAGCAGCGGTACTGTCAGCAGAGATCCAATCCCCAACTGACCCAGGATGCGAAGGTTTTCAGGACTGTGCGCGACAGCGGCGAGCGTCGCCTCGATGTCTTCCGAGACGAGGATCGTGCGTGGATCCCGGATCATCGCCGGTGCGCCGAACCGGTCGCCAGGCTCCGGACCCCAGGTTGCCTGCAGTTTTCGAGCAAGCTCCTGCTTTTCTGGATCCGGATGGTAGATGCCGAGACGGTGGATTGAATCACTCTCTTCGAGGATGTCCACGATGCACCATGCACCAAGCAAAGGAAGCGCGAGCCTGGTGAGGGCGATCAGAGTACTGGATTGATCTACAGATTCGGCGAGGAGGCGACCGGCCTCGGCGAGGAACGCCGCCCGGCGCCGCGCCGCCTCGGCATCTTCGGCGAAGCCCTGCTCCCGAAGTGCGCCGATTAGCATCTGCTCCGCAATCTCCCGCTGGAGATTGAGCGTAGCGTCAGGTCTGGTGGGCTCGCGAATCTCAATGCCCAGAGCCTCGGCATGGCCGTCGGGCGCGATCACGGGCCAGATACTGTACTGCCATCCGCTCGCTTTTTCACCGGATTCTTCGATCCGCGCGTCCAACAACTCTACGTGGTTCTGAAACGCTCGATCCAGAATCTCGCTCAGCGCTCCGCTTTCTGGCGCTTCGAGCAGGCTCGTGATTGGTCCGTTGAGCGCGTCTCCATTTACGATGCCAGCCAGGCGACAGAACGCGGGATTTGCATAGACGAGGGTGTGTTCCGCCCCAACCGTTATGGCAAATGGGAGCGCGGTTTGTTGCATGTAGTCGCGCAACGCCGCCTGTATCGAAAGCTGGGTCGAGCGGGCCTCACCAGGCCGACGTCGGGAGCTCATTCAGCCCTAATTCTTTGCCCGTTTCGGTTTCGCGCGCAAGGTAGGCACTCCCGTGATTATTCCGTCGTATTGCTTCAGTGAATCACCTACGATCACTCCCCTCTGCGTTACCTCGTAGCGCCGAAATTCATGGCTGTGATCGCTCCCCCGCATCTTGATCACGGCCATCACTCGCCCGAGCTCTCCCTCGATCTCGACGTACCGTTGGACGATGATCGCGTCCGTGATGAACGATACATTCTCCGACGTAAAGCGCGCTTCGCGGAATGCCTCGGAGACTTCCGCCGTCATGAACACAGTGACACCGGTTGCCGTTAGAGTCCCAACCAAACGGTAGAGCGACTCACGGAAGTCCTCGCGGAAGGTCGGAGCAAGCGCGACCTCGAACCCCGACAGAGAGTCGATGACAACGCGCCTTGCGCCGAGCCGGTCCACTGCCTCGAGAATCGAAAAGAGGGCTTCATCGACGGAGAGATCGAGCGGACGGAGATAGATAATCTCCAACTTCCCCTCCTTGAGCATCTTCGCGATGTCGGAATTTCGGGCGCTGGCACGGGCAATGTACTCTTCCGGGTATTCTTCGAATACCGCGATTACGCCGGCCTCTCCTTGCGATAATCCTGACACTATGAATTGCGTCGCGATCGTAGACTTGCCGCTTCCGGCGGGTCCGGTGAGCAGCACCGCGTCGCCGGCAATGATTCCCCCTCCGATCATCTCGTCCATGCCGGGAACTCCTGTTGGCTGTCGCTCAGGCTTAGCCAGCACTCTTTTGAGTGTCTGCTCGGGGATCCGCGGAAAGACCTGCAGCCCATCGTCGGTGATCCGGAACGTGTGCAACCCTGGCATCGGTGCGCGGCCGCGCGTCTTCACCACCTGAACCTTTCGAACGACGGAGTTTCTATCCGTCGCCTGGGTGAGCCAGAGTATGCCGTCGGCTACAGTGAAAACGGGATTTCGCTGCTCCTCCGCAGTGTACTCTCCGAGGAGGAAGGAAGTCACCTCCCAGGTCGTCAGATGCAGGGCGAGGCGCTGCACAAATTGGTCGAGGTCGAACGCTGATCCCCGCTCAGAGACGACACGCTGTCCGGCGATAGTTCGAAATGAATCGACGACGACAATTCCCGGTTTGGCGCGCTCGATCTCGCTGACGATTCGCTGCAGGACTTCGCCCAAATCCCGTTCCATGACCTCCGCGCTAAGATTGATAAACTGGATGGCAGATCCGGCCAGCTCGGGATCGAAGTAACTGAACTGCCTCTGATACCGCAGCATCTTGAGCGTCGGCTCGCCGAGCACAGTGAAGTACAGCGCGGGTCGCTCGACCGTCGCGTTCGCGAACATTATCTGATGCGCGAGCGTCGTCTTCCCCGAACCCGGTCCTCCGGCAACCAGATTGAATGAGTATTCCGGCAACCCGCCACCAAGTACGGAATCGAGGCCGGGCACTCCGCTGGGAAGACTCCGAATCACCGCTCGCTCTCCGGTCACGCTTCCTCCCGAGCGCTGGCGGGAGGTGTGTCGCCGCGCTTGGATGCGAGCAGACTGCGCTCGATCAGTTTCATTGCCATGTCATCTCCAATGAGTCGGCCGAGAAGCTCGACGAGGTGGACGAGCACAGACTCGAATGCCTCGGCGGTGGCGGCATCTCCGTACGCCATGATGGTCGCAGCGACGCCGTCAATGTAGGGCTCCGAGCGAGCGCGGAGCTGAATCTGCCCGAGCGCTGGGTGCTCAGCTTGGGCCTGCGCCAGAGCGCGGGTGAACAGCGCGTGACAGCCGTCCGGCCCAACCCACGTCGACAGTTCACGATACAGATGCTCGCACGCGGAAACGGCGGCGCGAGCGGCGGTATCGGCTCCCGTTCGCTCGTGGCGGCGACTGTCGACCAGGCGGCGCACGATTTGTCGGGCCGGCAGGTCGTGCGGCAGACCTTCCTTAGCTTTGTCGGCCATATTCATAGCAGAGCCAGCGCAGGGTAGGATCCTTTCGTAGCCACCAATAAAAATTATCCCGCCACTGTACGCCGTACAACCATGCCAGGCCGCGGTGGATACCCCTAGAGCGTCAGGAGCGGACGAGAGTCACCATCATCTCCGGGCGGCGAGACTCAACTTATCCGAGTTCTGCCGTGCACGACGCCTTCACCTCTGAGCTGCTCGCGGGTCATTTTCAAAACGAGAGCTTCAAACTCTACACTCGACAAATTTTCGCAGACGCGCTTTAGCCGGTGTGTGAGGTCCTTGCGCACGTTATCCTCTCTGCTCTCCTGGCTCTTGAGATTGAGAGCAAGCGAGCTGAAGATCGTCTCACCCTCAGCTGGTCGCGTCGACTTCCTTGAAAATAACATCTCGCCTCACATAGCCGCGGAGGCGTCGCCGGAGCGCCGAGGCAAATGGATGGAGCCTGTTACGGCTGTGCTGCTTCGCCTGCGTGGCGCCTGACAGCAATCGTGTAAACAGCAAGGTTGCAGCCAAACCACCGCGCGCGACCCATGCATTCTGTGGAAAGATCGCTAATGGAGGATGGACCCATTACGTTTAGAGAACAGGTCCAATTGATCACGTGCGGGAGTTTCACACCAGCCCGCACTCCCGATCTGCTTCGATTGCGAGGCAGCATCCCGGCGCTACTGGCGACGCCTTTCCTCCGCCAAAGCGCTCATGAAAGACTCCTCAATTGCGATTGTCGGTCTGCCCGGCGATTTCGTCTCACAGGACGACGAAGACCTTTTCTCATTCATCAATACCCTCCGCCTCTCCGTGAAAGCGAAGGTGGCGGAAGAGCAGCAGCACGGACTGTCGCTCGCGGAAATCGTAATTCACGTGCGTGAGATGGTGCGCCTCGCCGAGCAGGACGCTCAGCGGTCGAAGCACTTTCCGTCACATGCATTCCGGGCGATTTCCAGACAGGCAGTTGCCTGGTGCATCGAGTCATATCAGCCGCTCTCCATCAATGCCAGCAACGGTTTTCTGACGCCACCCAACGGGTCGAATCAAGAGCCGTCGCTGCCGGTTCTCGTGCCCAGCGGAGCTTCGGCGGGCCGCGTTCCAGCTCAGTCACCAAACAGTCGAGGATTGCCATGAATAACTACAAGGGAATTTCAGCGGACGACAAGCATAGAATCATCGCCGCTCTAAAAGAACGCGGCGCCGGAAGCTGCCCGCGATGCCGCGACAGTCAATGGACCGTCAGCGAGTACTCGAGGATCGAAGTTCAGGCGACGATGGATCGTAACACGGCTGAAAGAACGACCATCCCCGCCATCATGATTGTTTGCGAGCACTGTGGCTTCATCGCGCAGCATGCTTTGCAGCCGCTCGGGATTTGGCCGCACTCCGAGGCTGACTTCACTCACACGGCATCCGCTCGCCCGATATCAGCGACCGCTTGAGGCAAGTGAGATGACAACAGCAAATAGCCCTTCCGATCGTCGCACTCCCAGCGGGAACGGCGCGGTAGTCGGAGTCGGACACACGGAGGCCCTGCTGACAGCGGGGGCACTGCAGAGCGCAATCTTCAACAGCGCCAACTTCT
>DHJO01000194.1:0-371 GCA_002404375.1 Gemmatimonadales bacterium UBA4718 | reverse complement strand
GTCGGCGCCGAGCGGATGCTTGGGTACGCGGCGGCCGAAGTAGTGAACAAGATCACTCCCGCCGACATTTCCGATCCACAGGAAGTCATTGTCCGCGCCAAGGCTCTGAGCGTCGAGCTCGGCACTCCGATTGCGCCGGGCTTCGAGGCTCTGGTGTTCAAGGCTTCGCGCGGGATCGAGGACATCTACGAGCTGACCTATATCCGCAAGGACAGGAGCCGTTTTCCGGCGGTGGTGTCAGTGACGGCGCTCCGCGATGCTCAGGGCGGCATCATTGGCTACCTGCTGATCGGTACGGACAATACCGCGCGCAAGCAGGCGGAAGATGCACTGCTCAAGGCTGGCGCGTTGCAGAGCGCGATCTTCAACAG
>DHJO01000195.1:17015-17281 GCA_002404375.1 Gemmatimonadales bacterium UBA4718 | reverse complement strand
GACGAGATCCACCGCTTCAACAAGTCTCAACAGGACGCGTTCCTGCCACATGTGGAGGCAGGAACGATCACGCTAGTCGGCGCGACCACGGAGAATCCATCCTTCGAGCTGAATGGCGCGCTCCTCTCGCGGATGCGCGTGTTCGTTTTGAATCCGCTCACCGAGGGCGACATCGGCGCAGTCGTCGATCGCGCGCTCCTCGACGAAGAGCGCGGACTTGGCGGACAGAATCTCAAGCTCGATGACGACGCGCGGGAGATGATCAC
>DHJO01000195.1:16547-16825 GCA_002404375.1 Gemmatimonadales bacterium UBA4718 | reverse complement strand
CAGATCGCGCGCGATGCGATGCAAAAGCGGTTCGCGCACCACGACAAAAGCGGTGAAGTCCACTTCAACATGCTGTCCGCGTTTCACAAGTCGCTGCGCGGCAGCGATCCGCAGGGCGCGCTGTACTGGATGGCGCGCATGATCGAAGGCGGCGAGGATCCGATGACGATCTTCCGCCGCTCGATCGCGATGGCCGCTGAAGACATTGGACTCGCCGACCCGCAGGCCTTGCAGCTGGCTGTCGCGGCGCGCGACGCGTTCCACATGCTGGGTCCGCC
>DHJO01000195.1:13447-16425 GCA_002404375.1 Gemmatimonadales bacterium UBA4718 | reverse complement strand
GGCAGCGTCTTCTACGAGCCTGGACCCTTCGGATTCGAGAAGGAAGTCGCCAAACGCCTCCAATGGTGGGCTGATCTGAAGCATAAAGTGTCCACGCCGGCGTCCACGCAGGGTGACAAGAGGGCGGCGGCAGATGGTGCTAACAACACAAGTCCGGCGCCAAAATCGGCGGACGAAAGCCAGGAGAACTAGATGCGCAAGTTTACTCGAAGGACCAAGATCGCGGTGATGCTCGTGGCGATGGCGGGGATGGGGGCGTGTGCGACGCTCGGCATGGGCAGCTTCCGCGAGCCAGTCGTGACGTTCAAGGATCTCAAGGTGCGCGGACTCGGCTTGAGCGGCGGCACGCTCGACGCGTACGTCAACGTCTACAACCCGAACGGCTTCAGGCTCGACGCGACGCGTCTCACCTACAACGTGATGGTCGGTCAGAACCAGCTCGGTACCGGCGCGCTCGACTCGCGCTTCACGGTGCAGAGCAACGATTCGACGACCATTCGCATCCCGATCGACTTCACCTATGCCGGAATCGGCGCGGCGGGGACGCAGATGATGCAGCAGGGCTCGGTTCCGTACACCATCACGGGTGACGTCACGGTCGGGACACCACTCGGCAACTTCACTCGCCCCTACACGGGTACGGGACGCTTCTCCGCCTTCGGAGGCGCGCAGAATTCGAGGTAGCGAAATAGCGGTTGATCAACCAGCGCATCAAATTGCTGAAGAATCGGCTCGATAACGCGCAGAAATCGCGCGTGAAGCGGGCCGATTTCGTTTGACTCCACGTTCAAACGGCACGTTGGGCCCAACGCTTGCGCTGATAAATCGACTAGGCACCGCTCATTTGGGCGGCCAGCCTCAGTCAGAGATCAGGACCCAAGGAGGCCCGCATGTACGCGCACAATCTTTCAATGCATCGGCTACGGGCGCTCGCCCCGCCCAGACTTGCCGCAGGCCTCTTCGTCACGTTGGCGCTGCTCTCCGCGGCGTGCAGCAACGACTCCGCGTCCCGCATCAACGCGCCCGCACTCCTCACCAACTCGAGCAACAGCCAATCGGCCGCTTCCTCGGGTTTCGCGGTACTCGCCAACCAAGCGGTGACTTGCACCGACGGGTCCGTAATCGGCGACGTGGGTACCTTCCAGGCCAAACCCACCGGCTCTGTAACGCTGACCAGTTGCCCTGTTACGGGGACGGTTCACGTGGGGGATGGGGTCGCCAAGCAGGCTTTCAACGCTTTCGTCGCCGCATATGATGCACTAGCTCCCCAGGTAGGCCAATGCAACACAGCCCATACCTTGACGGGTACATTGGATGGCATAACGCTCACGCCGGGTACCTACTGTATAAGTTCGGAAGCAAAGACGGGCACCCTAACGCTCAACGGCGGCGGGGCATACACCTTCCTAGTTTCTGGCGCTCTGACGGGCACCGGCTTCAATGTGGTTTTGGCCAACGGGGCTCAGGCTTGCGACGTAACATGGCTGACCACAGCGGCCGCGACCTTGACCGATTCGCACTTCGTCGGGACGATCTTGGCCGCAGCTGCCATCACCCTGAAACGCGGCACCTTCAATGGCAACGCGTGGGCGGGAGCGTCCGGTGTCGGCGACGTGACGATCACAGGCACCGCGGTCACCGGCTGCGCGGGCAGGAAGGGCAAGGGCGAGGACAAAGAAAAGTGCAACCAGGGCGTGGGTAACGGGAGCGAGGGCTGCGATCCGGGCCACTCGGACCACCACAACTCGTCCAATGACGAGAACGGCGGGACCCCCGGCGACCCAGGCCGCCAAGGCGGTCATCACTAAAGCCGGTTCGTGAACCGTGAGACGGAGGGGCGCGGTCTGGCCCCTCGGTCCCCGCTCCCGGGCGGCAGGTCAGGCATGTTGTGGCCGCGATGCCTCTGTTGACCAATGACTCGGATCAGGACTGGGAACGGTTCGCACGGACCGAGCCCTACTTTGCTGTCCTGACAGAGCCACAATACCGCGGTGAGCTGTCGGAACTCGACCGGGCAGAATTCTTCCGCACCGGTGAACAGCATGTAAGCGAGATGCTTTCGATCATCCGCAGCCGGTTGCATCCGGACTTCGCGCCAGCGCGAGCTCTCGACTTCGGCTGCGGCGTGGGACGCCTGCTGATCCCGCTTGCTGCGCGGTGCCGCGGAGTCACCGGTGTCGATGTGTCGCCGGCCATGTTGGACGAGGCGCGCCGAAACTGCGAGGCGGCGAGCGTCTCGAATGTCCGGCTGATCCTAGGCGACGATAAGCTGTCGGCGATCGAGGGAGAATTCGACTTCGTTCATTCGTACATCGTGCTCCAGCACATTCCCGTACGCAGAGGAGAGCGTTTGGTGCGGGAGCTCGCCGGGCGACTGGCGCCGGATGGGGTCGGCGTTTTCCACGTCACCTACTCGCGCCCGCACGCTTCGTCCCTCCGTCGCCTTCTGTACTGGGCGAGAACGCGGTTACCGGCCGCCCATTGGGCTCTCAACATCACGCGTGGACGTCCAGCGAGAACACCCATCATGCAAGTCAATCGCTACTCCGTTACGCGTTTGTTGGACATCCTGAGCAGCGAAGGGTGTCCCGAAGTGCACGTGCGCTTCACCAACCATGACGGTTATCGCGGTGTTCTCCTGTTCGCCCGGAAAGAAGCTACGCCGGGGTTATAGTTCCCCTAGGTTCACTGCCTTATACTGTAAGGAAGGGGACGTGATCACGTCTACTCTGGGATAGCGAAATCGCAAAAGAAATAATCGAGCTGAAAGCACCCGTCGAGCGAGCGATCCTCGTTGGGGCGCCGCGCAAAGGATCCAGCGCGAGACACAGCGTGGCCGAGCATCTTGAAGAGCTCGAGCGTCTGGTGGACACCGCGGGCGGACTAGTGGTTGGAGAGGTGACGCAGCAGATCGACAAGCCCAACCCGGCGACGTATCTGGGGAAGGGAAAGGTCGAGGAGCTGCGGATCGCGATCGA
>DHJO01000195.1:12439-13301 GCA_002404375.1 Gemmatimonadales bacterium UBA4718 | reverse complement strand
GGCAAGTCGTCGATCCTTCGCGTGATCGGGAACGCGCCGGAGGTTTTTGTCGAGGACCGGTTGTTCGCGACACTGGATCCTTTGACGCGAGAGATCGAACTAGGAGAGAACGCCCAGGTTCTGCTCACCGACACGGTCGGATTCATTCGGAAGCTGCCGCACAATCTCGTGGCGAGCTTCCGCGCGACGCTCGAGGAAGTGAACGAGGCGGATCTGCTGCTACACGTGATCGACGCGAGCCATCCCAATTGGGAAGAGCAGCGGACGGTGGTCGATCAGGTGCTGGCGGAGCTTGGGGCAAAGGAGAAGCCCGTGCTCTACGTGTTCTCGAAGATCGACCGTATTGCAGAAGTTGAATTGTTAGCATTGAGAGAGAGGATTGGGAATCTCCTTCCCAACTCGGCCGTGTTCGTCAGCTCAATCGCGGACCGCGGACTGGAACCCCTTCGGCGGGCGCTGCTGGCCGCCGCGAAGCAGGGGACTGAGATCGCGGAGATCCGGCTGCCGGCGGAAAATGGGAAGTTGCTGGCGGAGATCTATCGCACGGGAAACGTCTTGAGCCAACGGACGGACGACGGGCAGATAGTCTTGCGGGCGAGAGTCGACGAACAGTTGGCGGGGCGCTTGACGAGGTCGGGCGCCAGCGTCGCGTACCCTCGGTAAAAACCAATCAATTAGGAGACGCGCGGGGCAACCATGTCTTAAGCCGGAGAGGGGGTCCCGCCGCGGGCCCTCCTATTTTTTTTTTGCGAAAGTCCGTCGACCCCTGTCTGTCGAGCAGAAGATTGGCCACGATCTCTTTGAGTCTCTGGTTCTCGTCCCGGAGCTCTCGCACTTCGCGGGAGCCGCCTCCCTTGACGCC
>DHJO01000195.1:8908-12311 GCA_002404375.1 Gemmatimonadales bacterium UBA4718 | reverse complement strand
GCGGGCGTTCCAGCTTTGACTTGCCGGAGTGCCTGCACGATTTCGTCGTCAGTGAATTTGCTTGGTCGCATCGGCTGCTTCCCCCCCTTCTCCGTATGCGCTTAACGATCGAAGATCTGTCAGACGCGAAGTACCGCGTCCGGCAGATCTTCGCTGAGCCATGTTCAACTCGGACCGTCGACGCACCCGCCCCCGAGGAGAAATGACAGCGCACGCGTCCTATACCTCACGTTTTCTGCCTGTGTGACACGCGGGAGCCGGACCTGTCTCCGACTCCCGCGCGCCTGACATGCACAATGAGCTTAGTTGCGAGCCGACGCCTAAGGCACGTGCACGTCGACTGGCCTCATCTTCATCGTCTTCACGGGCAACCCGTGATCGCGGTGCCTGTCTCCGTCGCGTCGCCGCTGCCGGAGGCTCCCGCCCACCCATTGCCGATGAAGGTTCCACCGGTGAAGGTGACCCCCGTCCCTGCCATAACGGTTCCTTTGAAATCGGAAGTCGTCATGGACGAGGCTTGCTGCACCCACCACTGCACATTGCACGGCACAGCACCGCCGGCCATGATCACGTTGAAGTTGGTGCCGGTGAGGTCCCCGGTTCCGGCAGTCCCGATCTTAAATAGCCAGACCCCAGTCGGAGGACCGTTGAGCGTCAAGGTTCCCGTCAACGCCGCCGCCGCGGTGAAACAGTACGTCCCCGGTGCCAGCGATACACCGGCGAGGGTTCCCGTCAAGGTATTGCCGGCGTTGCAGTCCCCTGCCACAGGCGCCAACGCCGTGTACGCGGTGAGGAAGTTATTGTAAGCCGTCTTCGTTGCCGCATCCCCCGGGGGGTGAACCGTCCCGGTTGTAACAGGACCGCAAGCGGCGGTGATCGTGCCGGGAGGAGCATCACCCGGGGCGTTGAAGGTGCCCACGTCTCCGATGATGCTTCCGGTACTGCAGGTTACCGCCACGCGGCCGAGGATCGTGAACCCGCCACTGGGTGGCGGCGGCGGTGGACCGGCAGTGACGATCGCTGTCGCCGTACCTGACAGCGTCCCGTTCGATGCCTGCACGGTATTGGTGAACGTCGCAGCCACATTACCCGCGGTGAAGGGCGCCGTCAGGCCTGTGGTCCCGGCGGGGATTGTGCCGCCACCGTTGATGACCGTCCAGGTTACAGTCCCTGTGATAGGAACCGTGTTGCCACCGGCGTCTCTGCCCGACGCCGTGTACGTCAGCGAGGTGTTGACGGGCATGGTTCCAGGATTCGGCGTAACGACTATGGTGGCGAGCGGTCCGGCCGTTACGATTACCATCGCCGTATCGGCGAGCGCGCCACTGGTTGCCATGACGGTGTTGGGGAACGAACCGGCCGTGCCGCCCGCGGTGAAGAGACCCGTGGCACTGATGCTGCCACCACCATTAATGACCGACCAGACGGGCGTGACCACAACGACGTTGCCATTCGCGTCCTTGACCGTCGCCGTGAACTGCTGCGTGGTAAGGATGGGAAGCGTTGCCGGGTCCGGCGCGACCTCGATCGAGGCGGCCGCCCCGGCGGTCACGATGACCGTTGCTGTGGCGGTGATACCGCTACAGGTTACCGCGACGGTGTTGGTGAATGTCCCCGCCACGGTGCCCGCCGTGAACAGCCCCGTACTTGTGATCGTGCCGCCACCGGCGACAACAGACCAAGTGGGCTTGGTGGTCGTGATGATCTTGCCATTGCCGTCTTTTGTCACCACGGTGAACTGCTGCGTTCCGCCCGGCGCGAGGGTAACCGTAGTCGGTGAGATAGTGAGCGACGTTATGGGGCTGAAATCAGTGCTGCTCGAACACCCGGCCATGAACAGCCCGACAAACGTCACCGCCACGAGAACTCGTGCAATACGCGCACTCTCTGCTAGCACCTGTATAGCGCGGCTTTTGATGACGCTTTTCATCGAACTCCTCCTCACCTGATGCATGTGAACGCGAACGCTGATCCGCCAATGTAGGCTAATGTGTCACTTCTCACGAACATCCGCCAGGTGGTTGCTGCGCCGCCACCGCAAAGGATTTTTCGTGGGCCTGTGGCGTTCTGATCTCGCCTTACACTTACTGCGCACTCTGTGCGTTCGTGAAAGTAGTCTTGTGGGTCAGGCGATACAAAAAAAAGGGGCGGCCGGCTGAGCAACAGGCCGAGTATTGCTGCTCCGGAAATTCGTACGATCGCGGAGATCACGACCGCAGTGGAGAGGGGCGGGTCGATTTCGTCACACCCCAGCATTCAAACAACACGTTAGGCCCGACGTTTGCGCTGATAAATCGACTAGGCACCGCTTTATTTTGGGCGGCCAGCCTCAGTCGGAGGATGTATGATCATTAGCAAGAGCGGTCTCGAGATCGAGACGAAGGGTACGATGGAGGAAACCGAGGGCAAGTTTCGCGCTGGTCTCGGTAAGGTTGCGGCCGACACGAGCGAACATGTGAAAGGTCGGGCGGAAGAAGCGAACGGCAAGATCCAGAAGGATCTCGGTAAGACCGAGCGTAAGGTGTAAGGCACGCTGAGCCACGAGGATGCCAGCGCAAGCGAGGGTCCTGTCGCCAGACAACCAGTGGAGAATTGACGTCGCAGCTTTTTCAACGAGGGTGCCGCTCCTCTATAAGAGCGCGGGCGTGCGTGCAAAGTCCTACCATTGGGAGAAGAAGCGCTGGTTATTTTTCCCTCTAGGTATGGGATGGGTTGAGCGCGCGGTTCCATCCCTTTCGGTCTCGGCTCATTTCACGGGCACGCTTGAGGCGATCGGTGGGACAGGCGTCATGGATCGGGCTGACGGCAATAACAACGTGAGCGACGTTTCTGCGTCGATCGAAAGATGGTGGAACGCGTCATTTTACGAGCGAACAGCCGCCGACCCGGGATCGGTGGACGTGAACCCCATTACCAATATCACGGCGGTTACGGGGAGCATGCATGCTGGTCTGGCGAGCCTTGAGAAATTCTCCGCCGAGGTCGCGTGGCCGTGAGTGCGCCCCATCCGAACAGGCATTCGTAATTTTGGCGGCTCTGCGTGGCCACCTTAGAGCAGGCCCAAATAGCTAGGCAAATGATTGCTATTGCTATTGTGTGAAAACCGGGCACTGTGAAGCATTGGGTATTTGACGCGCGGGACTTCCCACCAGCCCGCACCCCCGATCTGCCCGCAATGGAAGGCAGCATCCCGGCGCTACTGGCGACGCCTTTTCTGGCCGCGCATGGAGCCGGGCAAAGAAACAACGGAGGCTGAGGTCATTGACCGACTGAAGCAGGACATCAGTCGTCGCCTTGCTAATGTTTGCTCAGAGTGGAGCGAAGCCGACAAGGAAGCGATAGTTGCCCGCATCGCGCGTACCGCGCTCCGATACCCTAAAATCAGTGATGACCCTCGGTTCTT
>DHJO01000195.1:8462-8718 GCA_002404375.1 Gemmatimonadales bacterium UBA4718 | reverse complement strand
AAATCAGAGCCATACTTGAGCGCTTGTGCGAGTCGCACAAGCTTCCATACAAGAGCGGCACGCTCGACGTCTGGCACCACTTCGACTCTGAGGAAACGCGAATGCGGGGCGACCCGGGATCGGCAACGGTGCGCGTTAGTGAGAAGCATCTGCTCCATCTTGTCAATGAGCAGGGCGGCGCGGTCACGGACAAGCGAATCAAAGAGTTGCTCTGCGACATTTACCGACGGCCGCGCCGGTATCCAGGGATCGCTCT
>DHJO01000195.1:7553-8211 GCA_002404375.1 Gemmatimonadales bacterium UBA4718 | reverse complement strand
AACCCGGACGGTACCGTTACTCGTCTGGCGGCACCCTTCGGAGAGGAGTGGGGCCACGATCGGAGCGAAGCCGTGCAGAAAGCCCACGCCGGGATGGATGCGTGGATCGCTGCGCAGGGCTAGCATGAAAGGGTAGAAACAGTGCCAGAGCGCGCTGAGGTGCCTTTCACCTACGGTCGAGCGTAACCGTACAGGCTTTTAATGCGTGTCACTCTATAAGGCGTAGCTTTTTGTCCCGGCGCCATCTCCAGAGTTGTGCGACTCAGCAGGGTTCCGTCGGGACGGACTTCGTCGACAAGGCCTTCTCGCGTCCACGCAACCACGGTATTTCCGTTCGCGAGCCGCTGCGCCGAGCCTGTGAAGTCGTTAAAGATTGGCGGGCTGGCTGAGTACTGCCAGACCATTGTAGCTGTCTTGCTCACGGTGTCTATTGCGTATTCGACTGCGCGGGATGATGGCGGTGAGTGGGTCCATCCATTGTCGAAGATCAGCAGGTTACCGCTCGGTAGAACGCGCGCCGTGTGTTGTCCGTCGAAACCTCCGAGTGGATCGCCAACGAACGTGAACTGATTGTTCGTTCCGCCAAGCTGCCACGCGATCTTGTGAGTCCTGCGATCGACCTTGACGACCGTGCTGAGATCCCGGTAGGAAACGATTA
>DHJO01000195.1:6657-7445 GCA_002404375.1 Gemmatimonadales bacterium UBA4718 | reverse complement strand
TCGTCATCTGCCACGCTCCATTGCTCGTCTCCGGAGATCAATGTGTCGACTGTTCCGCGGTCGCCTATCCTGAGTACCTGGTGTACCGCCACCGTATCTGAGGGACCACCACCCTCCGCGGTCCTGTCGAACGCCTCGAAGGCGTAGCCAAACAAATAGTCCGCTCTCCGATGTCCTTGCCCGTCGAAGCTCTCGAGCAGCTCGTGCGGGTCAGTGTAGGTGCTGCCAAGCGCGGTTATCGAGCGAACCGAATCGCCGGTCGGGCTCACCTCCACATACACGCCGGATCGCATATTGAAGCCGCTCGATGAACCAACAAAGGCTGTGATGTGTGCATCCTTTTGTTGAGTAACGGCAACAATGCCCTGTGGTCCGAAATCGCGGTACCAGCGTATCGTCCCGAGTGAATCGAAGATTATGAGATACCAGTGGCCATCGAGGCCGCCAATGGGAGCCATTGAGTAGCCACCGCTCGAGGACCCGTCCAACCGAATACTGACTTGATCGAGCGCGGCCGGTAGTGGTGGCGTGTGGTACTCCGAGACCGGGCCGGGGACCGGGCGACCATCGAACAAGGACTGCACAACCATTGTATAGGTCCGGTCCGCCGCTAGCCCCAGGACGACTACCGATGAATCAGCGCTTTGCCATGGGGTGAAGTCACTGTCAGCCAGATCCGCCGAGAAGTACCCAACGCGGATAGGAAAAGGGCCCGGCGCGTCGTGGCGTACCAGTGCGCCGAGGGGATCATGGGGTAGCGCCTGGATTGCGCGGATGGCTACTAGCGA
>DHJO01000195.1:5860-6433 GCA_002404375.1 Gemmatimonadales bacterium UBA4718 | reverse complement strand
GGGTTTTTGGCTCGATTCTGGGTATCCGATTTTGTAAGTGACAGCTGGCTCGGCGCGTACTACGCGCTTAATCCCTTGTAGTTTCTAGAGAGGGGAAAGAGCCCGGCCGGTTCTCCGGCCGGGCTCTTTTCTCAGCGAGTTGGTGAACATGCCTAGAACATTATCCCGACGGTTACCGGTACAAAGCTGATCGAGCTTTTATTCAGCGAAATCCGCGGGAAAAAAGGGGAGCCAATTGGCTCCCCAGAACGGCACACAGCAAACCGCTAAAACAGCTCTCAATCTCCCCCGCAGAAGAAAAAGCCCTCAGTATCTACGCCAGGGGGAACGAAAGTGCAGTCCGCCCTATTGTAAGCCAGCGCAGTGCCGTGATGCCCAGACTCACCATTTACCGTCGCGTCAAACTCGATGGTGGCACACGGCAGCCCTGTAATGCCGCAGTCCGGGTTGGCGTCGAAGCGAGTCACATCTTCGATAGTAACCACATCAGTGCCAAACATGAGCGTGCCATGACCCGAGAATCTGTCACCGCTGGCCTTGAATCGCGCGTTGGCGCTTGCGCTCGTTCCAAAC
>DHJO01000195.1:0-5796 GCA_002404375.1 Gemmatimonadales bacterium UBA4718 | reverse complement strand
GGGTCACCGAGGACCACTGAAGCGTTGCGAGCGAGGAGCGTGGGAGCGTTGGCTGGTGCCGTCGAGTCGGTACAGGCGTACGCAGCTGCGAAGACAAGAGCGACGAGCGAGAGGAGCGGGAACCGTTTCATAGGCATTACCTGGTTAAGGTGGACCGACCACTGTCACTGACCGGGTGGTGAGATGCGGGATGACTCCAAATCCTTGGTCATGCGTGCAGCTGTTTTCCGGGGCTGGTCAACGGTGTCTTCCTCCGACCACACCGGCAAGGAAAAGGAAAACACCGAGCCCCGCCCAACTTCGCTTCGAACACCGATGCTTCCGCCATGGGCCTCTACGATCCCGCGCGCGATGGCGAGACCAAGTCCGACGCCCCTGTCGTCGCCGCGCTTTGATTGCCAGAACTTGCCGAATATTCGTGGTAGTTCCTCAGGTGGAATCCCTGATCCTGTATCCGCGATCGCGCACTGGACTCCACCTTCGGCTCGAGCGGCGGAGAGCGTGATCACGCCACCCGGCGGGGTGAACTTCACGGCGTTCCCTACGAGGTTCGAGACCACCTGAAGGACTCGAGCCGGATCTCCCCGCACGGGTGGAAGGTCGGCGGCGCCTTCGACGGTGAGGGTGATGGACTTCTCGCGCGCGATCCCCTCGAGCATCTCCGAAGCATCCTGAAAAAGATCCGCTACTTTCAGTTTTCGCGTGGCAATGGAAAGTCGCCCTGCCTCGATTGCCGTCACGCTCAGCAAATCCTGAATCAGACGCTCCATCCCATCCCCTGTCCTTTTAATGATCTTGAGCCGCTTGACGCGGTCAGCCTCAGTAGCGGGGAGATCGAGGAGCAGGCTGGTCGCCATTGAAATCGTATTGAGAGGACTGCGGAGATCGTGGGCAACGATGCGCAGGATCTCCTCGCGAGCGTCGATCACGCGCTGCGCTTCGCCATAAAGCTGGTCGAGCGTGACACGCCCGACCTCGTTGGTCACCACGCGGCGCACCATGTCGGTGACCTCAAGCCCGAGCACACCGGCGATCGCGACGGCCAGCACCGTCACCGCCGCGGTCGCGGCGGGGATCCATCCGAGCGCGGCGGCCAGGATGAGAACCGCGCTGGCGAGACCGGACGTCAATTGCACAGCCGAGCGCGTTAGACGAAAAGAGCCGGTGAACGCGAGCACGACGCTAAGGACCGCAAAGGAATTCACGAGTGCGATATCGGGCGCCAACTGATCGCCGAGCCGACTGAGCGCCAACCCCCCGAGCAGAAGCGTGGCATCAGCAAGGGGAATCCCGCGTCTCAACCAGGCCCGGTACCACCCTCCGCGGAGCGCAATCAGGATAGTGGTGGCGAAAACGCCCCAAACCAGGACGGCCGCAATCGCACTACTGGAGGGGCGCGGCACGGACGTGAATCTGCTTCCAGCAGCCATGAGCAACACGAACATCAGAAAGGCGCCGGCAGCAGCTGCCCTCAGATACGCCAGCTTGAGCTCGGCTTTCCGGGCTTCGTCGAGGAGCGTGGCCTCGATCGTCACGCCAAGCTTCTCGAGTGAGGTACGGGCGTGCAGCTCACGCCGCAGCGACTCGGTGATCTCAGCCGCTAACGCTTGTCGGGAATCGAGGTGGTCGGACATAAATCATCCTCCCGTAACCCGTTCGCCGGAATCGAGATCCTGCCCGACGCCAGAACGACGGACGTCTAATGTATCAGCCCTTTGAAAATCCGCCATAGCTGAGCTGTACCCTGGGTCCCTAGCCACCTCCCAATCGACGGATTCCCTCCTGCGCCTCCTTTACCTGTCCCTGGACTTCGGGGTCTCCTCTCCCCCACGCGCTGATCACGAGTCGAAATGATCTCCTGGCCACGTCCCTCTGCCCCGCACGTTCCGCCACTTTCCCCCTCGCCAATGCGATTGTGATCTCTGTCGGGGTCAGATACGAATAGAGACGCTGTCGGAGAATCTTGTCGGCGACCCCGAAGTTCCGGTTCTTGGCCAGTAATAGGGCGGTCGTCAAATGGTCCTGGTCACAGCGAACGCAGAGGGTATCCGACAGCAGCGCGAACGCTCTGGCCGCATTGGTGGTGTCGTGGCGGGCGATGAACAGATAGGCCTGCGCAGCCTGGGAATCGTACTCGGGGTACGCTTTCTTCTCGGCTTTCGCCTGCGCACTCCTGACGCGATTCGATCGGAGAAACGCGATGATAGACGCTGTGTCACCGCGGTTCGCCCACCATGACAGCGCCGAGCGAGCGTCTTGCTTGCCAGCTGCCAGCCATTCGGCGAACACGGCTGACGCAGTATCTGGATCGATCGCGCCGAGTATCGCGAGCTGAGCAAAGAGACGTCCACGCCGGTTTCCCATCGCCAGATACGACTCGTGCAGCCGTCCGCGATAGGCGAGCTGCAAGGGCAGGTACATTGCCAGGTTGACCGAGTCTTTAGCGAAATCCTTCGAGCTGCGTGGATGCCGGGCTAGCGCGCGCAGAAACCTCAAAGCAGTCTCGGAGGAATCGGGCCAGCGACGCAGGATCCTCCATGCCCGCATCAGCGCGTCCGAGCTGGCGCTATCCAAATGCTTCTCGACTTCACTGGCGTTGGAGGAGCGAGCTGGATCGGTGACCAGATCAACAAGCCGAACTCCGTCCGCTTGCGCTCCGGCCGGATCATGCGCAAGGAATTGGAGTGCAGCTGCCCGGCCGGCAGGAGCCCCATCGAGGCTAAATCCCAGCTCGATGAGATGTATGTATGCGGGAGCGAAGGACGAGTCCAGTGCCACAGAACGATTGAAAGCATCACGGATCTCGGGCTCGCTCATGTCGAACATGCTTCCGTACCCGTGATGAAACCGCGCTTCCCCTACCAGGTACCATACCTCCGGATCATTGGGGTAACGCGCGGCGGCTTCATTCACGGTCGCGAAGAGCCGCCGGGTCAACCCCCAATCAGGCTGGTCACCGGGCGCATCGAGGGCCGACCGCAGCGAATCTGCGACGATCAGGAGACTATCGCGGGGCGCCAAGTTGTGGTTCCTGGCACCAGCCCGGAGGGAGAATTCGCGGGTAGCAGAATCGGCTTCGCTGCTCCGCCACGCGGCGACCTGGCCTGATCTTCTAAGCGCCAGCGCAAACCCAGTATCGATCGAGACTGCGCGCGCGTAGAAAACGGAAGCGGAATCCCAGGATGCGCGGCGATAATACTGCTCTCCCTCCAAGAACGCCTTCAGAGCCTGCGCGGAATCCGAGCCAATCGATGTCACACGCACGGCGCCGATGCGGTGCCGCTTACCGAGCTCACTCACGACTCGGAGAGTCAAAGCATTTGCCAGTTGCTTCACGTCAACGCTAATTGTGTCGACATCGGCGAGTACCGAGTCCGTCGCCGCATCGGCTAGACCGAAGTGAAGACGTACCGAATCCGCTGTTGCGGGGACGAGAGATCCGTAGATCGCGTACTGGGCGCGGGTGCGTTGCGCCAGCTGCACCGACGTCTCTCTCTCCGATCGCGCACCCTCCCGCCAGTTCCTGATCGCGAGTACCGGCGGCACGACTCGGAGAAGTCCCGCGCCATCCATGTTGCGCGCCAGGAGATCCACCATTCCTTCGTGCCAGACTTTCAGAGCGCGTGTGCTAACGTCGAACGGTGCAACGACGACTGTCACGCTCTCGGATGGGCCTTCCGGAGCCCGGTGGCGAACATACCACGCTCCCGCGAGCGCCAAGGCGCCGACCAGGACGCCCGCCGCGATTTTGCCGATCGGGAATCGGTGCAAATCCCTGACGACCGGGATCTGCGAAATCGCTGAACGCTTGCCTGTCTGCGTTGCGCAAGCGGAGCCGAATTCGCTTGCCGTCTGAAACCGGTTCGCTGGGTCTTTCTCCAACGCTTTCTCGATCGCGCGACAAATCGGTATCGGCACGTCCTCACGCAGTCGATCGATGCGTGGCGGGGGTTTAGTGAGGTGTGCCGCGAGAATGGCCTGTGTGCTGGTGCCGCTGAAGGGAGGCGTACCGGCGAGCATCTCATACGCTACGACGCCGAGTGAATAGATATCCGCGCGAGAATCGACATCGGAGCCGCCGAGTGATTGCTCCGGCGCCATGTAACCGACTGTGCCGATCGACATCCCCGTGCGAGTCAGCCTCTCTCCGGTCACATGATGGGGTCCGGCCAATGCGGCTGCGATACCGAAATCGGCGAGCACGGCCTCACCGTCCAGGAGGAGGATGTTCTCAGGCTTGATATCCCGATGAATTACTCCCTGCTTGTGAGCGTACGCGAGCGCGGACGCGACCTCGCACAGAATGCTGACGGCCTGATCGATCGGAAGTTTGTGCTCGCGCTTGAGCCGTTCGCGGAGCGATTCGCCGAGGATGAACGGCATTATGTAGTAGAGCAGCCCGTGCTTGAGCCCCGCGGTGATGATCGGAAGGATGTGCGGGTGCTGGAGGTGAGCGGTGACCTCCGCTTCCCTCTTGAACCGCGCCGCCATCATCTCGCTCGTGAGCTCCGGCGGCAGGATCTTGATTACGACCTTGCGGTTGAGCGCCAGATCGGTGGCTATGAACAGCCTGCTCATGCCTCCACCCTTCAGCTCCTCTTCTACGCGGTAGCTGTCGGCGAAGCTCTTTCGAAGATCTTCAAGCAGATCGTCCACGCGAGCCGGGGTGCGGGTGAGGGGTGGCGCCGGGTTAAGAACATACGGCGGCCCAAGAGTAGCCGCGACACTTTTCAGTCGTTGTAGCGACGCGGGCCTGGACCGAAGGCCATCGCGGCTGCGCTTTCGCGCTCACCCTCCTCACTGCCGCCTGCGCGTCCGTTCCGACGCGGGGAGCCGGACGCATCGGTTCCCAGCAGATCGGCACGTAGATCACCTTGCAGCGACATCGCCAAGTCGAGCACGAAGGACACTCGCTCACCTTGGCTTCATCGAGAGTCTTCATTCAGAAACGGGTAATGCGCCGTGTCCCCGCGGCAGCAATGGCAGAATACCTCACCTGCTTCGATCCTGCAGCAGGCCTAAGTCGTTTGGCGCTGCGTCCCACCATCGCGGTTCTTCCTTTCGTTTGTCCTCGCTACGCGGATCTGTCGGAAAGCAACGGGGAAACCCCGCAGGAAACCCAGTCAGATCAACTTGAGCCGCTTGCGTTGCTCGTGGAGCTCCTCGTCGGTCAGATCCTTAACGTCGCGGGAGGTCGACCACAGTTGGTTACGACGGTCGGATCGAGTGGGATGCAACGCGACCGGACGGGACGCCCCGAAAATTGCTGGACTCCAGCCGGATTCGTGCGACCGGGTGGCGTGCGCGAATCGATCTGGACAGTGGTCTGCGCGCGGTCTACGAGTGGTACGTCAAGAACAGCGATGGGTTCGTGATGCCTTTCCGGTCGTGAGTCGAGAACTGTGAGCGAAGGCTGGCCGCCAATCCTTAAGAAACAGAGAGGCGCAAAACGCGCCTCCTATGCAAGCAGGGCCGGACCGACTTTGTCCGGGGTATCCCTGACTGAAATCTCCTTGCCATCTCCGTCTGACGCGGCGATCGGAAGCATCGGGTGCGGATGGAAATCGGGGACGAGATTCCGCAGTAGTTGTTTGAGCTCCTCGTCCGGATGCTCCGTCTCCGCCGAGCTGACGAGGGCTTCGATTCGACGCATGATGTTTTCGGGCAGAATTCCGTTTCTCGCTCTCAAGACTTTCGGGTGATCAGTGGCAAGGACATTTTCCGCGCTGAAAAACATCTCCTCGTAGAGCTTCTCGCCTGGGCGCATACCGGTGAACTTGATCTCAATGTCGATAC
>DHJO01000159.1:7607-11511 GCA_002404375.1 Gemmatimonadales bacterium UBA4718 | reverse complement strand
CTCAAACCGGCGGCATACGCCGATCCCACCTCCGAGGCCCAGTTAATCACCAGACCCTTTGCGACGCTGTCCATGGAAGCGCCGAAAAACGGCTTCACCACGCTGTCCTGCGAGAATCGAAACCCGGCAGGAGGAAAGAGGGCGGCAAAATCCGGAACCTCTCGGCCCTCCACATACCGACGGAAGAAATCATTCGCGAATTGTGGATCCCTCGTCACCTTACCCAACTCGTTGCGCAAATCGGCGACGGTGTAGGGTCGCTCCGGCGTCCCCGAGCTCGATTGGTACTGACCGTAGTCGCGCCAGAGGGCGCGCATGTATTCGTCGAGAGACGTATTGAAGCGCTCGCGCAGCGTCAGGTCGAGCGCCGCCGCGATCACCATTCCCCACGTGTAGTAGCTGATGGAAATGTTCGGCGCGTTCGACCGATCCACAAAGGAGCCACCGTCGAGGAAGACCGCCTGCCGACTCATGTCTACCGCCGAGCCGTGATGGCGAGCGGGAGAGTTGATCGTGGCGCCGATTTCGCCGCCAAACTGGGCCAGAAATGCGCTGTCATTATGGAACCCTGACCGCCTCATCATGAGAGCGCCGTAATAGTTCGTGAATCCTTCGCCGAACCACAACGCGTCCGACATGTTGGCGCGGCTGAAATCGAACGGCTCGATCTGCTTCGACCGCAGCCGCTCCATGTTCCACGAATGAAAGAACTCGTGCGCGACTGATTCGAGCTTTCCGATTCTCGCCTCCGGGGTGTCGATACCGCGCCGGCTGGTCAGAATCGTGGAGTTGCGATGCTCCATCCCGTCGCCCATCCCCCACGGGAGATAGTCGGCGATGAACGTGTACGTCCCGAATTCGTATCGGGGTGGCTGACCCCACATCGCTACTTCCTCAGCGACGACGCGGCGCACCATCGTCGCGAACGTATCCAGCTGCGCATCCGTGCCGAAGTGGTGGGCCGCGAGGCGCCACGTGAACGACTTGCCACCGTACGAAGCTGTCCAGCTCCGCCACGCAACAGGTCCAACTTCGGTCGGCGAATCCATGAAATACTGCAGATCGGGTGCGC
The DNA here is from genome assembly GCA_002404375.1 of Gemmatimonadales bacterium UBA4718. Classification (GTDB taxonomy): domain Bacteria; phylum Gemmatimonadota; class Gemmatimonadetes; order Gemmatimonadales; family Gemmatimonadaceae; genus UBA4720. The sequence goes on along the minus strand of DHJO01000159.1, from coordinate 10,439 downwards.
TGAATACGCTCGAGTCAGCCGTGGGCTGAAGCTGCGTTGCGACACTCCACCCGGTCGGCGCGTGAATCGACAATCGTATCGGCGCCCGCTCCATTNNCGCGCGCCCACATGAAAGTGGCCGGCATGTTCATGTGAGCGTGAAAGTGATCCACACTGAGATAAGTGCCGTCGATTCTGTCGCCCCACACCGTGTACGAGATCCGGACGATCCCATCGTGACCCGCCACATCCCAGCCGTCAGCATCAGGCCTCGTGACGACGACTGGCTTTCCATCACCGCCGGTCGCAGTCACGTCATACACGTTCCTGGCGAATGCGGTCTCGGCGTAGCGTCCGGGTGAAGAGCGACTCATTCGCGCATGCAGGACCTGCCCGCGTGGTATTCCGGAAAAAGTCGCGATGACATGCGCTTCGTGGTGAGCCGCATTTGGAAATGAGACGTCGTAAGTGACGCGCTCCTGCTGATCGGCCACCGTCGAACCCGTTCGTGGTCCTGACCATCCAACGATTGCGAGCAACCCCACCAACAGAAAAATATTCCTCATATCTCCTCGCTCAGGATCAGGGTCGGTTCCGGGCCTTACTTAGACAGTCGCTGGACTCAGCATAGTTCAAACGCGAGGGAAGGGGAGGGCGGATTCTCCCGTTGCGCTTGCGTCGCCGGGGGCGTCTTCATTCGATGCTTCCCCTCAATCGGCGGTAGCTTGCAGAATAGGTAGTTGAGTTGAAGATTGGGCTGCCCTTGTGTCGCGTACAATTCTTTGGAGGCCGACAGGTGTCCGTTGAATCAGCCCGTCGATATTTTGCTCTAGCTGCTCTCGTCACCGTTGTTACCAGTTGCGGCGACGGTGCAACGGAACCGGCGAACGGTCGGCCGGGCATCACTGTTGTCGCCGGGGCCGGGATTACGGACACGGTCGATGCGCAGCCCGTGCAAGGGCTCATCGTCGAAGTAAGAGACGCAGCTGGAAGAGCTGTCCCGGGTGCGCTCGTGCGCTTCCAGCCCCGGCCGCTTTCCGATCCGGTAATCGAGGCAAGCGTCTTCGTGTGTGCGCTAACTGTTCCAATGTGCCCGGCGTCTGAGTTCGTGGCGAACCAAACCGATCCCGCCGGCCGTGCGAAGGTGGCGATCCGTATGGGAACGGTTTTTGGTAAGGCAGTCATTCTCGTGACGGTTCCCGAGCTCGGACTTCAGGACTCGGCAATGGTCACCGTCGCCGCAGGTGCCCCCGCCGCAATATTTGTGTATCCGCGAGATACCGTTCTTGATGTTGGCGGCACCGTGACGATGTACGGGCAAGCCATGGACCGCTACGGTAATGCACGATCTGAATTGGCCACGTTCTCGGCCGGGGCGGGCAATTCCGTCACCGTTGATGGCCCGAGCAATCTGGGCACTCTCGTCACCGCTCGCGACATGGGCACTCAGCGCGCGTACGCACATATCGGCAACCTCACCGATTCCGCTGTCGTGCGCGTCGTGCCCGCGGGACGCCTGGTGGTATGGTCGCCAGGGCTATCGACAGCAGTGCGGCTCGTCAACATCGATGGAAAGGATGCACAGACTCTCATCACCGACGTCGGAAGCGACTTCGGAGTCTTTCCGCGCTTCGATCCGACCAGGCATCGCATCACTCTGCATTCGGCAACGCAGTCATCCGTGGGGCCTTCCAGTGATGCAATCGTTCTCGACACGACTGGTACGGCTCGACGCGATATCATCGGATTCAGCAGTATCATCGCGGTCCGTGAAACCGACGACGGCAACGCAATGGTGGTCGGCCGCCGCTTCGGCGACGCGGACGGTTATTATGTGTTTCGTGTGACTGCAGACAACACGATTACACTGCTCGGAACGTTGAATGGGTTCTCCGGTGCCTATGGCGGCGCCGACATCGCCTATGACGGAAGCCGCGTTGCCTACATCGCCGGCAGTACTCTGAACGTTCTGAACGTGTCGACTGGAGCGGTGACGAATCTGGTCAATGGCGCGCGCTCTCCTCGTTGGTCGGTACAGGGCGATCGTCTCGTTTACCTGTTTCCCTCCACATGTCCTAACGCTCCCGATGGTGTTGCGACCGTCATCAACCCCGACGGGAGTGGACGCAGAGTGCTGACGAACTTCTGCTTCAGTCCGGGTCTCGCATGGTCCCCCGACGCAAAATACATTATCGGGCGCAGCAGTCAGGACTGGCCGGATGTCGGGTTACGTGTAGTGCGCGTGAGCGATGGCGTAGACGTCCTGACGCGCTTCGACTATTACCAGCCTGATTGGCGGTAATGGAGGGACTGAAAAGGTCGTAATCGCTCGCCGTTGCGCTTGCGTCGCCGGGGGCGTCTTCATTCGATGCTTCCCTCCAGCTCGGACGAAGTCGAGATGGGCGCGACGTCGCCCTCGATCGACTCCACTGAATCCCCGGGCACACTGCAAAGGTACGGGCGTCTCGCGCTTGCGGTGGTGCTCGCTATGCTCACGTGGAGCGCATTCCGCAACGAGTACGGCTACATCCCGCTCCTCAGCGACATCGACCTCGCCATACACGAATTCGGGCACATGCTCTTCATGCCCTTCGGCATCCAGTTCCTCGGCAACACGATGATGATCCTCGGCGGATCGCTCACCCAGGTGGCCTTTCCGCTGATTTTCTTCGGATACTTCCTGCGGAAGCACGACGACGCCCCGCGACGCGACCTGTTCGCGGCCATGGTGTGTCTTTGGTGGTCCGCGATCAACCTGCTGAGCGTCGCGATCTACTGCGCCGACTCCCGCGCCGGCCAGCTCATGCTCATCGACGGATCGACAGGCCAGGAGAGCGACGGGCACGACTGGAA
>DHJO01000159.1:4375-7436 GCA_002404375.1 Gemmatimonadales bacterium UBA4718 | reverse complement strand
TCGATGCTTCGGAGTCCTAACGCGCGCTCACGATCCGCTGAACACGTACTCGTGCTGCGCGTCCCGAATCGTCAGCCGCTTCTCAGGACCCTTGCTCACCACGAACTCGAAACCCTCGAGGCCGGCATCGATCGTTATGAAGGAGATAGACCCATCGGGATTCTTCCGCGATCCGACCTCGCTGCTCCACTCGCCGAAATCGAACGTCGTTCGACCAGCGGCACGTCGTACGTCGATCTCGCCCAGGGCATCATTATGGTAGTGACCCGCGAGATTTGACGACTCGCTGGCGTCAGCCGGGACAGTGAGAAGTTTTCGTTCTGCAGAGAGCTGAGCGTAATAGCTCTTTGCCTCCGATGCCACGTTGGCATCGGCCTCGTCTCGACCGTCGAACAACACCTCGAGCAGCTTGCGACGGAAGTCAGTGCGAAGGATCCAGCCTGGGTCAGCGTTGGTGAGGACCACTGCACCGACGTTGTGTTCCGGCAGCCACATCATATCGCTATGGAAACCGAACATATCACCGCCGTGGTGCACCACCGGTGTCCCGTACTTGTTGTCGACCATGAGCCCCATACCGTACACGGCATCCGTTCCGATGCCTACTTGCCGCTCCCGGCGTGCAAGCAGGTTCTCCCTGCTGACGTACTGCGTTCCGTCGGGCAGTTTGCCATTGGAGAGCTCCAGCGCAATGTATTTGAGCATGTCACGCACGTTGCTCCACCCGGCACCGGCAGGCCGCATGGGGATTATGGAGTAGTTGATGTCCATCGGGACAACGGCCGTGCGCCCTTCAATGTCCGGTGCGTGCGGCGAGGCGTGGTTCCCGGAGAGTGCCCTCGAGTAATCGAATGTGGTAGATGTCATACCCAGCGGCTGGAAGACGAGGGTGTTCATGGTCCGGTCGTAAGCAGCTCCCAATTCCAGCGTGGGTAAGGCAACGTGCCCGCCTATGTATCCAGCCGCCGCCGCCATCGGGTTCGAGTATTGGAACATCTCCCCGAACCTGCTGGTGGGTTGCATGCTGCCGAGACTTCTGAGTGCAGATTCCGCGTTCGAAGTTTTGTATTCAAACAGCCACTCGAGGTCCTGTCGCGGCAGTCCCGTGCATGCGCAAATGAGGTGCTTGACGAGCACCTGTCGTGTAGTGGCGGCATCGCCGAGCTTGAACGAAGGGAGCAGCGAAGTAACTGGCGTCTCCCAACCGAATCGCTTCGCATCGACAAGCTTCGCCAGCATCAGCGTAGTGAGTGCCTTCGTGTTCGATGCGATCATGAACAGCGTGTTCGCGTCGGGCTTGTCCGGCTTGCCAAGCTCGCGAACGCCAAAGCCGTCGGCGAAGACGATTTTGCCATTCTGTATGATGCCGACGGCGACACCGGGTACTTTGAGCTCCCTCATCGCGTTCTCCGTGAACGCGGAAAGTTTCGCCATGCTCGCCGCGTCAAGAGTGCCAGCCTTCTTGCCAGCGAACGACTCGCGGACGTAACCCTTTGGGACAAGTCGGCTGTATAGAGTCCCCACAGCCGCCGACCTCTTCTCGCCCGTTGCGTCGCTCATGTCGTAGATGACAACGGTCCACACGTCGTTGGCACGACGCGCAAGCGCACCGACGCTGCGTTTTTCGTCAGGCGAGGTCTGGTAAGTGTAACTTTGCCCGTCAGACCAGCCTTCCTTGTCGGGTTCCGGCGTGACAACCTTTAGCGGCCATTTGTGCTGCGGCATGTACGCGATCCACGCGAGGGCGACAGCAGAGTCGGCGCTCGGTGCGCGCGCATCAACGAGCGCAATGTGTGAATCACCTTCGGGCGGCTCGAGAATCGTCGCGATTCCGCGCAGCGAGAAATTCCAGTCTGCCGGCGCGACGAACGTCGTGCCGCCGACAGTACTCTTCGGAGTATCAGTGGTTAGATGTTCCGGTAATGAGGCGGTTGTGCTTGCAGCCTGACCGTTTGCACGGTTGCCCGGCATTGCGAGTAGGGCGACGGTAGCAAGGACCGGGATGCTGGGGCGGGTGCGAAATCGCATAGTGCCTCCTATGTTGCGATGACTGTTATCACTCCAACGCCACCATCGCTGACGCGAGGGCAGTGTTGTCCTCTTTCGGATGGGAAGGGAATGTCAGCCGGCGAGTGAATTCGCGGCGCAGCAGCAACATGCTGAGCGCAAGCTGAACGAGCACCGCGCCAACCGAGAGATACCATATCCAGTTCAGCTGAAACCCCGCCGTGCGCGAAAGCAGGATGGCCGGCACGGCGACGAGCAGAATGCGCGTGCCGGAAGCCACCAGCGACGGAACCGTGTTGCCCATCGCCTGGAACATGCTCGACGCGACGAAGATCAAACCGGATGCAAGGAAGTTCCACGACAGGATGCGGAGATACTCGGTACCGACAGCCAGCACCGCGGGGTCCTTTGAGAACACGCCGATCAACGCGTGAGGCGCGATGAGACAGACGACCACTAGCAGTACCATGACGGCCGAGACCATGTATGCTGCTTTGCGAAACGTGTCGACGACGCGTTCGCGACTGCGGGCGCCGAAATTCTGTCCAGCGACCGGCGCAACTGAAAAACCAAGCGCGACAGCGGGCATGAACAAGGCCTGAATCACGCGCTGCCCGATTCCAAAGCCTGCCTGCGCCGCCGCGCCAAACGGTCGCGCAATCGCGTAGACGACTACTAGGTACACACCCATCATCGCGAACTCGAATCCGGCAGGCAGCCCGATCGCCAGCATCTTCCGCCAGAGCGCGAATCGTGGTTTCTGGTCGGCGCGCACGAATCGAAGGTATGAATCCTTTGGCAGGAAGTATCTGGCGAACCATATGATGGCGACCACGATTGCGATGAGAGACGACATCGCTGCGCCGGCAACGCCAAACGCGTGGCCCGTTATCCAACCGAAAATGAGAAACGGCGCCAGCACCATGTTGATGATTACGGTGCCGGTGCCGACGACCATACCGGCCTTGAAGTTTCCGACTGCGCGCAGAGCGGCGGCCGCCGCGACCATCAGGAACTGCAGTGCCATCGCCGGAATGAACCAGAGAAGATATTG
>DHJO01000159.1:0-4318 GCA_002404375.1 Gemmatimonadales bacterium UBA4718 | reverse complement strand
GTCACGAGCATGAAGCTCGTGGTCTTCAGCAGATGCCTGGTGAGCGGTCCAGTGGTGAGGTCTTCCATCGTACCCCTAATGTAGGGCCGACGCGAGCGCTGCACGCAGCTGGGGTTGTCCCCATGTGTCGAATAGCCAGCGCTTGTACGCGAGAAAGTCGGTCTTGTCGGCTGAAACCATCGTCACCGGGCGTTCACGCTGATCGGGCGAGCGCAGTACTGTCACTACCTGTCCATCCACGACCCTGCTAGTGATACTCACCCGCTCCGCACCGGCAGGTGGCGGAAAGAACAGAACGGCGAAACCACCGAGGTTTGTGACGATCCCCGCGGCCGGCCGACCGAGGGTTCTGTCGAACGTCGTGGGATAAGCGCAGACAACGTGGAGGCCATTCGTCTCGAGGAGCGCCGTCAGCGCGCTGACGTCACCATGAATCGGATTCCCCCTTCCGAAAAAAGCGCTGGTGTCGCTGATCGGACAGCGCAGTGCCGGCACTCGCCGATGGCGCGCGATTGCACTGTTGATTCTCTCGGCCCAGGCCGGCGACGCGACCGACCACCGACCTTCGTATTGTTGGCGAATGATTACCCCGTGATTCCAGCCCGACCAGGTGTCATCTCGACCAGGGACATACACGTAAGCAGTGTGATGCACAGCGTCGGGCACGAAATACACGACATAGGCAACGCGTAGGCGTGGCCGGTGCGCGAGGTTGTACAACCACGAGCCACGCTGCGGCAGATAGAAGGAGATTTCATAGCGGGGGGCGCTCGCCGGCGGCGCTTGGGCGGCGCCAGGCATCCCCAGAAAATTCCCGCTGTAGACGTTGCTGAGTGTGAGCGTCGCGGAATCCACGATTTCGACGCCACCGGCGAGACCGCCGCCCGAGATAATCAGTTTGCGGGTCGGCTCTTTAGCCTGGAGGGATCCCGGGTGTGCGCTCACCACCCAGGTAAGGAGCGACAACGCCAATATGGTTACGCGCATGCAACCTCCGTCCCAGCTTCGATGGTTGGTATGGACGGGTTTGATCGACCGACGTAATTACACGCCGTTACAACGAGTCGTTCCAGCCCTGAGAGAAGGTTGAGTCTAGGACTAGCGGATCCGCGCCCCCTTGCGAGTGCTGCGTCGCCAGAGCCGTATGTGATCGATCAGTGCGCGCAAAACGCGAGAAGCGTGTCGACGCTGCGGATAGTACAGATAATACCCGGGGAATGGGGCACAGAATTTCTCGAGCACCGTGGCTGGTGTGCGTCGCAAGCATCATCATAATCTGGACCGACCTAACCTCCCGGCGTCTCGCAGTTGATCATCCAGGGGATACCGAAGCGATCGACGACCATGCCGAATCGCTCTGACCAGAATGTCTTTGCGATCGGGTACAGCACCTTACCGCCGTTTCCCAGCTTCTCGAACACCCTCTCGGCTTCATCCGCAGTTGGGACGTTCAGCGAGAGCGCGAACCCCTGCGGCTTCTCATATCGCTCAGGAGGGGCGTCGGCGCCCTCTAACAGCTTTCCGCCAATCCGCACGCTGCCATGCATGATCTTGCTCTCCCATCCTTCGGGAACGACCTCTGCCATCGGCGAACTAGCGTAACTGAAGAGGAGACCAGGTTTGGCACCGAGCACTTCCACATAGTATTTGAACGCAGCTTCGCAATCGCCCTTGAAGCTGACGTAGGCCGATACTTCCAAGCGTGACTCCTTTGCGCGCACCGTTCATTCTACGCGGCCGCGGACGTGTGTGCTGTGCCGCAACGAGGGTTAAGGACTTCGTCGCCCCTTCTGAGTCCAGCGAAGGGGTGAGAGTGAGCTTATAATTGTCGTCGCCATGATCAACGACAACACTGTCGCGATCGAAGCCTCGTCGCTGCCATCGTCACGGACGATCGCTTGGGTTTGGATCCTTTACTTCCTTACAGGGATCCTCGGGACGCTTCTTACAAAAGGGATCGTTGTACCGATTGATGCCGCGTCGACGGCGAACAATATCCTCACGCACGCGAGCTTGTACCGGGCGGGATTTGCCGTCGATCTCGTCTCGAACCTGATTTACATCGCTCTCACCGCACTGTTGTTTGGATTTTTCAGGCCGGTGAATCCGAGCCTCGCGTTACTTGCCGCGCTCTTCAGTCTTGTCGGCTGCACGGTCCAGATCATGGGCGAGATGCTGCGCCTCGCTCCGTCCGTCGTCCTCGCGAATCCTCAATTGGCCAACGCGTTCGGCGCGCAGCAACTGCAGGCAGCAGCGCTGCTCAGCGTCACTCTGTACAAGAGCGTCTTTTACATCTCCTTCGTGCTTTTCGCTTGCTTCGAGCTCGTCACCGGTTATCTCATTCTCCAGTCAACGTTTCTGCCCAGGTGGCTTGGTTGGTGGTGGATCGCTGGTGGCATAGGAGGGCTGACCTTCTTGTGGTCACCACTGGCGACGTCGATATGGCCGCTGCTTCTCGCGGCCGGCGCGGGGGAATTCGTCTTGCCGGTGTGGCTGCTGGTGAAAGGCGTGGACAAGTCGAAGTGGCGAGCGACGTCGTCGTGATGGCTCCCGGAGAGAGAGCCACCTTCTGGAAAGGCTGGCCAAGGTGACCCAGACAGTCATCGCAGATGAAAGAGCTCCTGATGAAACGCGCTCGCCGGGAGACCGGCGCGGAAAAGATCCCGCCGAACGTCATTGCCGAATTCCACCGGGCCGCAGAACCAGACATCCGACTCCCGCCACTCGGGTACGGCCTCGCGCAGTATCGGGCCCGTGAGTCGCCCCCGCGCGTTGGGATCCCAGAGGTGAAGTGTCACGCGCGCGCGTTCGGCGAGGCCGCGTAGCCGCTGGATCTCCTCGACTGCGCCTCCAACTGTCGCATGAAAGAAATCGACGGTTTTGCCATCGGGCTGCTTCTCCAGCTCCTGCAATCGTGAGATGAAAGGGGCGATGCCGATCCCGCCACTGATCCAGATCTGCCGCTGGTGACGTCCGCTGAAGGTGAAGCCTCCGTAAGGACCTTCGACTGTCACCAGCGTTCTTGCGTCGAGCTTCGATAGGAGGTCGCGGGTGTAATCGCCGAGTCCTTTGATGAGGAAGGTCAGCGCTCCGTCGTCCTTCCATGAGCTCGAGATGGTGAACGGGTGCGGCCCTTCGCCGTCCTCGAAATCGACAAACGCGAACTGTCCCGGAGAGTGACCTGGCCAGCGATCCTTGAGACAGACTTCGACGCCGAGAATGCTTCCGTCGCGATAATGCTTCAGTCCTTCGACTTCACCAACGGCCTGACGCGTGCGACCCACGCGCCGGAAAAAGGTGAAGAGAGCTGCCGCGGTGCCGGCTGCCAGCAGCGCCGCCGTTACCCAACCGACCGGACGCGACCAGTAGGATGCACGGAGCAGCACAACCGAGTGAAAAACGAGGAGCAGGAAGATGATCGAGAGCCAACGGTGGGTGCTGAGGAACCAGCGATAGGGGACGCGTTTCACCAGCGCGAGAGCGATCAGTCCGACGCCGATCCAGAAGCCCCAGTCTCCAATAGTCCGCGCCGGTCCCCGCAAACCGCTCAGTGACGGTAGCCACTCGGGCGTAGTCGGTCGCGGAGTGTTGGCCAGGCGTGGCGCAATGATGCCCATTGCGACGAACCATTGCGGATAAGAGATCACCAGCCAGTGTGCGATGATCGCCACCAGCGCGAGAACGCCAAGCCACTTGTGGAGCCGGTAGCTTTTGTCGAGTCCTCCCAGGTGCGGCTCGACGGCGGTGGATCGGAGGGCGAGCAGGAGGGCCACGGCCATGACGCCCATAGCCAGAATGCCGGTGAGATTGGCGTAGGCGAATTGACCTTGCAGGTACGGCTGCGCGCGCGGAGATGTCTCTGCGGCGAGCCAGAGGGCCGGCAATCCGACCAACAGTGCCCAGAAGGCGATTCTGATTCGTGTCACCTCAATGCTCCCTCTCCTTTGCGCGCAACGAAAGCTAATGACGTAGCGTTCCGTCGCCATTGAGATCGTGCCGCAGAGATTCGACCAGATCTTCTCTCAGACTGGGTGCGTCGTGGTCGCGCTCGCCAACATGGACAGGGCGGCAGGGCGAGTGTGCGTTGCGAGCTCCGACAAAGAAGCCCGCGCCAATTCAGCGCGGGCTCCTTGATCTCCCGACAATTGCGTGGTTGCAGCTAGTGCAGCGTGATCGCCAAGCCGATCTGGCCGACGTTCGCGTCGGTGTGGTTGTTCTTCATCCCGAAGCTGTTCCAGTAAGGCGTGATGCTGGTGTTACGCGCGACGCGGTAATCGTAGCCGATGCCGAAGATCCCACCAACACCGGATTCCGTCGC
>DHJO01000098.1:4527-13976 GCA_002404375.1 Gemmatimonadales bacterium UBA4718 | reverse complement strand
TACAACAACGGAAACAACACCTGCAGCTACTCACAATCGACGAACAGCGTCGGCGACATCATCTTCGGCCGCGCGAATGCCAATACCTGCCAGGATGTATACACCCGTGACGATGGAGCCTGGTACCAGGTAGGCCAGGGCGCGAACAACAACTCGATCTACGAGCGTCGTACCTACGATAGAAACGGCAACCTCGTGATCCAGCGTGCTCGTCGCAACCGCAACGGCGCGTTCACGATCATGAGCACCCGCGCCTATAACAGCACGAACGACAAGCAGTGGAAGAAGGCTCAGAAGCAGCAGCAAAAGGACTGGAAAAGGGCCCAGAAAGACCAGCAGAAGATGAATCGCGACAATCACAGATAGCTGATCAACACCGAGGATACTTTATGAAGCTTATGATCATTGGCGTAACGCTCGCGGGATTCGCGGCCTTCACGCCCCTCAGCGCACAAAGACCTAGCGGCAATCAGAGAACGAGTCAGAACTGCACCAACTCGCAGAGGTCCGGCAGCGTCAGCGACGTCATTCTGGGGCGCAGCAGCGCCAGCACGGTGGGCTGCGTCGACAACCGCACCAATCAGCAGGTGAACGGTGGCGGCTGGTATCAGGTCGGCAACGGCGGCAACGGCGGGACGATCTACGAGCGTCAGACGCAAGACCGAAATGGCAACGTTATCATTCAGCGCGCGCGCCGTGACCGGAACGGCAATATGTCGATCATCAGCACGCGCAACGTTGGAAACAATGGTACCTACAATGACGGTGGGTACAACAACGGCAGAAACGACAATGGGGGCTACAACAACGGTCGCCGCAGTGATGGTGACGGTGACGACCAGGGCAACTATCAGAACGGTAGCCGCCACGACAACGGGAATCACTACGGCCAGTACAAAAACGGTAAGGGCCACGGGAAGAACAAGAACAAGAAAAATCACGACGGAGACTAAGTCTCCTGATTGGATAGCGACGGCCCCGGGGAATTTTCTCCGGGGCCGTTTCGCATCCGGTGCGATCCATGCACCTTTCCATGGCGAATGCAGCGAACCGTAACCGATAGATATCTTCCGCCGGACCACTCCGCATTCGTCGCGGCCGAGCCTCCGACGGGGCGGCTCATTGTCATCGCGCCAACTCGCGCGGCTTGCGAGACAATCGAGCTCGCACTCGGCCTGCGGATTCCAACCGTTCTCGAGAAGCAGCACGGCTCGGAGATCCGCCAGCTCGCCGCAGCCGGGAAGGGATTCGGAATCGTAGCCGGAACAGGGACCGGAAAGACACTGTCCATCCGCCCGATCGCCGAGACGATACTGGGGACCGATGCGCTGAGAGTGGGCGTCGTGAACCGCGAGCGCGAAGCGACTCCGGAAACACCGAGCTGGAACGTGATCGTCGTCACGACCGGAATCGCGCGCCGCTGGTTTCAGGACGGAGACATTCTGCCGACCGACACACTCGTGGTCGACGAGATTCATCAGACCTCGGCGGAGCTCGAGCTTTGTCTCGCACTCGGAAAGCGCGTCGGGTGCCGGTTCATTTGGCTCTCCGCTACCGTCGACCCGACCTTTTACGCGCGCTACCTCAATGCCGCGACCGTAATCGAGAGCTCGGCGTTCGACCCGGCGAAAGCCGCCGACGTGAAGATCCTCCGCAAGGATCCACTGACCTTTCTCGACGATCGCTTTCTGCAACAGGTGGTGAAGGAGCGCCGCGGCGTCGGGATGTTCCTGCCGACTCGCGCCGGAGTGGAGCAAGCCGCGGAGTTGGTGGGTGACCGGTTTCCGAGAATCAACAGCGCCTTCTACCATGGCGGTGAGCCGATACGGATCATTCGCCCATTCCTCGAAGGCGAGGAAAAGAAACCGTACTTCCTGGCGATGACCGCCGCTGGACAGAGCGCCCTCAATGTTCAGGGGCTCGATACGGTGGTCATCGACGATACGCGCTTCAGCAACATCATCGAGCGCGGAAAGAACGTGCTCACCAAGCTGCATCTGGGCGCGAACGAGATTCTGCAGATGGCTGGTCGCGTGCACGGCCGTGTGGCCGGCGGCAGAGTCTTCATTCTCTCGGATCGCGACATCCAGTTCAGTGCGCTGAGGCCGACGGCGCCGGAGTTCCAGCTTGCCGGCGATTCGGAACGGGTGGCGATGACGTGCGCCGATCTGGGCGTGGCGGCCGATCAGCTGGAGCTGCCGGTGCCACTCGACCGCGTCGCTTATCGCAAAGCAGTGACACTGCTCGAGCAGCGCGGCATCATCGAGAATGGAAGGCTTTCGCGCTACGGCAAGGCGGTCGAAGCGATGCCGGTCGACCGGCCGTGGGCGGAGCTGCTCGTCAACGCCGATGACGAGCTCGTCCCATATCTGGCGGTGATGAGCTCGATCGAGTCGCTCCACCGAATGACGCGGGAAGATCGCGATCTGTCGGGCGTGACTGTTCCCGGCAGCGATCATCTCACCGCTTACAATCTCTACGCTGAGGCGTTCACGCACTGCGGCTACATCGGAGAAGTGTACGGGCTGCCGAGGCATCTCTTCGATGAGAGCATCGAAAAGTGGGCCGAGCAGCGGGGAGTGCTTGTCAAGGCGATCGAAGACGCGGCGCTCGCGACGGCGAGCATCTATCGCAGCCTCGACATGGAGCTGCCGGCGCGAATGGTCAACGCGCGAGACCACATCTATCGCAAATTCACCGAGCTGCTCGCCCAGTACATGCCCTTCGACATAGTCATCGACGAGCAGATAGCCGACGGAACGGAAGCGCGGGTCTCGAAGACGAGTGTGTGCGGAAGCTGGGGCGCAATCGCGGGAGATCTTCGATACTTCGCCGACCGCTCCGGAATCCCGCGCGCGGCGATCGAAGGCAGCCAGATTCCAATGGAGCTGATTCGCCGCTACGCTACGCGCGGGAAGGTGGAGCTCGTATACGATCCACGGCGCAAGCACGGTCCGCTCGTGCTCAAGCGGACGCTCGATTACTTCGGCTTCGAGCTGGAGAGCGAGATCGAGACAGTCGAGGAATTTCCGCCGGAGCTCGCCGGCGAAGCGCGACACTTGCTGGCGGAAGCGCTGGCTCGCGGCGAAGCCCGACATTTCGCGGTCAAGAAGAATCGCGACGTGATCGAGGAGATACGTGAAGCGTACAAGCGGTCCGGTGGGGAGACGAAGCGCCTCGGTCTTCCCGAGCTTACCGCCTTGTACGAAGAGCAGCTGGGAGATGCTCGGTCAGTGGAGGAGTTCAAATCGGCGCGGATGAACATCGACAGGGAACGCTTCGTTCCACGTGATGTCCGCGATCGCCTCGAGCGACTGCCCGGTCACATCGTGATCCGCGACCGCGACGTCGACATCGATTACGACGTCGAGGAGCGCGATGGCAAACGCGTTGGTGTGGCGCGCCTCCGCTTGCCCGAGAAGATCGCGCGCACGTTGACGGAGCATGAGGTACCCAAGCTCGATCGGCCGGTGCGATTCGTCGTGTTGCGGGGACAGCGCGGCGCAGTGCGATCGGACAGTCTGGAGGATCTTCAGGAGCGTCTCGCCCAGCCGTATTCACCCGACGAGGTGGAAGAGTCAGCCGAGGATCGCGCCATGCTGTCCAGCGCCGAGCGAGAGGTGCGTCAGATAGCGGGTGAGTTCCGGCGCCATAGGCGGGGCGGCCGGAAAGGCGAGCGGGGTCGCGGTGCACCAGGCGGACGATCGGATTTCAAAAGACGTCGTCGCGGACACTAGGCGCCTGCCTCTGGCGTCGAGTGTCCTTACTCGTATAATCCGCGCATGCCTGCACAATATTTCGATACGCATTTCCGAGAGCACCAAAAGGTCATCGACGACTGCATCGCTTCGCTGCGACCCGCCTCGGATGCGGTGACTGAAGCGCTGATCGCGTGCATAGGGAGAGGCGGGAAGATTCTCGCGTTTGGGAACGGCGGGAGCGCGACCCAGGCCAGCCACCTCGTCGAAGAGCTGATTGGCCGGTTCAAGGAAACGCGACGCCCTCTGCCGGCGGTATCTCTGGTCAGTGACGCCGGTGTCATTACGTGCATCGCCAACGACTTCGGCTACGGAGCGCTGTTCGAGCGACAGGTGCAGGGGCTCGCGATTCGTGGCGACGCCGTAATTGGGATCACCACAAGCGGCAAATCCGAGAACGTACTGCGCGGCTTCAAGGCGGCAAAGGAGAAAAACGCGACGACGATTGCGTTATGCGGCAAGAATGGACTGCAGGGTGCAGACGCGGATCACGTCGTGGCGGTTCCGAGCGATGTCGGAGCGTACATCCAGGAAGTGCACCTGATGCTGCTTCATGTATGGTGCACCGCCATCGACGCTGCGATCGCGGCCGGATCATTGTAGGGATCTCCGCCAAGAGTAGCTCAGTTCAGTTGGAACCTGAGGAACTGAGAGAAGCCAGGAGTTCTTTAGACCAGACTCAATCTCGGATGAGAGAGCGCATCCTCTCGGTAGGCCAGCCAGCCAGTGACATCATCCGTCACGAGCTCCATCTCCGTACCGAGCGGCAGCGTGAGATTTGGTATCTCATGACCCGCCGGGAAATCCATCAGGATCGGAACATCGAGATCAGACACGAGGTCGAGCAAGAAGTCCTCGAACTCATCTTCCTCGGACCGATCCAGCGAGAGTTGACCAAACACGATTCCGCGCACGTGGCGCAACAAACCGGCAGCGCGAAGGTGCAACAGCCGCTCATCGGCGACCGACATGGGATCGTGTATCTCCTCGAGGAAGAGGATCGCATCGCGAGTGTCGATCTCGTAGGGTGTGCCGATCGTCTGTTGTACCAACGACAGGTTGCCTCCGGTCAGCCGTCCCACGGCTCTTCCTGGCCTCACCGCGCGGGCAATGTGGCGGCCGAGTGTGGTGTCGGGGCGGGGGGTCGTCAGCGCGGTCAACAGTGACAAGAGCGTTGCATCGGCGCCGTCGGGAGCGAGGTCGTCGACCGTCGGGCCGTGAAACACTCTCAGTCCGGCACGTCGCATCATCCACAGGTGAAGCGCTGTGATGTCCGAGTAGCCCACGAATGGTTTTGGATTGCGGCGGAACAAGTCTGCGTCCAGATACGGAAGAATTCTTACTGCCCCGTATCCGCCAGTGCCGCAGATCACGGCTTTGACTTCCGGATCTCTCCAGATGGCCATCAGATTTTCTGCCCGCTTTTTGTCCTCGTTCTGCTGGAAGCGGCGGAACCTCTCGATCTCGGGCTCGAGGACCACTTTGTATCCGGCGTCTTCCATCGCCTTGACGCCGCGGCGGAGCCAGCCGCCATTCGGGGCGTAGGAAGGGCCGACGACACCGATCGTATCTCCCTTGGAAAGCGGCGGCGGTCGTAGCAGAGATGGTGAGGCGGCCGGTGATATGAACGAGATCGACGGCGCGCTTTCAACCGGGCCAATCGATTGCTCTGCGGGGTATGCTCCGAGTGACTCGGTCATCGTCGTTTCTCGAAGCGCATTATCGGCAGGTCACTGCTAGATTCAGAGGGTATGGCGGACACTGATGCGTCAGTAAAGAACACGCCCGAAGCGGGCGGCAAACCTACTGGAAATATGCAGGCCAGCGCGGCCGGGGGCACCTACTTTCGGAAGGGTTTCGGGCTGAAATCCGAAATCCAGTCTGAACTGGCCTCCGACTACACCGGCCAGCTTGTCGATATGCTCCAGGCCAGGGAGTATACCCTGACGGCTGGTGACTTAACCATCCGTTTAGCCAAGGAATTCGGGTTCTGCTATGGGGTCGAGCGTGCGGTAGAGTACGCTTATCAGGCCAGAAAGAAGTTCCCCGATCGTACCATCTATCTGGCTGGCGAGATCATCCATAATCCGCACGTGAACTCAAAACTCCAGGCGATGGGGATCACCTTCCTCATGCCCAAAGACGGCCGCATCGATTTCAGCGCCGTGAAATCGGAAGATGTGGTGATCCTTCCGGCCTTCGGAGTCACAATCACCGACTTCGAGATACTCCGTCAGATCGGCTGCGTCATGGTCGATACCACGTGCGGCTCGGTGCTCAACGTCTGGAAGCGGGTAGAGAGCTATGCTCGCGACGGCTTCACATCGCTCATTCACGGCAAGTACTACCACGAGGAAACGCGAGCCACCGCATCCCAGGCGGGGAAGTACGATGGTGCTCATTACTTCATCGTCCGCAATGTGGAAGAGGCCAACCTGGTGTGTGATTTCATTGAAAATCGCCTGAGCAGCGAGGCTCTGATGGAACGTTTCGCGCACTCTGCATCTCCCAACTTCGACCCAGCGCGGGATCTCAGAAGGATTGGCGTGGCGAATCAGACCACCATGCTCGCCCGCGAGTCGCTCGCAATTGGAGAGCTCGTCGGCCAGTCGATGGCGCGCGCGCATGGGGGGGAATACGCGAGAGAGAATTTCCGGACCTTCGACACCATCTGCAGCGCCACGCAGGAGCGTCAGGACGCGGTCGTCGAACTGCTCAGGGAGCCGCTCGATGTGATGGTCGTTATCGGCGGCTACAACTCCAGCAACACGCTTTCACTGGCGTCTCTCTGCTCGGAAAGTGTTCGAACCTTCCACGTCGAGGACGCCGACGACATCGATCCAGCTTCCGGCCGGATCCGGCACCGCCCTCTAGGATCGAAGGAAGAGACGGAATCCCCGGGCTGGCTTCCGGAAACGACCCCCGTCCGCGTAGGCGTGACGGCCGGAGCCAGCACCCCCAATAACAAAATTGGCGAGGCGGTTGGCCGGATATTCGCTACTAGGGGAATCGATCCTAAGACGGTCCGGTAATAACCCTTGCTGGTTGTACCAGTTTGACATCGAAACGCGTCAAACTATAGGAGGGTTCGGGTCCAGGTTGTAGCTTCTTGCAGCGGCTCGAAACTACTGTTTTGGGGTACCGTAAGGATGAACGGAAGAGACAGGAAAAACCGTGGAGGTTGAATGGACGTGTATGGTTCGGATACCGCCCCTGACGAGGAGGCGGGTGGTACTGGTGGTACGGACACCACACCTGAAGCGGGGAGCTGGTTCCAGCGCGGCTCGACCAAGGAATCCGCGCTGAACGACCGGGGAATTGGAATACCGGTCAACGCCATGCTCGATCGCGTCCGCGAAGCGGATGCGCTCACTTTCGAGAACGAGGAGAGCGAAGCGTAAGACTTCTTTCGTCAGAGAAAAAAAGGGCCACCTGAAGGGGTGGCCTTTTTTATTTGTCTGCGCGATTTCTTCTTAGTCCATCGCGCTTGGTCGGCGAGGAGTATCCTCTTCGGCGGCTACTCGCTTACACGCTGCGAACCCGTCACGCCCTAACCCGACTGACCGTCAACGAAACAAGAACGCCGCCTCGAGTTCGAAGGCGGCGTTCTTGTTCGGGTGAGCCTATTCGCCGGCTGCGCGACGGCGCTTGGTTCGTCGCGGCGTCGCGGTTTTCTTGCGACCGATAGGAACAACATCGAGCTCGGCAACCCGCTCGACCTCGTTCGGAGTGGCCGGAACCTGCCGAGGCTGCTTGTAGACGAAGCGCTTGCCCTCGTAGTTGCGGAAGACCACTTCGTCATCGTTCATCGACTCCAGATACTCGGGAAGGAGCGGCACCTTGCCTCCGCCACCCGGGGAGTCGATCACGAACTGCGGAACCGCGAGGCCGGACGTCCAGCCGCGAAGCGCCTGCATGATCTCCAGACCTTTCTGCACGGTCGTGCGGAAGTGCTCACCGCCCGCCACCTGGTCCGCCATATATAGGTAGTAGGGCCGGACACGCGCCTTCAGCAGCTCGTGCATCAGCTTCATCATCACCTTCGGGTCGTCATTGACGCCTTTGAGCAACACCGTCTGGCAGCCGAGGGATACTCCGGCTCTCGACAGGCGGTCCAGCGCGGCGACGGCTGCCGGCGTCAGCTCGCTTGGGTGATTGAAGTGCGTGTTCATGAAGATCGGGTGGTACTTCTGCACCATCTCGCAGAATTCCGGCGTGATGCGCTCCGGCAGGTGCGAGGTGATGCGGCTTCCGATCCGGATTATCTCGATGTGCGGGATCGCGCGAAGCTGCTGGAAGAGGTACTCCAGCCTCCGGTCGCTCAGCATCATCGGGTCGCCACCGCTCATTATCACATCGCGAATCTCCGTGTGCTCGCGGAGATACTGGAACGCGGAATCGTACTGGTTGAGCGGAATCTTCTCCGGATCGCCGACCTTCCGACGCCGGGTACAGAAACGGCAATAGGTAGCGCACACCGGGCTCACCAGAAACAGCGCGCGGTCGGGATAGCGGTGCGTGATGTTCGGCACCGGCGAGTCGCCGTCCTCATCGAGCGAATCGATGACGCCGTCCACCACGTCGAGCTCCTCGACCGTCGGGATGTATTGGTTCCACATCGGATCGCCCACTTCCTTGATCTGTTCGAGAGCTTCAGGAGTGATTCGCATCTGGAAGTTGTCGAATGCCGGCTTCAGCGCCTCGACGTCGATGACGTCGTGACCGAACTTCTCAGCCAGCTTCTCCAGACTCGCGATGCTCTGATCCTTGATGATCTGTTGCCAATCGCTCATGCGTGCACCACTCCGGCCCCGTGAAGGGCGTTGCAGATGATCGGACTTTCCATCAGCCGAGTCCGGACAGCCGGAGCGTCTTCACCCACCGCTCCGTGTAGTTGTCTCCGCGCTTGGCAAGCGCATGATCGCAGATGCGTCGAATCAAGTCGGAGTAGCCGAGAGTCGCGACTCCCGCCATTCGTGCCAGCCCAGCGGTCGGAGAGATGTCCGGATTGGCATTGACCTCGAGCAGCCAGGGGCGGCCCGACTGGTCGATCCGGAAATCACACCGCCCGAATCCTTCTCCGCCGACGACGCTCCACGCCGTGCGAGCGATTGCCGCAAGCTCGTTGGCGAGATCTTCAGACAGATCGGCGGGACAATTCGGCTTGGCGCCCAGATCTTCGTCGCTCCCCGTCTCCCACTTTGAGCGATAGGAAACGATGTGCCACATGCCCCGCGGCATCTGACCGAAATCGATCTCGGCGATCGGGAGCACTTCGTCGCCAAGGATGCCAACGTTGACTTCGCGGCCTGGAATAAAGCGCTGAACCAGCACCTCGTCCCAGCCCTCGAACATCGCCTCGACTCTCGCCGTGAGGGCGCGCATGCTTCTCACCACCGAGCGCTGCTCGATCCCGACGGACGCGTCTTCGGCGACCGGTTTGCAGATTGCCGGAAATCCGACGCTCGTGATTTCGTCGCCGCGGCGGACGTGGGACCATCGCGGCACAGGCAGCCCTGCGCGGTCCAGCACCGAGTTGACGAGGTTTTTTCTGAGCGTGAGCGCGGTGGTCCAGCTGCCGCTTCCGGTGAAGGGAACGCCAATGAGCTCCAGCACCGAGATGACCATCGACTCATATACCGCTTCGCCGTCGATGCCTTCGCAGAGATTGAAGACGAGGTCGAATTTTCC
>DHJO01000098.1:3945-4456 GCA_002404375.1 Gemmatimonadales bacterium UBA4718 | reverse complement strand
ACTTCGGTCGCCCACTCGAGCAGCGCGCTCTCCACCGATTCGATGGAGTCGAGCAGCTGCACTTCCGGCGCTTTGCCGAGGGCAGACAGCCCGTCGAACAGCAACGCTATTTTCATGGCGCGTTCCTCCTTTCTCCTGCGATACTCAATCAGCCCACCGCGAGCGCTGGCTCGCTTTGAGCGGGGCTCGAAGGCGGGGCAGATCCCAGCTTCACTCCCTGTCGGGCAGCCGCGTACTTCAGGCAGCTTTGAATCAACTCGTCGTAACTGATCCCAGCAGCGCGAGCTGCTTTCGGCAGGCACGAGTTGTCAGCGGGATCAGGCAGAATCCCCGGCAGCGGATTCACTTCGAGCACATTCGGCACACCGGCGGCATCGAGTCGAACATCGATCCTCGCCCAGTCGCGGCAGCCGAGCACGCGGTAGGCATCGAGTGTAACTCGCTCAATAGACGCCCGAAGCGCACTCGTGATACGAGCGGGGCACTGAAAAATGTCGAGCGGATTCTCCGG
>DHJO01000098.1:2707-3802 GCA_002404375.1 Gemmatimonadales bacterium UBA4718 | reverse complement strand
CCGGAGTAGGGAATTCCGTAAAACTCGCAGATCGCCGGCACGTGGGCTTCACGGTTCACTCCGTAAAATCCTTCGGCGATGTTGAAGACGATGTGAGGCTTTGTCTGACGGAGCCTCTCGGGAAAATCCTCGTTCGCCTCGAGGCGAACGACTTTTCCGAGCCTGGAAAGAGCTGATTCTACCGCGGCGATTGTCGTCGGGCTGTCCCACTCGGCGAACTCGTCCCGAGATGTTAGCTCCGGAATCGAGAGATGAACTCGTTTACTAGGAGGCTCTTCATCGGGACGCGAAAGCTCCCCGTCTTCCTGACGGCCGCCCTCTGAAAGTGGGCTGGCGAGCACTGCTGGCTCGGGTTTTTGATTGTAGGCGAGACCGATAAGAGCCATCGACACCCTACGAGAATTCACGCGATCGAATCATGGAGACGAGTATATAAACGCCATCACCATGGCGCAATAATTATTCTGCGTTTCAGAAAAAAAAATTTCTCGCGAAAGAAATTTTTTTCGAACTTTCGGGATTTTTGGCCGGCCCGCCGGATTTATTTTTGGCCCTCGGAGTTTTTTTCTCCGGGCGTAGTCAGACTTTGTGGTAGACGATTCGCGCCGCCTCGCGGCGGTCGTCGGCCTGATATATCTCGAAGTCGGAAAAAAAGGCCGGGCTCTCTCGGGAGAGCATCTTGATGATCGCCACTGCGCAGCGGCGGATCTCCAGCTCCGCGCCTTCGCTCGACCGGAGCTCCAGCATCGTCCGCCACGCTCGGGCATTCCCCGTGACGACGATCTTCGTCTCGGTGGAATTCGGAAGAACTCCTCTCGCCGCCTCGCGGGACATCTTCCGGCGGTGAACCTTGTCGGCGACCCATCCATAGCGCTCCATCAGATGCTCTACCAGCCGGACATAGCTTCGCTGCGCCTCGTCGACCTGGGCGCGCCACTCCTTCTCGAGGATCTCGTCGCCCACGATCGCCGGAGGAACGACGAAGTTCGCCTGCGACTCGTCGACATACCTCTGACTGAGCTGGCTGTAGGCAAATCCGGCCCGGTGCCGCACCAGCTCGTGGGTCAGCGACCGGCTCACCCCTTCGAGGAGAAG
>DHJO01000098.1:2373-2603 GCA_002404375.1 Gemmatimonadales bacterium UBA4718 | reverse complement strand
GCCGGATTCTTCTGGCTCATGTAGCAGAGTCGCCCGGCGAACTCGGCGAGCTTCTCGCCATCGGTGCTCTCGCCGAGCCAGTTGACGCGGAGATGATCGGGCTCGATGAACGAAGGGCGCGCGAGGAGAGTTAAGACTGGCTCCGTATAGTACAAGAGATTTTTCGGAAAAAGGGGAACTGCAACTGAAGACTACCGGCCAGGGGCTGTCGGCGGAGCGGCGAGGGGCTG
>DHJO01000098.1:573-2172 GCA_002404375.1 Gemmatimonadales bacterium UBA4718 | reverse complement strand
TCGATCGGCTTCTGATTCGGAAGCGGGACCTTCACTCCGGGATTGAAGATATTCGCGGGATCGAAGGCTTTTTTCACCAGAGCAAACGCCCGCAGAGCCTCCTTGTGCCAGACTCGATCCAGCAAGGGCGTGCGAAGACGGCCGTCGCCGTGCTCGCCGGTGAGCGTCCCTCCGAGTCGCGCTGTGAGGGCGACGACGTCGTCGAGAAGCCCAAAAACCTTCTCGCGCCAATTCGACTCCCGCACGTCCACGAGCGGATTCACGTGTACGTGAGCATCGCCCGCGTGTCCGAAGATGACTCCGCTCACCTCTCGGGCGGCGAGCGCCTGCCGCACGCCCTCGATGTACTCGGGCAGTCGGGGCAGTGGGACTGCGCCGTCCTCTATGAATTGCATCGACGTCGACTGATCAAGCGCGGCCAGGATTGGGCTGGCTGCGTGGCGCAGCTCCCAGAGGTCGTGCTCTCTCTCCGGCGTCAGCGCGATATCGACGTCCCTCGCTCCAGCGCCCTTGAAAGTGATGGCGAGATCCTCAGCGCGCGCCTTCGCCGCTTCGGCGCTCTCACCTTCGACCTCGGCGAGGAGAATGGCCGCCGCTCCTTCCATCCGTTGGCGCAACGCTTCGTCCGCGCTCGGAGCGCTCGCCGCGTAAGCGAGAAAGGTTCGATCGAGAAGCTCACACGCGCTCGCTCCGGTATCAACGGCCATCATGGCGGCCGCGGTTGCCTCTTCGAGAGAGGAGAAAGATCCGAGCACGCTGCTCGTTGCTATCGGCAGCGGAGAGAGCGAGAACTGGATTCCGACGATGATTACCAGCGTTCCCTCGCTGCCGACGAGCATATCGACCAGGTCCGCTCTGGTGGCGTACTCGTGGACGGCGTACCCGGACGATTCCTTGCGAACGCCCGGGTGGATGATGGGTCGACGCTTGTCCAATGCGACGATCTCGCCGTGCGCGTCGCGAAGAAATCTGGCGATGGCACCGACCCGCTTAGGCGGCGTCTCCCCACGCGTGATGACTTCGCGATCACCATCGCTGAAAACGCAGTCGAGCGCGTTCACCCAGGCACGCGTGGGTCCGTAGTGAAGAGTGTGAGCGCCCGATGCGTTCGTCGAAACCATTCCGCCAAGAGTGCAGAAGCTCCCACTCGACGGATCGACCGGAAGCCGGAGTCCGCGTCTTCTTGCCGCAACATCCAGAGTCGACCAGAGAACGCCCGGGTTAGCCCAGACCGTTCGCCCTCTCTCGTCGAGTTTCCCGAGGTGATTGATGCGAGAGAGGTCGACGATTACCCCTTTCCCGATCGCGCCGCCCGACATGCTGCTCCCCGAGCCGCGCGGAATGAGAGCCGTTCGGGTCTCCGCCGCCCATCTCACCAGCGTGACTACATCGTCCGCGTCGACAGGCACCGCTACTGCTGTCGGAATCACTCGCGCTATTCCTGCCGCCTCCGAATAGACGGCGCGGGCGAGCTCATCTTCGCGGAACGTCCCGCGAAATCCCGGCGGAGTCACGAGCCGGCGGCGCCGTCCAGCAGGGAAAGCATCACAGGCCGAGGCTGCTGACGCGGGGAGGATTCACCGAGTAATCGTAGAATCC
>DHJO01000098.1:0-437 GCA_002404375.1 Gemmatimonadales bacterium UBA4718 | reverse complement strand
TATCGCTGGTCGCGATACTCGGCGAACATGATCTCCGCGATTTTATAGGCCGTATCCAGCCCGACGAAGTCGAGAAGAGTGAACGGTCCCATCGGGTGGCCGGCTCCCAACTGCATTCCCTTGTCGATGTCCTCGACGGAGGCGACGTTCGACTCCAGCGCGTTGATGGCGTCGAGCATGTACGGGATGAGCAGCAGGTTTACCACGAATCCCGAGCTGTCCTTCGCTCTGATCGGCTCCTTGCCCAGTGCCCGCACAAACTCGATGGCCCGCTGCTCGGTCTCTTCGCTGGTAGTAATGGTGCGGACGACTTCCACGAGCTTCATGGACGGCACTGGATTGAAGAAGTGCAGACCCAGCATTCGATCGGGGCGTCCGCTCGCCGTCGCCATTGCGATGATGGTGAGGCTCGAAGTGTTCGAGGCGAAAATCGCATC
>DHJO01000180.1 GCA_002404375.1 Gemmatimonadales bacterium UBA4718 | reverse complement strand
GCCGCCTGCGCCGCAATCGTCTGCTCGGAGAGCATGTGACCGTTGTAGCGTCGGCTGAAGAACGGAACGCTGCCACGAAGCTGTTCGAGGAGCGCGGCGAACTGTACCTTCAGCTCCTCGCGCCGTTTGGTGGCGGCGGGCGTGGCCCACTCATCGGCCGCAATAGGCGAAGGATCTTCGGGGTGATAGTCTCGCCGCCAGCCCAGATGCGACCGGAGGGCGGAATCCAGCAGCTCCTCGAGGAGCGCCGCGTTTTCCCCCTTTGGACCCAGGAACCACGAATGGAGCGGATTAGGGACGACAGTCAAATTTAGAAACCCGGTGTCAGTTGACACTCCAAAGTGCACTGAATCGGCCGCTCGGACGATCGGAGATCATGCCGAAACTCCGTAAGGTTTTCCCCTAAAATCGTGTGCTCGGGCCCTCAATGCCTCATTCCATAACCAGGGCCTCTTAGTGCGCGACCCGGCAGCGCCGCGGTTACCTTCTCGCGATCCGGGCTAGGAAATCTTCTGCGTCTTCTTCTTCAGAAAATCCATCAGGATGAACTGGCCGAGCGTCATCGTGTTGGTGAAGTACGCCTTGCCTTTGCTGATCTCCGAGACTCGCTTCACGAACTCCACCAGAGCCCGGTCGCGCGCGAGCATGAACGTGTTGATCAGAATTCCGGCGCGCCGGCAGTTCGCAACTTCCCGCAGCGTCGTGGCGATGACGGTGGCGTCCAGCCCCATCGAATTCTTGTAGATCTGTCCATTTGGCATTGTCATCGCGCTCGGCTTGCCGTCAGTGATCATAACGATCTGCCGCATGTCCTTCTTCTGCGCCATGAGGAGCCGGCGCGCGAGCTTGAGGCCTTCCGCTGTGTTGGTGTGGTAAGGACCAACCTGAGCCTGCGGCAGCGCCGACAGCGGAATCTCCTCAGCGGAATCGTGGAACAGCACCACCTGGAGGGTGTCGCCAGGGAACTGGGTGCGAATGAGGTGCGTCAGCGCCAGCGCTACTTTCTTCGCGGGAGTGAAGCGATCCTCGCCGTAGAGAATCATCGAGTGCGACGTGTCGAGCATGAGCACCGTGGCGCACGACGAGCGATACTCGGCCTGACGCACCATGAGATCCGCGTAATCGAGGTCCATCGGCACATCGAGCGATCCCGTGCGGCCGAGCGAATTCTTCAGAGTCTCGTTCACGTCGATGTTGAGCACATCTCCGTACTCGTACGCCTTGCTGTAGCCGTCCGATTCAATCCCGGTTGCAAGATGCGGCGTATCGTGAGAACCGAAGCTCGATTTGCCGAGCGAGCTGAGGATGTGCCGAAGGCTCTTGTATCCGAGGAAATCGATTCCCTTGTCGGTGAGGTTGAACTGGACGCTCTTCGACGCCCCGTGCGCGAGACCGCCACGACCTT
This sequence comes from Gemmatimonadales bacterium UBA4718, assembly GCA_002404375.1. GTDB lineage: Bacteria > Gemmatimonadota > Gemmatimonadetes > Gemmatimonadales > Gemmatimonadaceae > UBA4720. The sequence continues at coordinate 1,698 of DHJO01000180.1, read as the reverse complement.
CCACCGGCTGGTGGCCCGACGGCACCTGCGGGGGCGCCTGGAGGTTCAGGTATCCTTCGGCGGCCAATTTCTGAATGAGGCTGTCGAGCAGCTCGCTCAGTTTTTCCTGCGACTCCTTGGTCCCATCGCCACGAAGAGCTTCGAGAAGCTCGGGCGTGAATTGTCCACTCTCGATCAGCGCGTCGAGAATTGCCTGACGCAGCGCTTCGACGGACCGGTCTGGCTCGGAATCGAAGTCGTCGAAGTAAGGATTGAAATTCTGTCCACCCGCGAAACCCGATTGCAGCAGAAAATCGGCGAGTTTGTCCAGGAGCGCCTGGAGATCGACCGCATCAGCAGCTTCCGGGCTGAACTTCGAGTAGGTGTGGAAGCGCATGTCGTAACATACAACCCGGGCGTAGGGTGTGTATAATCCTCAGGAATGCCCCTGACCCCGGCGCGGCCAGTAAGAAAATCGATCAACCCTTTCCGGACGCTGCAGGTCCACCGGAACTTCCGACTTTTCTGGACCGGTCAGACCGTCTCGCTGATCGGAACGTGGATGCAGCAGGTGGGGCAGGGCTGGCTCGCTCTGCTGCTGACTAACAGCGCGTTCATGGTGGGACTGGTGAGCGCGGCCGGCAGCTTTCCGGTGCTACTCCTTTCGCTCTACGGCGGGGTTGTGGCAGACAGGCGCAGCAAGCTCCGCATCGTCATCATCTGCCAGGCGCTGTTGCTGGTCGAGGCCGCGGCACTCTGGTGGTTTACCTGGACGGGCCGCATCAACATTGGCTGGCTCCTGGCTCTGACCACTCTCGGCGGGGTGATCTCGGCGTTCGAGATTCCGGCGCGGCAGGCCATGATCGTGGAGCTCGTTGCACGCGAGGATCTCGTCGACGCCATCGCTCTCAACTCAGGCGGCTTCAACCTCGCGCGAATCGTCGGGCCGTCAATCGCGGCGATCATCCTCGCCAAGTATGGAGTGGCATGGTGCTTCGGCATCAACTCGCTCAGTTACTTCGCGGTGCTCACGAGTCTCGCGCGAATCAAGCTTCCGCCGTGGGCGCCGGTTCAGTACCTCGTTTCTCCGGCCGAGCAGCTGAAGCAGGGACTGCGTTACATCCGCAGCTCACGCGCCGTTTCGGGACTGATGGGAGTAATCGCGGTGTATTCGATATTTGGATTCCAGTATCTGACGATGATGCCGGTCGTGGCGCGGGACGTCCTGCACACGGGAGCCAGTGGGTACGGATTGCTGCTGACTTTCGTCGGCATCGGCGCACTCACCGGAGCGCTTTCGCTCGCCGGCCTCGGAGCGCGAATTCGTCGAGGACGTCTGTTCAACGCCACTGCGTACGCGTTTGCCGGACTCACGATTCTCTTCTCGCTGATGCGGACCGTTCACCTAGCCGCGCTCGTGCTGCTTTTTCTTGGGCTCACGATGCTGATCAACGGCGCGCTTGCAAACGGAATCCTTCAATCGGTTGTGCCGGACGAGCTGCGCGGCCGCGTGATGGCGACCTACGTCTTCGTCTACGTCGGGTTCACGCCGATCGGCTCATTCATCGCGGGCGCGATGGCGCGCATCGTCGGGGTACAGTGGGCGATCTTCGCCGGCGGAGTCGTGATGCTGGCTTACTCGCTATGGGCGTTCTGGAAATACCCGGAGATACGCGCTGTTTGAGGCAAGGGCCAGGTGACAACTGAACTGAACGGGGT
>DHJO01000173.1:24449-25356 GCA_002404375.1 Gemmatimonadales bacterium UBA4718 | reverse complement strand
TGTACGTGTTGGTCAGGTAGGCCTGTAGGCGCTGGAATGCCGGGCGGTCCTGCTCGTTGTATCCGCGCACCGCATCAGCGCGAAGACGCGCCCTGTCGCTCTCAGCGATTCCAGCCGGGAGGCTGGTGAACGGAGCGAGTAGCGCGCTTTTGAGCGGATCTTCAGGAATCAGATCCTTCACCTGGGTTGGAACATCGCGCAGCGTGATTCGCGGTGGCGTTACGCCGAGTTTCAAGCCGCTGTCGAGCAGGGCAATTGTCTGGTCGACGACAGTTGGGAGCGCGCGCAGCCGGGCGATTATGTCGGTGTAATCCTTGACGGTTCGCGCCGGCATCGCGCCGATGGTCAACGGGGCCGTCTGCGGTCCGTCCAGCTGCGAGACCTGGAGAAGTTCTCCGGGGAATCGCGTCCCCTCAATGAATTCCTCGACGCCCCTCTTGAAGATGTCGTAGCTCAGTTGATCGGACGGATTCAGGCGGGTCCGGTTGATGGCATTTACGACCTTGAGCTCGCTGGCGAAATCGGCTGTCCGTCTCTTGATCGCGGGCACGGAGAGATCCGTCCAGCGATCGTTTTGTCCGGGATACCCGACGTACGTCGCGTGTTCCGGGAAGACGATGTTGGTGTACTCCCAATCGAGATCGAACAGGCGATGAAGCCTCGCGCTGTCACTGAGGGCCGGCGCCGTGGCGAGCGCGGCGAAGCGCTTCGAGAAATCCGGCGGGGTGGTTCGCTGCGCGTTGAGTATCCCGGAACTCAGGATGAGAATCGAAAGGCAGAGGGGCATTGAGTAGCGGTACGATTGCTGTCGGAATCTCATGGTCGTCACCGAGTGGGAGTGCAGCTTGGGGCCTTGCCTCAACTACACATATGGGCTCGCTTCGCCGATGGTCAAGATGAATCCTTA
>DHJO01000173.1:16802-24327 GCA_002404375.1 Gemmatimonadales bacterium UBA4718 | reverse complement strand
CTAACACAAACCGGTTTTGCACGGTCCCGAACGCCACCGAAAAAGCTCCCAGCTAAGCGGCTGGAAGCCGCTCTACAGGAAAAGACTATGGAATTTTTCTTGCGTCGAGACCTCAACGCGCCTACTTTGCGCTGTAGGCCAAATACATCTTCAAGAACCGCCACGTGAACCAATCGCCCGCGAACTACCGAATTCTCATTCATCCTGCCTCGCTTCGACTCGAGGCGATGGGGAGATTCTGCGCGGGCACCAACACGGATTCATAGCAGGTTGCTGGAATAACGCGCAGAAGGCCTCTCCAAATCGGTAGAGGCCTTTTTTTTGTGTCCGAGCGGCACCAATGGGAGCAAACGCTCCGGGATAGGGGATGACGGAAAAGCAGGGACTGTACGACCCGGCTTACGAGCACGACGCGTGTGGAATCGGCTTTGTCGCCCACATCCACGGCGTCCGCTCTCGCGACGTCGTCGAGAAATCCCTCGAGCTCCTCCGGAATCTCTCGCACCGGAGCGCCGTCGCCGCCGACGCCTGTACCGGTGATGGCGCCGGAATTTTGCTCCAGGTTCCGCACTCCTTCCTGCGGCGGGTTTGCGGGCCGGCCGGGATCTCCCTGCCCGACGCGGGGAGCTACGGAGTTGGGATGCTGTTCCTCCCTTCTAACCGAGCCGACCGCCTGGTCTGCGAGCGCATGGTCGAAGTATCCGTGCGTGAAGAGGGGTGCTCCGTGCTGGGCTGGCGCGATGTCCCCGTCGACGACTCCGTGCTATCCGGTCCAACTCGGCGGGCGCGGCCGGTCGTGCGGCAGATATTCGTCGCGCGGATGGGCGTGGGGCGCGAGGTCGATACCAACACCGACTTCGAAGTAACGCTGTACGTGATCCGGCGCAAAATAGAGGCTGCTCTCCGACAGATGGCGGGTGGCAACGACTGCTACGCGGCAAGCTTCTCGTCGCGCACGGTGGTCTACAAAGGCATGCTCCGTCCCGACCAGCTGGCCCCGTTCTACGACGACCTTCGCGACCCGGAGCTGGCGAGCGCGATCGCGATGGTCCACTCGCGCTTCTCCACCAACACTTTCCCTTCGTGGCGACTGGCCCATCCATACCGGTTTCTTTGCCACAACGGAGAGATCAACACGCTGCGCGGAAATCTCAATTGGATGCGCGTGAGAGAGGCGCTGATGTCCTCGTCTCGGCTGGGCGGCCGCATTGCCGCGCTGCTGCCCGTCTGTGGCGAGAAGCAGAGCGATTCAGCATCGCTCGACAACGTGCTCGAGCTGCTCACGCTCGCCGGGCGGCCTCTCGCGCACTCGATGGCGATGCTGATTCCCGAGGCATGGGAAGGGCATGGGACGATGTCTCCCGAGCGTCGCGCGTTTTACGAGTACCATGCTTCGCTGATGGAGCCGTGGGATGGACCGGCCGCGGTGGCCTTTACCGACGGACGCCAGATTGCGGCGATGCTCGATCGCAACGGACTCCGTCCCGCGCGGTACGTCGTCACGGCCGACGATTTCGTCGTGATGGCGTCGGAGGCAGGCGCGCTCTCGATTCCCGTCGGGAACATTCGGGCCAAGGGGAGACTCGAGCCGGGCAAGATGCTCGTCGTCAATACCACTCAGGGGCGGATACTCGACGATGAGGCGATCAAGATGGAATTGGCATCGGTTCGGCCTTATCGGCGCTGGGTCGCGGAACAGCGGATCGATCTTTCGACGCTTGTCGCGGAGCGCGGAGCGAATGGACCGCAGGCCGAGCCTTCTGTGCCGCTTTCCGTTCGACAGCGCGCGTTTGGGTATACCACCGACGAAGTGAAGATGGTGCTCGGGCCTATGGCCGACGCGGGAGAAGAACCCGCTGGGTCCATGGGGAACGACACGCCACTCGCGGTTTTGTCGCGCCGTCCGCAGCTACTCTCCGCGTACTTCCGGCAGATGTTCGCGCAGGTGACCAACCCGGCGATCGATCCGATTCGCGAGCAGCTCGTGATGTCGCTGGCGATGAACCTCGGGCCACAGTGCAATCTGCTGGAGGAGACCGCCGAGCACGCGAGGCAGCTACGCATCGCGCAGCCAGTCCTCACGGAGGAGTCGATCTCCGCCGTGCGCGGTGTGACTGATCCGACCCTGCGTGCGTTTACCCTTTCGGCTCTATTCCCCGTTGCCGATGGCGCTCGCGGGCTGGAATGGTCAGTGAACGCGTTGTGCCGCGCGGCCACCAACGCGGTCACCCGCGGGTGCGGAGTTCTCATTCTGAGCGACCGCGGAATGAACGCGGACCAGGCTCCGATACCGTCGCCGCTCGCTGTTGCCGCTGTTCACCACCATCTCATTCGCGAGGGGCTGCGTTGGCGAGTGAGTCTCGTCGCCGAGACGGGCGAGGCGAGAGAGGTGTCGCATCTGGCGCTCTTGATCGCCTACGGCGCCAGCGCCGTGCACCCGTACGTCGCGCTCGAGACTGTCGCCGCCATGGCTCGTCCTGAGGCAGCCGGCGACAAGCCACACGGCGCCGCCGCCCGGGAGCGCTACGTGAAGGCGCTCGGTAAAGGCCTTCTCAAGATCATGTCGAAGATGGGCATCTCCACACTGCAGAGTTACTGCGGCGCGCAGTTGTGGGAGGCGGTGGGATTGAATGCCGCGCTCGTCGATCGACACTTTGCAGGCACACCCTCGCGCGTGGGCGGCATCGGCATGGAGCTGATCGCCGAAGAGACACTTCGCCGACACGGGCAGGCTTTCGATGACGCACTCGCCACGAGACTCGATCCCGGAGGCGAGTACCAGTACCGCGTTCAGGGCGAGCATCACAACTGGAATCCGCTGACGATCGCCAAGCTCCAGCACGCAACGCGCGGCGACAACTACTCGACGTTCAAGGAGTTCAGCCAGCTGGCGAACGATGAGACGCGCAACCAAGCCAGCCTACGGGGTCTATTAGCCTTCATTGAGGGGGATGCAATCCCCCTCAATGAAGTCGAGCCCGCCAGCGCAATCACTCGGCGATTCTGCACCGGAGCGATGTCCTTCGGGTCGCTGAGCGCCGAGGCGCATGAGACGCTCGCGATCGCGATGAATCGCCTCGGCGGACGCAGCAACAGCGGCGAAGGCGGCGAAGATCCCACTCGCTTCGGCACCGATCGCAACAGCGCCATCAAGCAGGTCGCATCGGCGCGGTTCGGCGTTACGGCCGAGTACCTGGTCAACGCGACAGAGCTGCAGATCAAGATTTCGCAGGGTGCGAAACCGGGCGAAGGAGGACAGCTGCCCGGACACAAGGTGGATGCGATCATCGCGAAGACGCGTCACTCGACGCCTGGCGTGACGCTCATCTCCCCGCCTCCGCACCACGATATCTACTCGATCGAAGATCTGGCGCAGCTTATCTACGACCTCAAGGCGATCTGTCCCAACGCGGCGGTGTCAGTGAAGCTGGTGGCCGAAGCCGGAGTGGGGACTGTTGCCGCGGGAGTGGCGAAGGCCCGCGCCGATCTGATCCTCATCTCGGGCGATTCGGGTGGCACTGGAGCTTCACCGCTCTCGAGTATCATGCGTGCCGGAACTCCGTGGGAGCTGGGGCTGGCCGAGACGCAGCAAACGCTAGTGATCAACGGACTGCGCGGGCGTGTGAGATTGCAGACGGACGGTCAGCTCAAGACTGGACGTGACGTCGTCGTCGCAGCGCTCCTCGGCGCCGACGAATTCGGGTTCGCCACAGCGCCTCTCATCGTCGAAGGGTGCGTGATGATGCGGAAGTGTCATCTCAACACCTGCCCCGTCGGCATCGCGACGCAGGATCCAGAGCTGAGGGCGAGGTTCGCGGGTCAGCCCGAGCACGTCGTCAATTATTTCTTCTTCATCGCCGAGGAAGTGCGCGAGCTGCTGGCGAAACTTGGGTTCCGCACGATGGACGAGATGATCGGGCGCAGCGACCTGCTACGCGTGCAGCCGCAGTCGGATAATGCGAAGGCGAACACGCTCGATCTGTCCGCGCTGCTGCATCTGGCGACACCTGCCGCGGGGGCGGGCACGCGCGGCGATCGTGTCGTGCGCAGGCATGTTCGATCGAGGCAGCGCCACTCCAATGCGGAAGGGGCGTTGAACAGAATGCTGATGGAACTGGGTCGTCCCGCGCTCGAAGGCGGCGAACGGGTGAACGCGACGCTGTCTATCACCAACGCCGAGCGCGCCGTTGGGGCGACACTCTCCGGCGAGATCGCTCGCCGTTACGGGAACACGGGCCTGCCCGACGAAACGGTGACGTTAAAGTTCATGGGTTCGGCGGGCCAGAGCTTCGGGGCATTCCTGGCGCGCGGCATCTCGATGGAGCTGGAAGGCGAGGCGAATGACTACGTCGGCAAAGGACTTTCCGGCGGACGCCTGATCGTGCGGCATCCTCGCTCCTCGCAGTTCATCCCCGACCAGACGGTTCTCATCGGTAATACCGTTTTGTATGGCGCGACTTCGGGTGAAGCATATTTCGCCGGAGTTGCTGGCGAGCGCTTCGCGGTGCGGAACAGCGGAGCGATCACGGTAGTCGAAGGAGTGGGCGATCACGGCTGCGAGTACATGACGGGCGGCACGGTCGTCGTCCTCGGCCGCACCGGGCGGAACTTCGCAGCCGGAATGAGTGGCGGGATGGCGTTCGTGCTCGACGAGTTCGGCGAGCTGCAGAAGCGGTGCAACACGGCGATGGTGCAGCTTGGTCCTGTGACAGATTCGGGGGATCGCGAGCTGTTGCGTCATCTGGTCGAACAACACGCACGCTTCACCGGCAGCGCGCGCGCGAAGCGAGAGCTGGGACGGTGGGATATTGCGCAGCGACACTTCGTCGCCGTTGTGCCGCTCGAGTACAAGCGCCCCGCGATCGTCACCAGCGAACCCATGGAAAGTGTGAGCGCGCGTCATGGCTGATCCCAAGGCATTCCTGACGCTTCGGCGCGCGACTCCCGAGCGCCAGGCGGTCGAAGAGCGGGTGCACCATTGGGGTGAGTTCTATCGCCCTGCTCCCGAATCCGCCGTCCAGACTCAGGCGGCGCGCTGCATGGATTGCGGAGTGCCGTTCTGTCAGGGCGACACCGGTTGTCCCGTACGAAACGTCATCCCCGAATGGAACGGTTTGGTTCAGCGCGGTGACTGGCACGAGGCGCTCGAGTCGCTGCACGCCACGAACAATTTTCCGGAGCTCACCGGACGCCTTTGCCCCGCCCCGTGCGAGTCGGCGTGCGTGCTCGGTCTGGTGAACGAGCCGGTCGCAATCCGTCACATCGAGCAGACCATCGCGGATCGTGGGTTCGCCGAGGGGTGGGTAGTGCCGCGGCCGCCGCGGAGAAGCACGGGATTCAGTGTTGCTGTGATCGGGTCCGGGCCGGCCGGCCTCGCTGCCGCGCAGCAGCTACGGCGAGCGGGACATGCCGTCGTCGTTTTCGAGAGGGACGAACGCGTTGGCGGACTGCTTCGTTACGGAATCCCCGAGTTCAAGCTGGAGAAGTCGGTTCTCGATCTTCGTCTTTCGCAGCTCGAGGCGGAAGGAGTGCAGTTCCGCGCCGGCGTCGACGTCGGTGAACAGATCACAGTCGCCGAGTTGCGCGCGGAGTTCGATGCTGTCTGTGTCGCTACCGGCGCGGGCATGGCGCGGGATCTACACGTTCCTGGTCGAGAGCTCGCGGGAGTCTATCTCGCAATGGATTTCCTGACGTCGCAGAATCGGCGTCTTGCGGGTGATTCGTTCTTCGAGATGGGTATCGACGCGAGCGATCGGCGCGTGGTGATCATCGGCGGCGGCGACACTGGCTCCGATTGCGCCGGCACGTGCGTTCGTCAGGGCGCGCGCAGTGTCAGGCAGTTCGAGCTCCTTCCGCAGCCACCGCGTGATCGGGCGGCGACCACTCCGTGGCCGTTGTGGCCCATGCAACTTCGTACGAGTCACGCGCATGAGGAGGGCACCGAAAGAGATTGGAGCGTCGCCACTACTGCGTTCTCGGGTGAGAATGGCAGGGTGCAGCGGCTTCATGCCGTCCGTTTGGAACGACAAGTTTTCGCCGACGGGCGCTCGGACTACGTGCAGGTGCCGGGGAGCGGGTTTGAGCTGGAGGCGGATCTGGTGCTGCTTGCTATGGGATTCACGGGGCCCGTTAGGAGTCGGCTGCTGGTGGATCTCGGGGTCGAGCTGGATTCTCGGGGAGCCATCGCCACTGATGTGTCGCACCGCACCAGCGTGCCGGGAGTCTTTGCCGCGGGTGACGCGCATCGCGGGGCCTCGCTAATTGTCTGGGCCATCCGCGAAGGTCGCGACGCTGCTGATGGCATTGACTCTTGGCTGCGAGCTACGTCGGCGACGAGTTAGAGTCTGAAGGCGACACGTAGAGTTCTATCGCCTCTCTGAGATCCACAAAACTGAAGCAGGGAGCTCCAAGCGTCTCAGCTTAAGAGCTGGGAGCTTTTCCGTCGGCGTATGGAGTTTAGGCGTCGGGTGCAACGGACTACTGAAAGATCTCGAGGAAAGCGCGCGATCCGGACTCAATAAATCATTAGCCAACAGCTGATGCTACCGCCCGGGCCCCGCCGCTCTCGGAATCGCTTTCAGGTAAGAGTCCATCCACCTCAAAGTTCTCTCCTGCACGTCCCGCATATGCTCGGGCTGCACAAACGAGTGCCCCTCGTCGGGATAGACGATCAGTTGCGTCGCCACGCCGGCGTGCTGCAATCCGCGCCAGAACTCGAACGACTGCGGCGCGGGACACTCGGCGTCGCGCTCACCGACCACGACCAGCGTCGGCGTCTTTGCGTTGTTGATGAAATTGATCGGTGAGCTCTTCTCGTAGACTTGCTTGTTCTCGTATGCGGTCGCTCCGAAAAACGGAACCATCCACTCGCTGATGCCGTTCTCGCCAGTGTAGCTCAGCCAGTTGGAGATGCCCGCGCCGGCGACGGCGGCCTTGAAGCGGTTGGTCTGCGTCACGGCCCACATCGTCATGAAGCCGCCGTAACTCCAGCCGCGGATTCCCATCCGATTTCCGTCGACGGGATATTTCCTCAACACTTCGTCGACGCCGGCCATGATGTCCTTGAGATCGCCATTGCCGAAGTCTTTTACGTTCGCGCGCGTGAACGCCTCTCCCTGTCCGTAACTGCCGCGGGGATTGGGAAGGAAGATGAAGTAGCCGGACTGGGACTCCAGCGCCTCGTACGAGCCGGGCACATAGAACGACGGCTTGTAAGAAGACGACGGTCCGCCGTGCACCTGGACGATCATCGGATACTTCTTTGTCGCGTCGAAGTTGGTCGGATAGACGAGGAAGCCCTGCACGTTGAAGGTCTCGCTCTTCCACTTCACGCTTACGCCTCGGCCTACGGCGGACAGAACACCGTTGTTGGCGTGCGTGAGCTGCCGTCTCGTTCCGGCGCTGCTGATCCAGATCTCCGGCGGCGACGAAAAGGATTCGCGAACGGAGGCCAGGACTTCGCCATTGCTCGACGCGGAGACACCCGCAATTCCATAGATGGCGCCAACCGACACGTGCTCGTCGC
>DHJO01000173.1:15618-16667 GCA_002404375.1 Gemmatimonadales bacterium UBA4718 | reverse complement strand
CCCGACCAGCTGAACGAAGCGATCGAGCTCTTTATGCCTGGTGTGAGATTGCGCGGCATTCCACCGGTGGCGGGAAGGACATAGAGATCGCCGCCGGTCACGCCCTGGTCGCTCATCAACCCGCCGATGTAGGCGATGGTGGAACCGTCCGGCGACCAGCGCGGATTGGCGATCTGATGCGTGGGCGCCGCAAGTTGATGCATCTCTCCGGTCGCGGCGTCGACGCTCGACAACTTTGCCACCCACCAGTTGTTGTTGCCGGAGCCACGCGCCTGACTGACCACGAGCTGCTTGCCACTCGGCGCCCAGTCATACTCGTATATGTAGTAATCATTGGCCGTGATCGATTTCAGATCGCCGGACGCGGCGTTGATGATGGCAAGATGCTGCCTGTCTATATGTGAGTCGATCACCCCCGTGTCGCGTGGAGTCGCGGCGACAGGACTGTTCGCCTGTTCCTCGGCTGATGAATACAACGCGGAGATGCGCGTCCCGTCAGGTGACCACCGGATGTCGTGCAGCGCACCCGGAACAACTTTGAGCCTCACCGGCGCATTCTGTCCGGTCATCACGTAGATCGCCGGAGAGCCGCCATTGGCAGTCGCGAGAATCGCGAGGCGTTTGCTGTCGGCGGACCAGGCGAGCTCCGCCGCGCTCTCACTGTCGGCGCCGACGAGGGGAGTCATCCCGGGATACGTGACCGCCGATAGATCAGCGACGAATAAAGCCCTGTCGACGTTATTGGAGGGCAACGTCGTCGGTCCGATCCACGCCACGCGTTTGCCGTCAGGCGATATCGCGACCTGCGTGTATCGACGGACGGTTCCCTGGCCGGACGCCGTGGCCGCGAAGGCGAGCGGGACGCAGGACGCAAGAACGAGAAGTCGCGCGGACGTATAGAGTCGAATCACGGGGAGCTCGGGAAGTGTGGTCAGAAAAAGGTATGCGTCCGGGGGCTGGACGCTAGCAACTGTGACCACCGCCTGTAGTTTTTCCCGTATGACGCAGGTGATCTTCCTCTACGGCCGCCCCGGCGTCGGCAAGCTGAC
>DHJO01000173.1:14848-15473 GCA_002404375.1 Gemmatimonadales bacterium UBA4718 | reverse complement strand
GAAGCAACAGTGACTGATGAATTCATTCCCAAGCTGAAATCGAGGGTCCTCGAAAAAGCCGGCTCAATTCACTTCATCGAGCTACGCTGTTCCGACGAGGCGCTCGAGACGCGCATCACCGCGGACTCGCGCGAGCGATACGGCAAGCTCCGCGACGTCTACAAGTACCGGAAGCTCGATGCCGCGGGCACATTCGATCGCCCGAAAATGCCCGAACCGGAGTTGGTGGTGGATACCACTGAGCAGAAGCCGCTCGAGGCCGCGCGTACGATCGTCAAGCACCTGCGATCCCGAGCGCCCGCCCAGTAATGCGGATCTCCCTCCGTGAGCCAGTCAATGGTCTGACCCACCTCGTCGGTGCGGTGTTGTCCATCGTCGGGCTGGTGATCCTACTGGCGATAGCGATCGAGAACAGAAGCACTCGACAGATCGTTGGGTTCGCGATCTTTGGCGCCAGCCTCGTATCGATGTACTGCGCCAGCGCGTTCTACCACTCGCTCAAGGTCTCCGAGCAAGCCGTCGCGCACCTGAGGCGCGTCGATCACATGATGATCTACATTCTCATCGCCGGATCGTACACGCCGATCTGTCTGGTGCTGCTGCGCGGCCCAATCGGCATCTGGCT
>DHJO01000173.1:8764-14625 GCA_002404375.1 Gemmatimonadales bacterium UBA4718 | reverse complement strand
GGTCACGCCACCAAATGGCCGCGAGCGAAAGCAGGCGGCGTCCCGCGACTGTTCGGCTCGCACGAGATCTGGCACCTGTGCGTGATGGGCGGGAGCTTCGCGCACTACTGGGCCATGCTCGCGTATGTATCGCGAGCGGTATAGATCAACTGCACTGCAACTGAACGGGTGTGAGTGGTCAGTGGCAGAGTGGCCAGTTGATAGTTCACTACGTCGGGACGTATCTGGCGCGATTCCGGGTACAGGCAGACTGTGCCGTAATTCCATTGAGTGACGTCCCGACGTCGTGAACTGGCACCTCGCAGCTACGCTACCGACCACTCGCACCCGTTCTGTTGCAGTCAGATCCCAAATCGACCGAGATGCCAGGACTCACACCCCGTTCAGTTCAGTTGACACCTATTTGGATCCGCCGAGTGCTCTTACGCGCGGATCATTCATGTGGCGAGCGAACTCCGGATCGCGAAGGTACGCGACGGGATAACCGTTCGCCGATGTGAAGCAGCGCCTGGCGAAGGGCATCATCGCGTTGACGTCATCGAGAAACCCGTATACCGCCGCCGAAGTGCACGAAAACTGAACCGCTTCGGAGCTGTTGGGATACATCGTGATGTTCGGGCCCACTCCGGCGAGACGGAGCATGGACAGCGCAGCGGGACGATCGCCGCGCAGCGCCGCGAACCACGCCAGGACCTCGTACTGGAGACGTCTTACGTAGGTAGACTGACTCGGGTCGTCAGCCACGCGCTTTTCCAGGCGCCAGCCGGAATCCGCGAGAGCCCGGGCGCGCGCGTATTCTCCGCGCTTCATGAACAGCTCCGCCTTCTCGGCGTAAAAGTTCACGCTATCGAGTACTGACCCCGGTGCGAACGACGCCAGAGAGCCCGTGGCGAGCTCATTCTGGAGCGCCGCAGTTCCGGCCCGCATGAGATCCCCGTCCTGAGCACCCAGTCTGCCCCCGCGGGCTCGCAGCTCTCGTACTGCCCGCCCAACGCCGGCGCTGTCACCGAGCTTCTCGGCAAGGGTTGCAGCATCGAAGATCGGGCCAAGAGCCGTGGAATCGAGCGCTCGCTCCCGCGCCAGTAGATCCGCCGCCTCGCTGTACCGTCGGAGAACCAACGCGGTATTGAAGCTGGTCGCGAGCACCGACTTGGATCCTGGGGCAAGCGGAACGACTCGCTCCAGGGCTTCCCACGCGCCGGCCGAATCACCCACGAATACGAGCACCTTTTGCTCATACGCCAGCAGCTCGATGTTCGACGGGTTCTCTCTCACCGCACGCTTCACGATGGCCAGGGCCTCGGCGGGGCGATCGAACCCGCGAAACGCCAGCGTCGAGACGGCCTGTACCTGGGTTGGGTCCATTTTCAGAGCGCGCCGCGCGAGGACGGAGGCCGAGTCGAGCGTCTTGGTCCCGCCCACATAGTAGGACATCGTTGCCAGGACGCGGCTCGCCTCTCCGAGCGCCGCCGCATAACCGGGGTCGCGCCGGTAGGCATATTCGAACTCACGCAGCGCCTTAGGGTACTCCGCGTACGACGCAGCCGTATTCTCCTCCAGGATGCGCCTGCCACGCACGACGGCAGCAAAAGCGCCGGTATCACTCGTCTCCCGCATCGCCAGCTTCGTGCGGTCGCGAGCTCCCATGACGACATCCAGTGCCTCGGCAACCTTCGTCGCGACGCTCGCCTGGATCGTGAACGGGTCCGCGGGCGAGACGATCTCCGGCTCGCCTGCCCAGGTCGTGGTGCCATCAGATACTCGCACCAGTGCCGGGCTGACCCGCACCCGCTGCTGGCCGTCAACTCCCTTGGCCCACCGCACCGATACCCTCAATACAAATTCGGCCCCTAGAGATTTGCCTGCCTGCTGCGGGGTTGTTCCCGGAGAAGCCGTGATCGAGAGAACGCTTTTCCGATCGATCACACGCAGACCAGGAAGTCGCGCGAGCTTTCCGGTGACCGCGTCGCCGAGTCCGTCGGCGAAGCTCGGATCGCCGCCCGTGCCTTCGGTCTCGAAGGGGAGCACCGCGATCAACGGCGGTTGGGCCGCGAACGCGGTTCGCGTGCGCCAGACCGCTCCGGCGACCACGATCAGGCCGATGACGATCGTTGCGATCACCGCACCACGCTTGCTGGGCGAGCGCGTTCTGAGGCTTCGGAACTGCCCCGCAGTCGACGGATCATTGAGCGCCGCAAGAAGCTCTGTCCCTGTGGCGGGACGCATGGAAGGATCCTTCGACAAGCAGGCCATCACCAGATCCGCGATGGATCGGCGAAGTTGTTTGCTGTTAGTTGCAATATGGGGCGGAGTGGTCCACAAGTGCGCCGCCAGCACTTCCTGCGGCGACGTTTTGTCGGCGAAGGGGTGTTCTCCGGTGATCAACTCATAGGCGACGAGGCCCCACGCATAGATGTCCGCTCGCGCATTCATTGCCGGATCGCCCAAAGCCTGCTCGGGAGCCATGTACATGGGGGTTCCGAGTGCTGCGCCCGGCTGAGTAATCGCCTTCCGAGGCGCATCTTCCTTCGCTGCCTGGAGCGCCTTGGCGATTCCGAAATCCGTGACGACCGCCGTGCCCTCGCTGAGCAGAATATTCTCGGGCTTGATGTCACGGTGAACGATGCCCTGTCGGTGTGCGTAGGCGAGGGCGTGGGCGACATCGCGCAGGATTGTCACAGCCTCTTCGAGCGGAACAGGGCCCTGCTTGATGCGTTGGCGCAGCGATTCCCCGCGCACGAACGGCATCGTGTAATACGGAAGGCCGCCCTCTGTCTGCCCGGCGCTGAGCACCGGCACGATGTGGGGTTCCTGGAGCGCGGCGGCGAGCTTGATCTCGCGCGTGAATCGCTCCGTGGAGAGTGCGTACGCGAGCTCCGGAGAGAGCACCTTCACCACTACGTCGCGGCCGAGGGAGGTGTCGCGCGCGACGAAGACGTGGGACATTCCACCGGTGCCCAACTCCCGCTCTATCGTGTAGCTGCTACCCAGTGTGCGTTGCAGCTGATCGAGGAGATCGGTCAAGGCTTCCTTTGCAGGGGCGCTTTGCGGGGCCGCCTTAATGTAGGTGTGGACCCTCTTACAGCCAACATTCCGTTTGCCGATTTTATGCGCAGCGATTGGCATCCTGGACCAAGGGTTGATACGGATGCTTCGGAAAAGAAAGCGGATCAACCGGATTAGACCTCTCACACGACGAGGTTCAATGGGCCTGTCACGCGTTGGCTTAGTTTTTTTGTCGGCCACTGCGTGGGCCATCGCTCCGTCGAGCTCGAACGCACAGCAGCCCACCCCCCAACCAACCTCCAAGGATTCTGCTCCGCCTTCCGTCAGGCTCCGCGTATTTCTCGACTGCAATTTCTGCGATTTCGATTTCATGCGGACCGAGATCAGCTTCGTGGACTACGTGCGCGACCGGCAGGACGCACAGGTTCACATTCTCGTCACCGATCAGCCCACTGGCGGCGGCGGGACCGAGTTCACGCTGCATTTCATCGGGCAGAAGGAGCTCGCGCACGTCGCCGATACTCTCAAGTACGTGTCGCCGCCGAGTGCCAGTCAGGATGATCTGAGGCGCGGACTGGCGCGGATCATCAAGCTCGGTCTGGTCCGCTACTACGCGCACCTCGGTCAGGCTGTTCGCTTCGATGTCACCTACACCGCGCCCACAGGCGGCGACTCGGCCTCGAAAGCCGCAGCCAGGGATCGCTGGAATCTCTGGGTGTTCAGGATGAACGCGAGTGGATACGGAAACGGTGAGAAGTCGGACAACTTCGTCTCGCTGAACGGATCGGTCAACGCCAGTCGCACGACCGAGATGTGGAAGATTTCGTTAACCAGTTACGGTAACTACAATCAGAGCCGATTCATTCTCAGCGACGGCAGCAAATTCAACAGCTATTCGCACGGCTACGGCTTCACCGACCTGATCGTGAAGAGCCTCGGCCAGCGCTGGTCGGCGGGCCAGCGCGCGTCGTGGACGTCGTCGACTTACCTGAATCAGAAGCGGGCGATCCGGTTCGCACCCGCCGTAGAGTACAACTTCTTTCCATACTCGCAGTCGACGAGGCGGATGCTCACGCTCCAGTACTCGCCAGGCATCAACTTCTTCCGCTACCAGGACACCACCATCTTCGACAAGATCAGCGAAGTGCGCGGCGATCAGACCTTGACCGCGTCGATCGACGTGAAGCAGACGTGGGGATCGATCAGCAGCTCGCTCGAGGGCGCGGCCTACGTCGACGATTTCACCAAGAAACATCTAGTTTTCTTCAACTCCCTCGATCTTCGGCTGTTCAAGGGATTCTCCTTCTTTTCGTTCGGGCAACTCTCCCTTCTCCGCGACCAGCTCTATCTGCCGCGCGGTAATCTGAGTGATCAGGAGCGACTGCTCCGCCGACGTCAGCTTGAGACGTCCTACAGTTACTTCGTCCAGCTGGGTCTCAGCTACAGCTTCGGGTCGATCTTCAACAACATCGTGAACCCCAGGTTTGGAGGCACCAGTGGGGGGTTTACGATCATGAACTAGTCGGTCACGGATTGGGACGCTGCTTAGGCATCCACAGAGCTGAAGCCGGGAGCTGCCAAACATTTGCATCAATCCTCATCCAGACGATGCGAGTACCAAGAATTCGCCACGAATGCCATGCAGCGTTATGTTGGTGTGACTTCAAAGAGATTCATCAGATTTCTCTTTCGAGATCAGCTGCCTAACTCATTCTGGAGCTCCCTCTATGAAGTTGCGCGCTCTCTCACCATCGCTGCGGTTCTCTCTACTCCTCGCGGCGCTCTCCGTCGCTCCCATCTCGCTTCACGCCCAGGCGCAGGCTACCACCGGCGTCATTCGCGGCACTGCCACTGATTCCAGCGGCAACCCCGTCGCGGCATTTGTGACGGTCCGTAATACCGAGACTAACTTTGCGCGCAACGTAAAAGCCAGCGATCGCGGCGTCTTCGTGACAACGCTGCTGCCGCTCGGCAACTATCAGGTGTCGGCCCGCGCCGTCCATCCTAACTCTTTACTTTCCCCGCACACAATCGTATCCTTTTCGCCGTGAGCACTCTCTTTAGCGCCAGCTACTATTACGGCTTCTTCGGCTACAGCCGATGGGGGCCCCGGTCGCGCGCGCGGTAAAGTAGAGAAGAAAGCGCAAGAAGACTCCGGGCCTCCGCCAATCGCGGGGGCTTTCTTTTTTCAGAGCCTCCGCGGAGTAGCGACAGCCCACTTCGCTAACCCTATGTCGGGACAGTCATGTTGAAATCTGGAACGTCAAATAGAAACGGCACGGGACCATACGCCCCCGACGAGACGCGTGCGCGAGACCTGACGATGCGCGTCGCGTTTCAGGGCGATCGCGGCGCGTACGCCGAGAGCGCGATCGCGCAGATATGGCGGCATCGGGTTGAGCAGATCCCGGTTCCCACATTCACTGGTGCGGTGCGCGCCGTTCAGGAAGGTGACGCCGACGCCTGCGTGATCCCCCTCGAGAATTCCATCATAGGGAGAGTGGACGCGGGGTGGCACGCTCTGGCAGCTTACCCCGACCTGCGAACTGTCGGCGAGACGTTCGTTCCCGTGCGTCATTGTCTCCTCGCGCCCAAGGGGGCGACGCTCGAGGGTTTGACCACTGCCGCAAGCCATCCAGTCGCGCTCGCGCAGTGCAGTCGCTTCTTCGAGACCCACCCGTGGATAAAGCAGAGCAAGTATTTCGACACTGGCGGCGCAGCGCGGGAAGTCGCGGAGCGCGGAGACCTCTCCCGCGCGGCAATCGCCAGTCGCGCCGCGGCGGAGCGTTATGATCTCGCGGTGCTGGAGGAAGGGATTCAGGATCAGCGCGACAATTACACGCGGTTCGTCGCCG
>DHJO01000173.1:0-8665 GCA_002404375.1 Gemmatimonadales bacterium UBA4718 | reverse complement strand
ACGTCAGTCGAAGAAGACACCCCGCAGCAGATCGCTGATGCGACGCGCGAGCTGCTCCGACAGATCGTGGAGCGGAACCGCCTCGAGCTCGACGAAATCGTGAGCGTGATCTTTACAGTAACTCAGGATCTTCGGTCGGTATTCCCCGCCCTTGCCGCGCGCGAGATGGGCTGGGTCGGTGTGCCTCTTCTCTGCGCCAGTGAGATTCCGGTCGAGGGTTCGCTGCCGCGCTGCCTCAGGACGCTCGTGCAGGTGGACCTGCGCGCGCCGCGGCGACTCGAGACCCATATCTACCTCAGAGAGGCTGTTGCGCTGAGGCCTGATCTCGAGGCTGCAGCCTCCAGATAGGGACCCAATTCGGACTGGGAGCATTGATGAGCTTGCGTCGTGTAATCCCAACGCCACTTTCGCGGCCTTGGGCACCGTGATTGCTCTTTAGCTCTCAGACACTATTCGGGAGCAGCAGATGCGAGGCTTTCAACAGGCATTGGGAATTCTCACCGTGAGTGGGGCGCTCCTCACGGTCGGCGCCTGCAACGGCGGATTGGGTGGCATGCTTGGCAGCGTGCTCGGCAACGGTAACGGTACACAGCAGGGGCAGCAGACACAGATCAATGGAACCGTCCGCGGTATTGACGCGCGCAATAACCAAGTCAACATCCAGGACAATTCGAACGGTCAGAGCTTGTGGGTGCAGTACGACGGCCGCACGCAGGTCGTCTATCGCAACCAGAATTATCCGCCGACGTCGATCCGTCAAGGTGACAACGTGACGGCAAGGATTGTGAGCAACGGCAACAACAGCTACTACTCGGACTACATCCAGATCAATTAGCTCGGCGAGCTCCACTTCAAAGTATGTTGACCGCACGAGCAGTGAGAAGGATCACGGTTCCAAATGCCATTGCAGCCTGGAGCATCATCATGATCTTCGCCCAGCGCGACAGCACCAGTACGTCCGTTGGAGAGAAGGCGGTACACGTATAGAAAGAGATCGCGAGATAGTCGATGAAGCCCGGTCGCCAACTTTCAGCTTCCGCGAGCGAAACGCCTTTTCTTCCGGGCGCATCGACCGCCATCTGCGGAAATAGGAACGCGCCTTCCATATGGGCCACGCGCCCATCACGGGCGTGCGGACCGCCCGCATCGAGTCGCCAGTACCATGCTGCAAACACGATGACGTTGGCGAACCAAAGTACGGCCGCCGATTCCAGCAGCCTTGGGGCCGATTCGGCATGGTGTAGCAGGCCGAGCACGAGCGTCACAAGACTGTAAAGCATCGAGAGCGTCAGCAGCCCGAGGTTGGAGTAGCTGAAAGAGTCGGTCAGTTTGATCCGACCATGTCGGTGAGCGAGGATTGCGCCCGTCAACAGAACGACATTCGTCGGCACCAGGACCCAAGTTGGTGCAAGGGTGAGTGCGCGTGGCAAGGCCAGCGGCAACAATGCCGCTGCCAAGAGAGCAACTGCGGCGGGCCAACGCGTTTCGGGTTCAGGAAGAGTCTGCGCGGTCACGGTGCTCCCGCGGAGAGCGATTGGTATTCCAGGCTCAAGTTGATGTTACCACGAAAGATGGATTGCTCATATGGTCCGCAACGCTTCTAGCGCGCGGCGCTGCGTGACTCTGTGCGCAATCATCACGGCAGCAACTGTAGAGAGAGCTCCAGCCAGAATCAACACGACAAGGTACATCCAGGGAATCGCCAGCGACTGCGGTGCGGGATCGAAGACGCCCGTAAGCACCTTCACCAGCATCTTCGCGATCCCGAACCCGGTCGCAAAGCCGAGCAGCATTCCGGCAACGAGGATGATCAGGCCCTCGGTCCAGAGAAAAGAGCTGAGCTGACGACCCTTCGCCCCCATCGCGGAAAGCAGCGCGAAATCGCGGCGGCGCTCGATCAGTCCCAGTCCGAGCACCAGACCGCTCGCTCCCGCGATCAGCAGGATCGCGAACGACAGCTCGATCCACGTGAGCCCGTGCAGATCGACCGCCGTGAGACTCGAGCTGATCGACTTGAGAACGGAGCCGAGGTCGGTGACACGCGCGCCGGGCAGCGCGGCGACGATTGGCTCGATGGATTTCGCCAGCTGCGCCGGCGGGATATTCCCGCGAATCAACACTATCTCACGCGCGGCCTCACCCGTCTGGGACGCGACGTAGCCTTCGTTGGCAAGGATGAACGAGTCCTTGGGCGCCGTCGAAAATTCCCGCACCACTCCGATGAAATGGAACGGCACCGGGTGATACTGGTGGTCCTTCGAATTCTGCAAACGAAGATTGACCAGGTCACCGAGCTTGAGCTGGAAGTCGTTGACTGTTTCCTGTGAGAGCAGTACTCCGTCGGGTCGCGCGGCCAGCGCCTCCATGGTCCCGCGAGCGTCGTTGCTGGTGAAAAACGCATTCGACAGGTCGGCGGCATCGCCAATGTTCAGCGCGTTCACGCCGTAGATATCCTGAAGATCGTTTCCGACGTACGCATAGCGATGGATCATTGCCCTCGCCGCCAGCACTCCCGGGACTTTGCTGATGCTGTCGAGCAGCTGACCTGCCGGATAAGCCGTTGTTCCCGTAACGGTGACGTCCGAGCCATTCGTGAGTGCCGCGTCGACCCGTGACTGCACGTTGTACGTGGTGTTGAACACAGCCGTCGACACCGCGAACGAGAAGGCGAGCGTCACGAGCACGACACCGCGCGTGATCAATCGAGCCTGACGCGACACCGACGCCGCGACGATGGGTGACAACGCGCCGGCGAGCGGTTTGAACATGCGCGACACAAACGCGCGTCCGCCGGCCAGGCCGTGCCGGAAGAGTCTCGTCACCAATAGCGCGACGCCGATCCAGAGCGCGAGCGGCGCCAGAAAGGATCCGTAAGACACCGACGTGGCCGCTACTCCCTCCGGGGCGAGAACGATCTGATAACCCGCTGCCGCCGTGCGCCAGTACACCAGGCCGGCGATCGCCAGCAGGATGAGATCGATCCACGTCCTCTCCCAGAATGGCGCTTCGCCGCGTCCCACGCTGGCTCGCCCCGCACGGACCGATGAGGTGCGCGCTTCGCGCCACGCGGGAATGATCGCCGCCGCGAGCGCGGTGCCGATACCGATCACGAGCGCGCCCACCAGGACCGCGGCCGTCTGTCGAGTGGCGAGCGGGATCGTCACCATCTGGCTGACGATCACCAGAGTGATGATCAGCGCAACGATCACGGCAAGAAAGGACACGACGATAGCTTCCAGGGATTCCAGTCGCAGAATCGTCGGCGTCGTCGCGCCTCGGACGCGCAACAATGCCTGCTCACGCCGGCGGCGGTCCCCTCCCGTCGCGCTCACCGCGAAAGTAAGGATGATCGCCAGGATGGCGCCCGGCAGTCCCAGAAAAAGAAAGAGAACTCTTGCATACAGAGCATCTTCTCTTACAGCATCGAGTCGGGCAGCGAGATTGTCACCGACGATCGCGCTCCCGACGACGCGCGCCTCGAAGTTGTGCGCGAGCTGCTCGACGTACACGTAGGCATCGCGCGGATCGTCTGGGAAGTCGTGACCGAGCCGCACATGGAGCTGCGTGCTCACGGTTCCGGGTCGGACGATCGCCTGCTGATCGAACCATTTATGCCAGATATCCATCGGAACGACGAGCACGTTGTCTGGCGGAGCCTGCGGTGCCGCTCCGGGCGGAACACCGATCGCCTGAAAGAGCGCGTCGGCCTGAGGGAGATCGACTATGCCGTCGATGCGCGCCGTCAACAGTGGCAACCCGATGCGATTGATCGTGATGGTATCGCCCACTGACACGTGAAGATTGGCGGCCGTCTGCTGCGCGATCAGAATTCCTTCGGCGGCCCCGAGCATCGGCCTCAGCAGCCCGGGGAAATCCTTCCAGTACGTGGGTGTGGCGCCGAGTACTTTCCCCTCGCCCGTAGTCTGAGTGGTACTCCCGAGGGTGTTGCCGCCGCTCTTCGCCGTGAAGCCACTCACGTCGGCGTACCCGACCTGATCGATCTCGCGTACGGTCACGGATTGGTTCAGCTGCTGCTCGACGGAGTCGGCGGTGGCCCCACCTACTATCTGGATCTGCCAGTCGATAGGAACGTCACCAATCGCGCGCTGAGTCATCGTGGCCGCGCTGGCGTTGATGAAGATGCCAAGAATGGACAGTAGCGCGATGGTGAGACTGACTCCTAACACAGCCGGCAGCATTCGCCCATAACGCCGGCGAATGAGACCGGAGAGCCAGGTGGTGATCGCCCTCATCGCAGCACCCCATGATCCATGGTCCACTGCGTCTCCATCCGGCTGGCGACGAATGGATCGTGGGTAGCGATGACCAGCGCGGTGTCGGTGCCTTTGATGCGGCGCAGCAGGAGGCTGAGCAGATGCTTCGCGGTGTGATGATCGAGCTGTCCCGTCGGCTCGTCCGCGAGTATTAACTCCGGCTGCGTGACGAGGCTGCGCGCGACGGCGGCGCGCTGCGCCTGCCCTCCGGAGATTTCCTCCGGCAGCTTGTCGGCGAGCTCGGCGAGATCCAGAGCCCTGAGTATCAGGGAAGCGTCGTTCCGCGCTTCGTTCGGGTTCGAGCCGGCGAGAAGTCGTGGAACCTCGATGTTCTCGAGGACGGTGAGCGGTGCCAGGAGACTCTCGGTCTGAAAGACGAAGGAGAGCTTCGCCGGGCGAAGAGTCTCACGCTCTCCCAGACCCGGCCAGCGAACCGTGCCGCTGGTGGGCTCGTCGAGCCCGGCGAGAAGATGAAGCAGCGTCGACTTGCCGCTGCCCGACGGACCGACGAGCGCGATGCGATCACCACGCTCGATCCTGCACGTCGCGTGTTTCAGCGCAACCACTCTGCTACCGTTCGTTCCGAACACTCGGCCCGCACCGATTGCTTCGGCGAGTACGTCGGTCATCGGGAACCCTTCAGAATCTTTCCGTCCTCGATGCGTATGATGCGGTCTGCGTGCTTGGCGATGGCGTCGCTGTGGGTGACGATGAGAATCGCCCCGCCGTTTTGTCGATGCTCCTCGAAGAGGTAGAGGATGCGCTGCTCCGTCTCCGCGTCGACCTCGCCGGTCGGCTCGTCGGCAATGAGAATGGGAGGCTTGGGAGCGAGCGCTACGGCGAGCCCCGCGCGCGATGCTTCGCCGCCCGAAAGGTGGGGCGGATAAGCGTCGCCCCGAGAGCTGATTCCGACCATCTCGAGAACATCGCTGACGCGCCCGTCGTCACGCTGGCCGGCCAGGTGCATCTTCAATCGCACATTCTGCCGCACGGTGAGGTGATCAAACAGATTCCCGCTCTGGAGCAGGATTCCGATCAGGCGCGCGCGCAGGCTGGTGCGGGTTTTCTCGTCACGACGGGTGAGCCGCTCGCCGTTGATGTAGACGAAGCCGCCGTCGGGCTCGTCGAGCCCGGCAATGCACGCCATGAGAGTCGATTTCCCGCTGCCGGAAGGACCGACGACTGCAACTATCTCGCCGGAGTTCACCTCCATGCTCACCCCGCGCAGCGCTTGCGTTTCGTCGTCGCCGACGTGGTAGAAGCGGTACAGCTCGCGCGCCTCGATGGCCGGAGAGACGGAGGAGGAGAGCGCCGAGCTCCCCGACGGAGACGTCACAGCCACCGGAAGCTTTTCGCCACCCGGTTCCACTGGTCGATGTTGTCAGCACCCAACGGCGCCCACATCGTGAGCATCGCTTCCTTGCCGTTCTTGAAGAAGATGTACGTCACGTTCTCCAGGCGAACCTGCTTGTTGGTGACGGGATTCGGATCGGAGTTCGACGTGTACTTGATGACGACCACTTTGCCGCCAGGCAGGTTGACCTCCGAGATTCCGGTAATCGTGACGGCATTAACGTGCGACTGAATCTGTTTCGCCTCATTCGTCTGCACGCTGGCAGCGGTTGGCGGGGCGGACGCGGCTGCAACGTGCACACTTACCCCGTCGTAATTGTGGACGAACGTGACATCGGAGCTGTACTCAGGAGGCGCGGCCTTTTGCGCCCAGCCTTCCGGCACTTCCAGCTGATAACCACCGGTGCTGTTCTTGAACGTGACGAAAGCCTGGCTGTCAGGGATGTCCCCGGGAGGATTAACCTCGGGTGCGACGGCCGTTTCGGTGGAGTTGATCGCTTTCTCGGCGCTCGACGAAGCCGTAGTCGACGTGGTATCGGAATTTGCGGTCGTGCCCGAATCCTTTGCGGTGCAGGCGACGCCGAACGTAATCAGGACTATGGGAACGAGTGTTCGCATATGCGTCTTCTAGGGTTAAGTGGCCAGACTGCGCATTTTTAGTGCGACGGGAGCGGCTGGCGAGGAAACTCACGTTCACATTACCACGAAACTTACTCAGACCGAAGGATACTCACGCCCAAGAGCGAGAGGTCCTCCCTTACGATGCAAAATCCCGCGCTACCTCGAGATTCTGTGTACCGCCTTGAGTATGAACGCGCCATTCAGCGGATGGGCCAGTACACGGCGAGATGGGAACCGGCTCGGTACGGATGGATCAGTTGTGTAGCCTGAGTTCCACACCGCGTACACATCATCGCCAATCTGGGGAATCCAGTGGAATCTGAGATTGAAATCGACACGCTGAAACTCGTTGTTGAACTGAACGAAGCCGAGAAACCCAGTGCGCGTACTGAACGTGTACTCGAGCCGGCCGGCAGTCTGGATGGCTGTGAACCTTCCGGTTGAGAGACGCGCCGAGGTGACGGAATAAGTGGTTCCGACGATCGCGTGTCCACCGCCTCGAAATGTCGCGCCAAGCTCCGCGGACGTGGCGTGACCATCATACAATCGGCCGCTGCTGACGATCGCCGCCGCGCTGAGCGGGCGACCCGATGATGTCTGGTATTGAATGTCGCCGGTTGTCCACCAATAACGGCCCGGCAGGATCGTCGTTCCGCGAAAGATCTCAAAGCCCACGCTCGGCGCATCGAACTCTCGCCTCACGTTGAGCTCGAAGTGATCGCCGGACTGTAGATCGCCCGCGAACGCATGCCATTCGAAATCGGCGGTTTGCCACGTTGATAGATCGGCAAGACTGTGAGTTCGATCAGTGATGATGTCCCAAGTCGGAATTGGCGTCAGATCGAGTCTGCGAATCCCCAGGAAGGCCGGCCGCGGTTGAAAGTCGAGATGTCCAGTCGTCTCCCAAATCCCTGTACGTCGCACGAATCCCATCGTGGGGTTGAAGCCCGGATCGATTGAGTAAAGGGAGACGAAGCCGTCGACCAGGTCGTTCGGCACGTCAGTCGAAACTCGCCACGCGAGTGGTATCCCCGGTGCGGCGCTCGTCCTCGTTCCCATCATCCAGAAATGTGGCTCGACATTGTACCCGTTCACCACGAGCGGAAAATCGAGATCCACGGCGGCCCCACGCTCATCGCGGGTGCCTGGAAACGAGCGGTTGACAATCATTGCGACGATCGACGAGCGGTCGAGAACATCATGGCCCAATCGGATGGCGATGTCGTTCGCTCGTTCGCGGCCGCCGGTTCGAACGTCGAGAAGTCCGAGACCCCACGGGCCTGCCTTGCCATAGACTCGTACCCCCCCAAGGATCGGCACGGGCACGCCGGTCGAGTCGAGACCAATCCTGCGCGAGTAGAAGAGCTGCGTTCGTTCGGGCGTACCGACGTCGAATAGCCCGCTCGATTCCAGGAAAAACTCGCGCTTCTCTGGAAAGAATGTCGGGAATCGCGTCAGATTGACCACTTGCTCGTCGGACTCGACCTGCGCAAAGTCGGTGTTGACGGTGAGGTCGGCTGTCATCGTGGGCGACACGCCGAGCTTGGCGTCGATGCCGGCTTTCCCCCCTAGGTCCGACGGCGCGACTCGCGTCCCCACGCTGTCGTACGAGGGAGCGACCGATCGCCCCAGCGCGTATGGACGCAGCTCGACCGCCCGATCGCTCCGGATGTCGCCGACGCCGCCGACGTCGCCCGTGTTGATCAGATTGTCGAGACCCTGCGCACGCCCCCACGATCGCCACAAGTCTTCTTCATTCTTTCGCCGGATAACTCGCCGAATGTTCACGCCGATGATATCGTTGCCCGGATTGAAACGCAGCGTTTGCAGCGGAATAGCGAACTCCGCATACCATGACACGGAATCGCGACGTGTGACGACATCCCAAATGCCGTTCCAATTCTCATTGACGTTATCAAGACCGGTGAGCTGCGCATCCCACATCGCTCCATTGGGATTGGTGCTGAAGAGAAAAGCTCCGCGGCGATCGCGATAACTGTCGATGAGAACCGTGATATTGTCGTCCGACGATAGGTCAGCATCGCGCCGAAGCTCTGCACTCCGAATCGCGTGCACGTCACTGTCATAGGCGCGCACGGCGACATAAAGCCGATCGGACTCTCGGACGAGCTTGACGACGGTGCGCTCGGTCGCAGGTGCGCCTTCGAGCGGCTCTCGTTGACGGAAATCGACAATCGAGTCGACCATTTGCCATATTGGTTCTGCGAATCTCGCGTCGAGTCGTATCGACTGAGTCGCCACGCGCAGCCGATAGTTCGGATCGTTGAGATCACGCCGCGGCGGCGTGCCGGCGAGCTGCGCGTTGAGACGCAGAGTCGAGCAGGTAAGAATGATGAGCCACTGCCGAATCATGCGCACGCTCATCAACACTCGGCGCTAACGGTTCGGCTCGAAGA
>DHJO01000174.1:13826-14106 GCA_002404375.1 Gemmatimonadales bacterium UBA4718 | reverse complement strand
GCGCAGATCGGTTCGCCGGTGGAGCTGAAGCCCGGCGCGTCGTGGGGCGGCTCACAGACTCTGGCGCTCGTGTAAGTGCCGGTCTTCCGCCCGTCTGCATTCAAGTGGCAATGCGACAAGTGCGGAGTCTTTTTCGGAGCGGGAAAGGGCGGGGTGTGCTCCTCGTGCAAGCGGGCGCTGTGCGATTCGCACTTGTACGGGTCGTTTTTCGAGAAGATGAAGGCGCGGTTCTCCAGTGAGCGGGCGGTATGCGTTGAATGCCGGGCGAAAGGATAGTCCG
>DHJO01000174.1:6708-13600 GCA_002404375.1 Gemmatimonadales bacterium UBA4718 | reverse complement strand
CCGTTCAGTTCAGTTGGCTCTCTGATTAGAACTGCTTGAAGAAGCCTACCGCCCCGCCCTGCGCGTTCCCGTCTAGGACCTGACTCTTTATCCAGAGCGCAGCCAAGAGCACAGCGTACTGTAGAAACGTGCTGATCTCGCTCTTGAAGGCTTCGCCCCAATGGTACTCGGCCACAGCTTGTTCGCCGCGCGGCGGGCGAGGGATCCAGCGTGGAGTCTCCTGCTTGTAATCCAGATACTCGCGTCCGAAAATTGACTCGAGCACCCCTTCCTCGTAGCGGACGATCAGCTCGTACTCGAGCGCGAACAGCAGCACCGCGATTGGTAAAAACCAGAGCACTCCCGAGATGGTTACGAAACCCATCCAGATGAGAAAGTTGCCGATGTAAAGCGGATTTCGGGCCCAGGCAAAGATCCCGTAGGTGACCAGTCGCTGCACACCGCGTGAGCGACGGCGAGTGACGGTACCGGCCGCCGCGACGCCCGCCAGACGGACCGACTCACCGATGATGATCAATGCGACCCCGACTTCCCAGCGGAACGGGGACGTCGTGCCCGGCATCACGAGTGGGATGCCGAGGAACAGGAGCGGCAGCCATCCGCGATGACGGAACAGCACCGCGCCTATCTGCGCCGGAATGGATTGTTCGGCGGCGCTGACTCGCTGGGGTGTGGGAGTGGGACTCGTCACCTATTGCGCGTGCCTTCAGCGTGAGATTCGATCATCGGCGCGGTGAAGCAGGCTTGGCGTCTTCCTCCCAGGGAGCAAAGAGCGTTCGCCATTGATCGGGAACGGGGATCGGTTTTCCATCCGGCGAGACCGTGACGTAGACAATCGAGGCGTCGCACACCACAGCATCGCGCTGATTGCGCACGATCTGCCGCACGATGAAGCTCGTATTGCCAACCGAAAGCATCCCGGTGCGAATGATCAGGTCGTCGCCGGGGAATGTCTGCGCCTGGTACGAGGCTTCGACATTG
The DNA here is from genome assembly GCA_002404375.1 of Gemmatimonadales bacterium UBA4718. Taxonomy (GTDB): domain Bacteria; phylum Gemmatimonadota; class Gemmatimonadetes; order Gemmatimonadales; family Gemmatimonadaceae; genus UBA4720. The sequence goes on along the minus strand of DHJO01000174.1, from coordinate 12,619 downwards.
CGCACGACAGCCCACAGATTCGTCTTCATGTACTCGGCGTACGACATGTGCCGCTCCAGCGCCGACCATCGCGCGCGCTCGAGCAGAACCAGCATGTGGGCGTGATTCACATGCCCCACCGAGTCGCAGTCGCTCGGGTAGATATGAACCTTGAAATCTTCGGGCATCAGCAGTGGAAAGAGAGGGGATTGTTGCCCACGAAAGTTAACCCACCCGGGGCGCGACACCATTCAGGCGCTAGATTTCGGTGATGCCTCCAGCCCACTCGGATGGCGCGCTCTACCTCGACAAGCCGGAGCAGGTAGACCGCTTCCTGAATCAAATATCAGGCGTGAAGGAGCTCGCCCTCGATACCGAAGGCGCGAGCTTTCACCGCTTTCTCGACCGCATCTATCTCCTCCAGCTGTCCACGCGCGAGCACAGCGCGATCATCGATCCGCTCCCCATAGGCTCACCCGCCGGCCTTGGTCAATTGCTCCAGAGCAAGTCGGTCGAGGTCGTCTTCCACGATGCGGATTACGATCTGCGGCTCCTGCATCAGGATTACGGCTGGCACGTCACGAACATCTTCGACACGCGAATCGCCTCGCAGCTGCTCGGGATCAAGTCGTTCGGGCTTGCCGCGCTGCTGGAGCAGTTCTTCGACGTCAAGCTGGACAAAAAACATCAGCGCGCCGACTGGTCGATGCGCCCGCTCACGCCCGACATGCTCGCGTACGCCGCGCAGGACACGCGCTATCTGCTGCAGCTGAAGGATCACATGAAGGGAGAGCTGACGCGTCGTGGCAGACTGCGTTGGGCCGAGGAGGAATTCGCAAGGATCGAAGGCACCCGCTGGGAAGCCGAAGAAAGCATGGAAGGGTTTCTGAGGCTAAAGGGCGCGCGAGATCTCTCGCGCCCGGAGTTGGCCGTGCTCCGTGAAGTCGCTAACTGGCGCGACGCTGTTGCGGCGCAGCTCGATCGCGCGACGTTCCGCGTGATGGGCAACGAAGTTCTGTTCGAGCTGGCTCGACGGCCTCCCAAGAGTGTATCGGAGCTGAGCACAATCAAGGGGATGCCGAAGGGAATGATCGAGCGGGCAGGTGCCGAGATTGTCGCGGCGGTGAGGCGAGGCGCTGAGGTGCCGGAAGCGGAGCTGCCGAAGTTTCCGCGCGGTCAACGCTGGAACAAGGATCGTGACTTCGATGAGCGGGTTGCGCGGCTCAAAGCCGTTCGGGACTCGGCCGCGACGAGACTGGAGCTCGATCCCGGAGTGTTGTGCTCGCGCGAGAGGCTGGAGAACATCGCGCGCAGCGGGGCGAAGACTATCGACGACCTCGCGTCGGTTCCCGATTTGCGACGCTGGCAGATCGAGGAGATGGGTGCCGGGTTTATTCGCGCTCTCGAATCCGCTGTTTGATCATGGACTGCGTACAGCAAACATGAACGTCCGAGTTACCCACGTTGCAACGCGACATCCGCCGATAGTCGCCGGTTCGAAAGTAGAGTTTGTCAGGTAGGTGACAACCGGCTTCACGAAATCGCGGTAGTGGCCACTGCGAAGGTCGATCGAATTTGGCGCGACGGTTCCGTTCCGAAGGATCGTATAGCTAAGGACGAGAGTGTCTCCAATGCCAGCCATCTCCGCGTTGCGGGGATACTTGGGGAACTCTCTTTTTCGTGGCGAACCAGCGCTTTTGAACTGCAACTTGTAGCGGGGGATGGTAACTCGAAATAATTGGCGTTCTCGGGCGACGCTATCGGCGTTATCCTCAGGCCCTACGAAGATTTCGAGTGGAATGGACTCGGGAGACGTGAAGAACGGAATCAGACGCTCTTTGCTCAATTGCAGCAGGATTGAGCGCACGGAATCTGAGAACCCCGGCGTCAGTGACAAATCAACCACGCTGATGTCCGACAGCGTTCCGTCCGAGTGCGCTGTTGCGTAGACTATGGTCTCAATCACCAGGACACCGCTGGAGCACGTTCTCGGAACAGCCGTAGTATCGCACGAATCCCAGCCTCGCATTACGCTCAGCGGCAAACTAGGCGGAAGCTTCAAGCGCGATCTGAACTCTTGGGCAACCAGCCCCTCGAAGTCTTTTGGGAGCTTGGTTTTCTTGTTCTGCGGATTCACGCTCATCTTCACCACCGCCGTTATCGAATCGCTTGTACGCAGTGTGTCGAGACACGCGGCGGTGTCCGGTTTGTTCCCGTGAGCTGGGGACTCTGCGCGGGATCTTCCCAACCGAGACTTGTGACCCGGGACGGCGACGGTGAAAAACAGTGAGAGCGAAATAATCCCGAGTGTTTTCATTGCGGAGCCCGAAAAACGAATCTCTGCTTCATTCTCGTTGCCACTGGGCAATCTCCCAGATGCGCGGGATGGTACCGGGTATTGCCTAACGCGTCGACCACCGACGTCACGAAGTCGCGATAACTGGCACTCACCAAATCGATTGACTCCGATGCGATTGTACCATCCGCCTCGACGGTGAACGCCAGCGTCACGCTGTCCTCGGCTCCAACGAGCCGAGCGGAAGCAGGATACCGCGCGTTGACGCCCGCGAGAGGCATTGCCGCGTAGCTGAATGGCACGTCGTACCTCGGGATCTGAGCCCTGAAAGCGTAACGCGACGCAGGCACGGTGTCTGGCTGCTCTTCCGGCACAAGGGTGAGTACGACGGGAAGCGAATCGGTGTGCCCCATCCACGGCACGGCCTGATTCTGCGACATCGTCTCGAGTGCCGAACGCAGATTGGTAACCAGAGACCGCGTGAGCGCAACATCGACGATCGCCGGGCTCGAGAGTGTCCCATCATTATACGCCGTCACGTAAGCGACAGCGCCGACGTTGAGCACTCCTCCTATGCAGCGGGAGCCTACTGAGTCGCACGGCGCGAGGCCCGTGACGACGCTCAATGGCAGCGTCGAAGGAACGCTGAAGGCTGGGCGAAATGCCTCCACGAACAGATTCTCGAAATCGCGCGGCAGTGTGGTCTTCGGATCCTGCGGAGCAACGTTCATCTTCACAATCGTCACGATGGAGTCGCTGGCGTGAAGAGTGTCGAGACAGCTGCCGCCGCCGTTTTGCGCGACCGTGCGACTGCGCGAAGACGTTCCGCGATTTGGAGATGGGTTTGCCACGCACGCAGCAAGGACGAACGCGAGTGGCCCGTAAATCAGGGCCCGGCGATGACAACGCACTCGGTGAATCTGATGGCGGGAACTGCCTGTTACTAGAAGCCCAGGTACGCCCTCACTCGCGGCTCCATCTTCTCCGGTGTCCAGAAGGGCATCCAGACGAGATTCACTTCCACTTTCTCCACGCCCGGTAAACTCTTCACCTCCGACTCGGCGTTGGTCATCAGCTCGGGGCCGGAAGGGCACGCGGGTGAGGTGAGCGTCATGTCGACCTTCACGGTGCTGCCATCGACGGCGATCGCGTAGACCAGTCCCAGATCGATAATGTTGAGCTGAAGGTCCGGATCCTTCACCCGCCGAAGCGCGAGCTTCACCTGATCCTCGCTCACGACACCAGTCGTCTTCGCGGCCGGCTCCGCCTCACCCGCGGTGACGGGCGGAGTAACTCTGTTCTCGTCGCTCATAATTGATCCTGCGTCCATGATTGAATAATCCCCGGTCGCAGTCACCAAAACAAGAGCGGGCGCCAATTGGCGCCCGCTCGAAAAAGCTATTTCTGGAGAGGACGACCCTTACCGACTCTTCGAACTCTTTTTCCGGCTGCTTTTCTTCGCCGAGCTGCGGCTCTTCGAGGTAGCGCTCGCGATCGTGTGGTGCCGGGACGACCCGTGACGGCGTCTTGCGGCGCGGCGCGGAGCGGGATTCCAGCCCACTTCGCGGTCAGCGCGGAACTTCCCGGAGCGCGAAGCCAGTTCGGGTCCATCAAGCACCGACAGAACCGCTGCATCGGATAGATCCGCGCGTACGTCCGAGATCACCTTTGCCGGACGGAGGGCACGGGCCGCATGAACGCGATTCGTGAGCAGGATCACGAACATCTGCCGCTCCGGGTCGATCCACATCGATGTCCCGGTGAACCCGGTGTGACCGTAGGCGGTGGGTCCGAGATAACGACCCGAGCCGTAATCGCCGTCCGCGGTGTCCCAGCCAAGGGCGCGGTGTCCGAATGCTCTCAGCGTAAACAGCTCGACGGTCGGCTTGCTGATGATCTGCACGCCGTTGTACTCGCCGCCATTGAGCATCATCTGCGCGAAGACCGAGAGATCCGCCGCGGTGCTGAACAAGCCGGCGTGTCCCGCGACGCCGCCGAGCGCGTAGGCGTTTTCGTCGTGCACTTCGCCTCTCAGCGGGTAGCCGCGAGGAGGCGTGACTTCGGTCGGAGCGATGCGATAGCGAAGCGAGTCAGCAGGGCGGTACATCGTCTCGTTCATTCCAAGCGGCTCAAAGACGCGGCGCTCGAGGAATTTGTCCAAGGGCTCGCCGGACACTACTTCGATCAGGAGTCCGAGAACGTCGGCACCAAGGTCGGAGTAGATGTACTGCGCGCCGGGGCGACCTTCGAGTGAAGTGCTGAGAACAAGCGCTCTCGCTTCGAGGGGGGTCTGCGCAATGCGCCAGATGTCGCGTCCCGCCGGCAGTCCGGAGGTGTGCGTCAGGAGCATGCGGATCGTGACCTTGTCCTTGTCGCCGCCGCCGAATGTGGGGATGTAGTTCACGACGGGATCATCGAGGCCGATCTTCTTTTCGTCGTACAGAATCATGATCGCCGTGGTGGTCCCGACCACCTTGCTCAACGAGGCGATGTCGTAGATAGTGCGCTGCGCATCGACCGGGGTGCTGTTGTCACTCCAGGAGAGTTTTCCGAAACCCTTCTCGAACACGGCAGCGCCCTTTCTGCCGACCACGACCGAGGCCCCGGGGTATCCGCCGGCCTTGATTCCCCGCTCGATTACGCGCTCAATAGCGCCGAGGCGGTTGCCGGACATGCCGACGTCTGCCGGTGACTTGACCGGCAGGCCGTCGCCCGCGCGTGTCACCGTCAACGCGGTGAGAATGACTCTAAGCAACGCTAACTCCTTGAACCACTTTAATTTATACTCTCCGCAAGAGCCGAAGTTCCGACCCGGCCGGGCTTAGAACGCCGCTCCGCGGTATGACGAGGACGTACAGTTGCAAACGATTCCCCACAGCGAAAGTCACCGTGTTTCGTAGGAAACTTTAGAGACATGAGTTGTGACTAAGAAAGAGTCCGAGATGCCATTCGACCAGCTCGACCTCAAGCGCGCTATCGCCGGCGACGAGAGGGCCATGCAGCGGCTTTGGTCGCAGCATGCGCCTCACATCGACGCGGTGGTGCGCAGGCTTTGCGAGGATCCGGAGCTGGCAGCGGACGTCTCGCAGGAGGTCTGGATGCAGATCTTCAGGGCACTCCCCAGCTACAGGGGGGACTCGCAGTTCGGAACGTGGGCACATCGGATCGCGGTCAACCGCACTCTCAACGCGCTGCGCAAGATCAGGCGGCTCGCGAAGCTGGAGACCGACATCGAAGACGACTCCGCGCTCACCGAACAGGACACGGACAGGACTTTCCTGGCTGAATCCATAGAACAGGCGATGGCGAGGCTGTCGCCAGGGGCGAGAGCTGTATTTGTGCTTCATGACATTGAAGGATTTACGCACGGCGAAATCGGAGAGGAGCTCGGAATCACGCCGGGCGGATCAAAATCGCAGTTGTTCAAGGCCCGCGCCAGACTGAGAAAATTGCTGGCACACCTAGTTGACGAATCACTACCAGTGGGAAAGGGGAAGGCACATGTCGCACCTGTCTGAAGACCAACTCGACGAGATCATCGCCGACGAGCGAGCGCGAGAGCAGACACCGCTGAATAACTGGCGCACGATCGCCGCCCGAGCGCGAGAGGAGGGGCTCATTCGCGAATCGCAGTCG
>DHJO01000174.1:5474-6608 GCA_002404375.1 Gemmatimonadales bacterium UBA4718 | reverse complement strand
TCGGCTCAGTCGGGCGCCGGTTCGCAGCAGATCGCGGGAAGCGGGACGCGAGAGGCGGGAAGCGAGGTCACCTCCGGCGCCTCCACTATCGCGGCCGCTCCGTCCACATCGACGGCCGCCGGCTTCGCATCAGTCGACGATGCATCAGTGACACTCCAACGGGCGCTTAACGATTATCAGGCCGCATCTGCCTACATCGCGGCGAACTCGTCCGGCCCCACCACTGTGGACAGCTCGGGGATTTATCGCACCCGGCTCGCTGCCCTCGACAAGGTCAACAATGCGATGGAGAGTGCGCTCCGAACAGCGCCGCACGATCCGGTGATCAACCAATACTATCTCGCGACGATGGGTGCCCGGGTCGCGACGCAGCAGATGGCAGCGCGGCCGGTCGGGCTCGCGCTCCGGGGATTCTAGGTCAAGGTGAGAGGGAAAGAGGTGTCGACCATGAGAAGAGGTCCCGTAGTGGCGGCAGCACTCGTCGCGTCGCTTGCCTTCGCCGGAGCGGCGGGCGCGCAAACGTCGTCTTCAGAGCCTTCGTCCCATTCCCCCCCGGTAGAAACACCGACGGGCTGGCTGGGCGTCCGGCTCTCGGATGAGGGGATATTCAACGAGAGCGGTGCTGCCTTTTTCGAGCGCTATCCGATCGTCAGCAATGTCGAGCCGCGATCGCCCGCTTCAAAGGCGGGAGTTCTTCCGGGAGACGTGATCCTCACGTTCAACTCTCACGACATGCGGGGTGGCACGCTGCAGTTGAGCAATTGGATGAAGCCGGGAGCCGCATTCGAGCTCCGGGTCAGGCGCAACGAAGCAGTTCGTGTCGTGCGTGGCGTGCTGGGACGTCGTCCAGAGGGTTGGGAGCAGCGAATTGTGGTGCAAATGTCGCCCAATGAGCAGATATTCCTGCGGAGAAGCGCAGGGGAGAGGGGGACAGAAGGCCAGCTCCAGCAGTCCGGCGTAAGGGTGCAGACGGAGGGTCCGACGCCGCCTCGACTCCCATCACTTCTGGTCCCCGCCCTCGGGCTTGGGCGCGGAATCTATCCCTTTGCCGGCGCAGAGTTCACCGCACTCAACAGCGACCTCAGCGACGTCCTCGGTGTAAAGCCTGAGGGAGTGTTCGTGGCCAACGTCGTC
>DHJO01000174.1:1868-5222 GCA_002404375.1 Gemmatimonadales bacterium UBA4718 | reverse complement strand
GAGGTGTGATTGCGCTCGTCGATTACGAGCCGACCCATCTCATCGCGCTTGCATCCAAGCTGCGCGCCCAGATCGTCGGCGGGATACTGACCCATCGCGAAGTAGAGACGCTCGCAATCGAGTGACATTCCGCCCTCGAGCTCTATACCGGCGATCTCGCTCGACTTTGACACGACACACTTGATCGGCTCGTCGAGTACCGGAATGTTCAAGGCCTTTAGCTGATCGAGAAGCTTCTGGTCCATGTCCGGCTTTTCGCCGTTGCTGCATATCACGATTTGCCGCGTCCACGTGGTTAACGCGAGCGCCATCCCTCCCGCCTTGCGTCCCGTCCCGACCACGACTGTCTTCTTGTCGCGCGTCTCGTAGCCGTCGCAGTCGGGGCACACGTGAATGGTCTCGCCATAACAGCGCTCGAGTCCGGGGATGTCGGGCCAGACATCCTTGATTCCGATCGCCAGCAGAATGCGCTGCGCCTCTATGATGGTCCCGTCGCGAAGCCCGATCGCGAAGAGCTCGCCGGTCTCGTTGATTGCCTCGTCGACGATTCCCCCCACGTAATCGACGCCGAACTTCGCGCCTTCCTCCCTGCCGATGGCGCGCAGCTCGGGAGAGCGAATGCCGAGATGGCCGAGGTAGCCATTGATGGAGCGTGTTTCCCAGTTACGCGGATCGCCGGAATCCACCACCACTACTTTATGTAGATATCGCGCGAGCCAGATTGCGGCGGAGAGTCCGGCGGGGCCGCCGCCCACAATTGCAACATCGTATCGTGATGACATGCGCGACGCGGGGTGCAAGTTCGATTCCCCCTTTACCTTGAGTGGGGCCACCCCTTCGCCTAGCTTCGAACTAGGAGACGACAATCCCTTTCCCCACTCCAAGCAGATGAAAGTCGCGATCCTCGATCCGGCCAGCGGCATCGCCGGCGACATGTTCCTCGGCGCCCTCGTCGATGTCGGACTCGATAAGGCGTGGCTCGAGCGATTGCCTTCGACTCTGGGCCTGGCTGGGGTCGTGGTTCGCATCAAGGAGGTAGAGCGCTCCCACGTTCGGTGCGTCAAGGTCGACTTCGACATTCCCTCGCAACCGCATGGAAGGGCTGTCTCGGAGATTCATCGGATGATCGATGCAGTGAAGATTCCGGAAACAGTCGCGCGCTCAGCTCACTCGGCGTTCGAGGCGATTGCGGCGATAGAGAGCGCGATCCACGGCGTCGCGCCCGACGAGCTGCATTTGCACGAAGTCGGCGCGGTCGACGCGATTCTGGACATTGTCGGCTCCATCTGGGGGGTCGAGCTGTTGGGCATAGAGCGCATTTACAACACGAAGGTCTCACTCGGTGAGGGCACGGTGAAGACCGCGCACGGGTTTCTGCCAGTGCCCGCTCCGGCGACCATACGCCTGCTCGAAGGATTCAACGTCCGACACGGACCGCCGGGATCAGGTGAGCTCACTACACCGACGGGCGCGGCGCTGCTCAAGGTTCTATCCAAGGGCGAGCCGCCTCAGGAATACAGGCCGCTGAGGAGCGGATACGGTGCCGGCACCCGCGACATTCAAGGACAGCTGAACGCGCTGCGAATAATTCTTGGCGACGCGGCAGTGGACAGCCACGAGCACCACCATCATCGCGAACATGTGCACACCGAGCATCTGCACGTGCTGAGCGCCGACATCGACGACATGTCGCCTGAAGAGGTTGCGGGCGCGGCGGATGTGTTGCGGGCCGATGGCGCTCTGGATGTCGTGCTGCTCCACACTACGATGAAAAAGGGGCGTCTCGGCACTCGTGTCGAAGCGCTCGTGCGGGCTGCGGATCTGTCGCGGCTCGAAGACAAGATATTCCAGCACTTCACCACGCTGGGAGTAAAGACCTTCGACGTTGTGCGAAGCGCGCTCGCCCGTGAATCGAGGATGGTTCGCTTCGACGGTCGAGACATTCGAGTGAAGGTGGCAACGCTTCCCGACGGCTCAAAGCGTGCGAAGCCCGAGTTCGATGATTTGCGTCGAATCGCCGAGGAGACGTCGCGTCCGCTGGCGGAGATCCGCTCCGAGGTCTTGAGCGCGCTCGGCGATTCGAATGGCAAGCACGACACACCCCGAGGTAAATGAAGTGGAGCTCGAGCAGAAACTTCTCGATGCAATCAGCGTCGCCGGGCGAGATCGCGTGGCTTATGTCTGCTTCTCCGGTGGAATTGATTCCACCGTTGTCCTCGCGGCCTCAGTGCGCGCTGGAGTGGATACAGTCGCGCTGCTCGGCGTGAGTCCATCGCTCGCCGCCGCCGAGCGCGCTGATGCTCACCGAATTGCGCATGAGATCGGTGTTCGGGTCGAGGAAGTGGAGACAAACGAGATGGGTCTCGCCGGATATCGAAACAATGCCGGCGACCGGTGCTACTACTGCAAGAGCGCCCTTTACGACACGGTGCAGGCGCTGGCCGCGACCAGGAATTCGGACGAGGTGATTTTCGTCGGAACACACGTTGACGATCTCGGCGAACACCGGCCCGGATTGCAAGCGGCAATGGAGCGGGGCGTAGTGGCACCGCTGGTCGATGCGGGATTTTCCAAAGCCGACGTGCGCGCGCTCGCGCGCGAATGGAATCTCTCAAATGCGGAGAAGCCGGCAGCGCCCTGTCTGGCCAGCAGAGTTCCGGTCGGCACGGAGGTAACGCCGGAGCGGCTCGCACAGATTGAGACCGTCGAACAATTTCTGAGGCAGCACGACGTTTGGCCTGCACGAGCCCGATGGCACGAAACGGTAGTTCGCCTCGAGATTCCCGCGGAAATGTTCGAGCGTGTCGTAACCGATCCACTGAGAGGAGAGCTGCGCCGCGCCTGCAGGAAAGCCGGTTTCAAGTTTGTCGCGCTCGATCTTGGCGGACTGCAAAGCGGAAGTCTCTCGCTGCCTCTGGCAGGGTCATGAACCAGATCCGTTGGGACCGCGATCGCGAAGCCCGCACCGGAATTCCTGAGGTCGTCTACGGCCCGGGAAAGACGAGCACACACCTGCGCCAGATCTTCGAGGGGACGACCGAGCTGCGAATCGCATCGCGCCTGAGCGACGACCAGATGCAGGTGTTGAGTGAGTGGGCGACGATTTATCCCGAGGCGCGGATGGCGGTTCGCAACGCGCGCCGAAAGAGGGACATGCCCGTCGTTCCGGTAATCACTGCCGGTACCGCGGACATACCTGTAGCGCTCGAGGCTGCCACGACGCTCGAAGCGATGGGTGTCCCCACCGCCACTCACTTCGATGTGGGCGTGGCGGGAATCCACCGACTTCAATCAGTGCTTCCGGAGCTGGCTGCAACCCGGGTGTGCATCGTGGTGGCCGGCATGGATGGCGCG
>DHJO01000174.1:0-1825 GCA_002404375.1 Gemmatimonadales bacterium UBA4718 | reverse complement strand
ACAGCTGCATTTCGCGCGAGGCCGCGCCGCTTGGCTCGCTTCATCGGTGACCGCCTGAAGGCGGAGCGGAACTCCTCGTCGCCCATCGTGAGGAGATCGCGGGCGAGCGTCTCGGGATTCTTGTCGCGGATCGCATCTCGCGCAGAAAACGCCGGTTCCCGCAGCTCGCGTGCGAACTTGACGTTGTAGGGACAAACGTCCTGGCAGATGTCGCAGCCATAAATGTTCGATCCGATTGCCTCGTGAAACGCGGCCGGGATCTCTCCCTTCAATTCGATCGTGAGATACGAAATGCAGCGCCTGGCGTCCAATACCCGCGGCTCGACGAACGCGTTCGTTGGACACGCATCCAGACAGCGCGTGCAGCTTCCGCAGCGATCGGCCTCGAACGGTGAATCGGGAGCGAGATCCAGATCCACCAGTAGCGAGCCGATGAAGAAGAAGGACCCCAGCCGCGGGTTTACCAGATTCGTGTTCTTGCCGAACCAGCCCAATCCTGCGCGGCGCGCGAGGTCGCGCTCGAGGATGGGGCCCGTGTCGACGTAGGCCTTTCCGGCAATCGGGCGGCCGACCTCGAGCTGCACCCAGCGATGCAGCTCGTTCAACCTTTCAGTCATGACGTCGTGGTAATCGTCACCGCGCGCGTAGCGCGCCACAGGACCGCCCGGCTCCCGACCGCCATAATCGAGTCCGACGACTATCGCACTGGTAGCACCGGCAAAAACAAGACGTGAGTCGCGACGCTTAGTCGCACCGCGCGGCAGGTAGTCCATTTCTCCTGCATAGCCCTTCTCGATCCATGCGTCAAATGTTCCCGCACTCTCCATCGGGCCAAGCGCGGCGATCCCGACGAGATCGAAGCCAAGGCCATAGGCTTGCGCCTTGACCATATCTTCAAGGGCCGTGGATTCAGCGACTGCACACGTCATTCGCTTGCGCTGGCCCAGCGTGCATAACGCTCTACGTCAGCGGCTGAAGGTACGGCGCCGTAGTCTCCATACGCGGTGTACATTCGCCAGCGGAGATAAGTGGGATCGGGCAACGGAAGGAAGGGGAACCGCCGGTACCAGTTAGTGGCCCTGAAACGCCAGGCAACCCGCATCAGATTGAGCGCCAATCGTGGGCGGCGTATTGTCCGAAGACTGAGTCTCAATGCAAGTCGTAGCCACGGCATTACGCTTCGTAATATATAGAAAGCACTATGGTACACCTCGTTACCCGCCTGCTCGGGCTCATCTCCGACACTCATGGACTCTTGAGGCCGGGGGTTCACGATGCCCTTAGCGGAGTGACGTTGATTCTTCACGCGGGGGACGTGGGTGGATCGGGCATTCTCGATGAGCTGCGCTTGATCGCGCCGGTACGGGCCGTGTTCGGCAACACCGACCCAGCCGGTGACCCGGACCTCGCTCCCGAGATCATGATGAACGTCGAGGGTATGAGTGTCCACGTGAGTCACGGCCACGAGGTAGGGAGTCCAACACCGGCACGACTGGCGGATCGCTATGATGCCGATGTAGTGGTTTACGGTCACACGCACCGGCCGCTGGTGACTAAGCTCGGTGGAAGACTGTTCGTGAACCCCGGAGCCGCGGGTCCCAAGCGCTTCAATCTCGTGCCGAGCGTAGCGCGGTTGACAATTTCGGGCGGAAAGGCGGAGGTAGAGATCGTTGAGATCGCTTGATCTGATGACGGAAGAAGTGCAGGTGTGGGTAGCGCCGCTCGAGGTGACGGACGCGCGCTATGCGGACCTCGCGGGCACTCTTGCGGTCGAAGAGCGCCGGCGCGCGGACGACCTTCCGCCGGTCCTTGCGCGGCGCTTCGT
>DHJO01000090.1:2047-8470 GCA_002404375.1 Gemmatimonadales bacterium UBA4718 | reverse complement strand
TACATCAAGGAGTGGTTCCAGGCGCACGAAAAGCAGGAAGCGTAATGAGCAATCGCCTGCGTGAGCTGAGCGATCAGGTGCGAGCGCTCGAGGACAAGCTCCGTGAGGCCGGCGGAGCGAAAAAGATCGACAAGCTCCACAAGGAGGGAAAGCTCACCGCCCGCGAGCGAGTCGAGATCCTGCGCGACCCTGCATCCAGCATGCTCGAGATAGGGTTGCTCGTGGCCTACGATCAGTACAAGGGTCAGGCTCCCGCCGCGGGCGTTGTCACGGCAATCGTGCGCGTGCATGGCCGTGAGACCGTCGTGGTCGCGAACGATGCGACTGTAAAGGCGGGATCGTGGTGGCCGGAGACGATAAAGAAGATTCTCCGTGCTCAGGAGATCGCGATGCGCTGCCGAATCCCGATAGTGTATCTCGTGGATTCAGCCGGAGTGAATCTTCCATATCAGGGCGGAGTCTTTCCGGGCCAGTACGGCGCAGCGCGGATTTTCTACTACAACTCGATCATGCGGCGCTACCTGCGCATTCCGCAGATCGCCGCGGTGATGGGACAGTGCGTCGCAGGGGGAGCGTACCTGCCCGCGCTGTCGGACGTCATTCTCATGGTGAAGGGAAGCTCCTTCATGGGACTCGGCGGCCCCAACCTCGTCAAGGGCGCGACGGGGCAGATCGTCGACTCTGAAACGCTGGGCGGCGCGTCTACGCATACGGAGATCAGCGGTGTCGCGCACTACGCGCTCGACGATGACGAGTCTTGCATCGCCAAGATCCGCGACCTTGTCGAGCGTCTGCCGATCTCGAGTCGCGACGTTGCCTTGTTCCCGCGCGAGAGCGGAGCCACCGCCAACGCGGAGCAGCTCTACGATCTCCTTCCCACGGATCACCGCATGTCGTACGACATGCATCAAATTCTGGGCGCCATTCTCGACAACGGAAAGATCGATGAATTTCAGGAGTCCATAGCGCGTGAGATGATCTGCGGCGACGCTCGCATCGACGGAATCAGCGTCGGAGTCATCGCCAATCAGCGCGGCCTCATCAAGGGACGCGAAGGAGAGAAGCCGCATTTCGGCGGCATCGTTTACACGGAGAGCGCCGAGAAAGTTGCCTACTTCATTGACCGTTGTGACCGACTGGGTATACCCCTTCTTTTCATCCAGGATGTCTCCGGCTTCATGGTTGGTACGGAAGCCGAGCAGGGCGGGATAATCCGCGCGGGTGCACGATTCGTGGAGGCGATGGCGACCGCTCTCGTGCCGAAGATCGTTCTCACGGTCAATCACGCTTCGGGCGCCGGTTACTACGCGATGGCAGGGCAGGGGTTCGACCCTGATTTCATCCTCAGCTGGCCCACCGGACGAATGGGGGTAATGGAAGGCGAGTCGGCTATTCAGGCCGTGCACGGGCCGGCGCTCGAAACGGCGAAGAAGACCGGAAATGCGGCTCCGCCGGAAGTGGCAGCCGCGGTGGACGAGATGCGCGCCGACTACGAGCACCAACTCGACGCGCGCTACGCTGCCGCCCGTGGCTTCGTCGATGCGATTGTCTACCCGGAGAACACGCGGGAGATGCTGAGCCTCGCGCTCCGCGCCACGCTGCACAACCCCGGACCGCACCTCGGCCCATTCGTGTTGCCGCCACACCTCGGAGAAAACAATTGAAGGAGATTGTCCGCGTCGCAGCTGGTCAGGGATTCTGGGGTGACGATCTCGACGCTCCGCGACGGCAGGTGGAAGGCGGACAAATCGACTATCTGATGCTCGATTATCTCGCCGAGGTCACGATGTCGATTCTGCAGAAGCAGAGAGAGCGCGATCCCTCGCTCGGATACGCGCGTGACTTCGTCGGCGCGATGGAAAGCATTCTTCCAGCCGTGCTGGACAGGGAAGTCAAAGTCGTAGCCAATGCTGGAGGTGTAAATCCTCGCGCCTGCGCGGAGGCCGTCAGGTCGGTAGGAGCGCAGCGCCGCGGAAGCAAATTGCGGATTGGAGTCGTGACGGGGGATGACCTCCTCGGCCGCCTCGACGATCTCATGGCGCAGGGCCACGCTCTCGCCAACATGGAGACGGGCGAGGCGCTCTCGAGCGTGAGAGACCGCGTGCTGTCGGCGAACGCGTACATCGGGTCGAACCCCATCGTCGAGGCGCTTCACGGCGGTGCAAACGTCGTAATTACCGGAAGGTCCACCGATACCGCGCTCACGATGGCGCCGTTGCGTCACGAGTTTGGGTGGGGCGCGGAAAGCTGGGATCAGCTCGCCGCCGGGATCGTGGCTGGCCACATCATCGAGTGCGGCGCACAATGTTCCGGTGGAAATTGTCTTTACGATTGGAAATCCATTCCCGACCTCGCAAATGTCGGTTACCCTCTGGTCGAAGCGCGCGCCGACGGCACGTTTGTCGTGACGAAGCATCCCGGTACCGGAGGCCGAGTCTCGGTGCCCACAGTCAGTGAACAGCTTGTCTACGAGATGGGCGACCCGCATTCGTACATCACGCCCGACGTGATCGCGGATTTCACCACCATTCGTCTCGCGCAAGATGGAGAGAATCGCGTTCTGGTGTCTGGCATCAAAGGCAGACCGGCGACCGACAAGCTCAAGGTATCCGTAGCCTACCGCGCTGGATTCAAAGCAGTAGGCACGCTGGTCTATGCATGGCCGGAGGCGCTCGAAAAAGCCCAGGCTGCCGACAGGATCCTTCGCGAGCGACTCGATCGCCTTGGCCTCAAGTTCGATCGCGTTCTCACGGAATTCGTCGGCGCGAACGCCACTCACGGCGCACTCGCCGGCGACAGACACGATGCGCCAGAGGTTCAGCTTCGCTTCGGCGTCCGCGGCTCCGATCGCGCCGCTGTGGAACGATTCACGCGGGAGATCGCCCCGCTCGTTCTTAATGGTCCGCCGAGCGTGACCGGCTTCGCGGGTGGCAGGCCGAAAGTGGAAGAGATCGTGGCGTACTGGCCGGCCCTGATCGACAAATCGGTCGTGAAACCAAAAGTCGAGATCATCTCATGAAGATCCGGCTCCTCGACATCGCCCATGCGCGCTCCGGTGACAAAGGCGACACCGCCAATGTTGGCGTGATCGCTCTCCAGCCCCGCTGGTACGACGTGCTGGAGCAGTTCGTGACGCGCAGCAGAGTCGCTGATCACTTCCGCGGCATGATCGAAGGTGACGTCGAACGGTACGAGCTGCCGAATCTGAACGCACTCAACTTTCTGTTGCACGGCGCGCTCGACGGCGGAGGAACGCTCTCGCTCAAGACGGATGCGCAGGGTAAGGTGTACTCGACGGCACTCCTCCGCATGGTCATCGATGTGCCGGATGCGGAGGCGAAGCGGTTGGCGCTGCCGGCGGTCCGATGAAGAACATTCGGTTGACGGTCGAGGGCGCGATTGGCAGGATCACGCTCGCCCGCCCGGAAAAGAAAAACGCGCTGGACCGAGCCACAGCCGACGAGCTGGCGGAGGCACTCTTCGCTCTCAGCGAATCGGCGGTGAAAGTCGTAGCTATCGATGGGGAAGGTCCAGACTTCTGTACCGGCGCCGATCTCGCCGCGCTCGAGGAAATGTTGGACGCACCACGGCAGCAGCACCTGGATGATGCAAAGGCGTTGGGCCACGTGTTCCACACGATCCGGCGCATGGAGAAGCCCGTCGTCGCGCTGGTGAAGGGCCGCGCATACGCCGGCGGCGCCGGACTGGCTTCCGCGTGCGACATTGTCCTCGCCCACGAGGAAGCCAGATTCGCCTATCCGGAAGTGACGATCGGTTTCGTGCCCGCGATGGTGATGACAATGCTGAGGCGCTCGGTTGGCGAGAAGCAGGCCTTTGATCTGGTGAGCACGGGGCGAATCCTCAGCGCGGACGAAGCGAAAGCAATCGGACTCGTTTCACGCGTATTCGCCGCCAGAGAGTTTGACGGGCTCTCGAAGGCGGTGCTCGAGCAATTAGCCAAGCAGTCACGGACCGCGATGGCCGCGACCAAATCGCTCTTCTACAAGCTCGACAATCTCGGGTTCCTCGACGGAATTTCGGCCGGAATTGTCGCGAACGCCGATGCGCGCGCGACGAGCGATTTCCGCGAAGGCGTCAAACGATTCACCAGTCGCACGAAGGAGACATGACTCCATTCACGATCGCCAAGCTTGCGTTGATGCTCATCGCGGCGGTACTGCTCGGCTGGGGGTTGCGCACCGACGACGCCGCTCTTCGATGGGCGGGAATCGCTTTCCTGTTCATCGCGCTGATTCTCCGGTTCTTCAAGCCCCGCAATCCCCGCGGGTTTCAGTGACGCCGCCGCGCCCGACGACGATTGTATATGCCCCGCGCTTATCCAAAAAACTCGGCGTCGACCTCGTACTGGCGAGTGAGACGCTCCAGTACACCGGCAGCTTCAAGTTCCGCGCTGCGTACAATGTCGCGTCGAACGTCAAGCAGGCCCACATAATCACCGCGTCGTCCGGCAATTTCGGACAGGCGATCGCCTACGCGTGCTCGCTGTTCAAGAAACGCTGTACCGTCGTGATGCCTGCCGGCGCACCGAAAATAAAGGTCGACGCTGTTCGCGAGTACGGTGCGGAAGTCGATCTCGTCGATGTGAAGAAGAAAAGCCGGCTGGAGAGATTGGCCGAGCTGGCCAGGCAGTTTCCAGACGCCTATGTCGCCAGCCCTTACGATGATCCGCTCGTGATCGAGGGCAATGCCGGCCTGGCGAATGAGCTATTCGCTCTCGGACTCGATCTCGATTTCATCATCGCCCCCATTGGCGGCGGCGGTCTGACGTCTGGTCTTGTCAAAGCGGTCGAGCGAAGCGGAAAAAAGATTCAGGTCCTTGCCGCTGAGCCGACGTTGGCGAACGACGCCGCCGAATCCTTCAGGGCGGGACACATCGTCTCTCAAGAGGACGAATCCGCCACGATTGCCGATGGGGCCAGGATGCTCCGCCTGGGTGACAGAAACTGGGAGATCCTCAGTCATGGTTTAGCGGGTGTGATAGAAGTATCCGAAGAGCAAATCATGGAAGGAGTACGACTCCTGTTCGCGTTGGCGAATCTCAAGGCTGAGCCTACGGGCGCGCTCGCACTCGGGGCTGTTCTTGCCGAGCCGGCGCGTTTCAAGGGTAAGCGCGTCTGCTGCGTGATCAGCGGCGGAAACGCGGATCCCGCCCTCTACGCGAGGCTGGTCGAAAGCATCTAGCTGAGCGGGCCCCGGTCGCAGCACAACAATTACACGCGCGAGCCGCGGTCACATCGATGTCACCAGTCTCGCTACCTTTCATCGGATGGCAAAGCCGACTCTTCAGAACGCCCGCGACCTGCTCAGGAGCGCATTCGGGTACGAGACGTTCCGCCCAGGTCAGGAAGCGGCCGTATCGGCGATTCTGGCGGGCAGGGACACGGTTGTCGTGCTGCCTACTGGTGGCGGAAAGTCGCTCTGCTTCCAGGTGCCAGCACTGCTGATGCCCGGACTCACCGTCGTGGTCTCGCCTCTCATCTCCCTGATGAAGGATCAGGTGGACGCACTTACCGCGCGAGGCCTGCCAGCGGCGTTCATCAACAGCACGCTATCGTCTGGGCAGGTCTCGGATAGGCTTGCACGAGTCGAGCGCGGCGAGATCAAGCTCCTTTACGTCGCGCCCGAGCGGTTCGATTATGGTAAGACGGCGGAGCGGCTTCGCAAAGCGGGAGTATCTCTCCTCGCGATCGACGAAGCGCATTGCATCAGCCAGTGGGGTCACGATTTCCGCCCCAGCTACCTGCGCGTCAAGAAGGTCCACGAAGAGCTTGGCTCGCCGACGACGATAGCGCTGACTGCCACGGCGACCCCTGAGGTGCGGCGCGATATCACCCGTGAGCTGGCGCTCAGAGATCCTGAAACGATCATCACCGGATTCGACCGCCCGAATCTCCACTACTACGTGATACCGGTGAAGAACGACGCCGAGAAGGAGAAGCGCCTCGTCGAGATCCTGAAGAGGCACGAGGGGCTCGCTGTCATCTACGCATCGACCCGAAAAGCAGTCGATCACCTCACCACGGTTCTCGAGCGCGCCAGAATCCCGGCCGCCGGATACCACGCGGGTCTCGACGACGCGCGCCGGCATGACGTCCAGAATGCGTTCATGTCGGAGAGGATCCGCGCAATCGTCGCCACCAACGCATTCGGTATGGGGATCGACAAACCCAATGTGCGGCTGGTGATTCACTACGCGATGCCGGGTACTCTCGAGGCGTACTACCAGGAGGCGGGGCGCGCCGGCCGCGATGGCCAGCACTCTGACGTGTTCCTGTTGCACGCCTTTCCCGATCGCTTCACCCACGAGTTCTTCATCAAGGGATCGTATCCCGAGAGAGCCGCGGTCGAGCAGATATATGAGGCACTGAAGAAGCTGTCCGACAACCAGGGATTCGTGGGCGC
>DHJO01000090.1:0-1922 GCA_002404375.1 Gemmatimonadales bacterium UBA4718 | reverse complement strand
GGCGCTCTCAGAATTCTGGAGCGAAGCGGCGCGGTCGCGTCCAGCAACGGCGAACAGGCGCGCGTTCACGTCAGACTTCTCGCCACGCCGGAGCGGATAAAGCGTGAGCTGAGCGGCGAAGCAAATGCCGAGCTGGGCTTATTGCGGGCGTTGTGGCGCGGAGTGGGATCAGCGCTTCGAACCGGCGCCGTCATTGATCTCGATGGATTGCCGCCGGGGCTCGGTGGCGCCGTCGCATCCATTCCGCTGCTCGAGTCGCTCGAGGAGCGACAGTTCCTGGCGTGGGAAAGAATCGGCACGGGACTCTATCTGGCGGATAGAGCTGCGCCGCTCTCCAAATTCCGTATAGACTGGGCGGTAATTGACCGACGCCGCTCCGCCGAGACGTCGAAGCTCCAGGCAGTTCAGAAGTACGCGTATACGAGGGAGTGCCGGCGCGGCTTCGTGCTGCGCTATTTTGGCGATCCTGCGGCGCGAGCGCGGTGCGATGGGTGCGACAACTGTCTCGGCATCACTGCGGTTGCGAGCGAGGCCGACGATTCACCGCGCCAACGCCGCGGCAGGAAAGCACCTCGCGCGGGATCGCGACCGCCCGCCGCCACCGCCGACGACGTTGCTTTCGGTCCCGCGGAGGAGAGGGCTCTCACGGCGCTCAAGACGGTTCGAACCCGGATTGCCCGCGAGGAACAAGTGCCCGCGTATATTGTATTCTCGGATCGTACTCTCGCGGAGCTGGCGGTGCGACGTCCGCGATCGCTCAGCGCTTTACAGGATGTTCGCGGAGTAGGTCCCATGAAATTGGAACGATACGGCGCGCGCTTCCTTGCTGCGATCGCCGAGCTGGATGAAACCGAGGCGGCTTGATGACGGCGCGCCCGCAACCAACGCCATGATTCGAATGAGATCAAGAAATCAGTTTCCCTTTACCGTCGTGGTTCTGGTTTTCGCCTGCGCGAACTTTTGCCTCGGCCTGGCATCTCTCGCATCAGCGCAGGAGCCAACAATCGGCTCGCCGGGCAGTCCGCTTCCCTTCGACCCGGCCGTCACGATAGGCACGCTCCCTAACGGGATGCGCTACTACATACGTGAAAACCACAAGCCGGAAAAGCGCGCGGAGCTGCGGTTGGTGGTAAACGCCGGGTCCGTGCTCGAGGACGACGATCAGCGCGGACTGGCCCACATGCTCGAGCACATGGCATTTCGCGGAACGAAGCGATTCCCGGGAAATCAGGTCTCGAGCTACCTGGAATCGGTCGGCATGCGATACGGCCCGGATATCAACGCATTCACCAGCTTCGACGAAACCGTCTACATGATCACGATCCCGACGGACACCGCCGCGATCGTCGACAAGGGATTTCAGATTCTCTCCGAATGGGCGCACAACCTCGCGCTCGAACCTACACAGATCGAGAAGGAGCGCCCGGTAGTCATAGAAGAGTGGCGCCTGGGGCAGGGCGCCGAGAACCGCATGCAGAACAAGTGGTTCCCGGTGCTGTTCTCTGGATCCAAATACGGCGAGCGTATTCCAATCGGTGACAAGAAGACACTGGAGACTTACACCCCAACCACACTCCGGCGTTTCTACGACGATTGGTATCGCCCGGATCTGATGGCAGTCGTCGCGGTAGGCGACTTCGACAAGGCGCGAGTCGAAACTCTGATCCGACGCTACCTCGGTGCAATCCCTCGCGCAACAAATCCTCGTCCGCGTCCACTTTCTCCTGTGCCATCGCACGACAGCACTCTCGTCTCGATCAACAGCGACAAGGAAGCAACCCGATCGATGATCAGACTGCTGTACAAGGAGCCGAAGCGATCGAACACGACGGTGTCGACCTACAGACAGCATCTGGTTGAAGGCCTGTTCGGAGGAATGTTCAACGATCGATTCTCCGAAATCATCCAGAAGCCGAATCCGC
>DHJO01000016.1:19252-24798 GCA_002404375.1 Gemmatimonadales bacterium UBA4718 | reverse complement strand
TCGAGCGTCGCTACCGTCAATCTCCCGCCTTGCTCTGGCTTGCTCCAGCCCGAGGTCCCGACGCCAAGCAGCCATCTCGGCGAAAGCGTTCCACCGAGTGACAAGTCGCCGGTCATGCCGTTCTCCCGCGACGTACCGCAGTTCTGGCAGCCGAGCGAGCCCAGTCCGAGCCCTCCGCTGAACCAGAAACCCTGACGGATCTGTGCGTTCTGCGCCTGCGCCGCTGTGGCAACAGCCAATGAAACAAGGACGGCTGCCAATTGAACCACTCTCTTCACAACCATTTGCGAAATCTCCTCTAGTTTGTCAGCGGGATACTCGCATTTGGGAAGCGCGACAGCGCTCCTATGGTCCCGCCCACAAGGGACGGATGGAGTGGCCGGAGGCAACAGGCGTGAACGTTAGGCCGGATGATCGCCACCTTCGCCCCTCCATTCCTTCGTCAGGCCATGGTTGCACTGTCGGCCGAAGGACCGTAGATGGGCGGAACCTTGGCACCCATCGGCCGCAAATACGCGGAGAGCTGGCCGCGGTGGTGGATCGCGTCGAAGAGGATGAACCAGAGGAATTGTCCGACAGGCTGTTCCGAGACGACCTTCCCGTTGTAGTAGAACTTCGCCACCCGATTCCAGGAAGCGTCGTCCATCTTTTCGACGCGATCCGTCAGCTCGTTCGACCATCGCTCGAACAGATCCAGCATTTCGTCAAACGGTGGCGGTGGTTCTGTTCTCCATTCTGCCTTGTATTGAGTAGCGGCATCCAGACACGACCCGAGCTCCTTGGTCAGAGTCCACATCAATTGCTCGGCCGATGGAGAGCGTTCGTGTGGCTTGTAATCGAGTTTCTGGGCGGGCAACGCCTTCAGAACCTTCATGAAGACAGGGATCTCGGCGCGCCGGCGCTCCAGATAGAATTCACGCTGCGTCATCAATGCACCTCCATTAGTAATTTGCCCCGCCTTTGGGACAAGATCGAGTGTCCCCATCGCTGACGCCTACATTCGGCGCGGAGCAGGCCGGCGAATGGGGCGTCATATTTTGGCGGGATCGGACAACCCCACGGGAGAGCCAAATGCGTGTTTTTCTCGCCCTCATTGCGGCAACCGCCGGTATTTCATTAAGCGATTGGCTTTTCTTTGGCGTAATCTTCCACGACGAGTACATGAGGACGCCTGAAATGTGGCGCGCGGGTCCGGAGAGCCGGAAAATCGCGGGCTCGATGGTGCTGGCGGTGTTCGGCACCGCGGCCTTTCTGGCACTCGCGCATCGCATCGGAGTACACGGGTTCGGCCCGGCGATGGCGCTGTCAGTTCTCGTCTGGCTCGCAGCGGCGCTGCCCCAGACGGTGACGAACACACTCTACTTGAAGTACTCCGCGAGGCTCGGTGTGAGTCACGCGCTTGGATGGCTAGCGCGACTCGTGATCGCAGCCGCTGCTTATGTTCTCATCGTCGGGTAGGAATCTCGAGCAATGAGAAAACCGGCGGCTGGTCCAGTTGGTGTGACGGGTCATGTCGAGGTCGTTGGCGTGCCTTGCCGGAGGCTCTTGAAGAGCAGCCACAAACCAATCGTCAGCTCGAACAAGAAGATCGGACCGCCGTAGTACCCGACGGTGATCACCTTCGTAAGCTCGGGGAAAACGATGAAGGTGAAAGCACAGACTCCGATCCAGACCGAGGCGAGCAGTCCCCACACGGCCAGTGGTTTGGGGATGTATCCCGACCTGAGCCACAGGTAGCAGAACACCGGCGAACCAAAGCCAAAGAGAAGCAAAGCGATGCCATACGCAGAGCCGTGCGCTCCGATGCTCACGCGCGCCAGCGCCGCCAATTCACCGGAGTTTACGGTCGTGAGATAGCTCGCCCCGCTGAGAAGACGCAGTACATAAAAATCGTTGAGCGCCGCGACGATGAGGATCGTGGTTTCGATGAGGCGAAAAAACGTGGCGAGCAGAGCCAGTCGCCGATTCACCCGCTCGAGGACGATATAGAGTGCTGTGACCAGCAGCACATCGGTCGCAAAAACCAGCAGATTGCTGGCAATGCCGAGTCGAAATAACCGTTCGTGTGCAATGATATTCTGAGCCGTCACGATGGCATTGTCAGAGACGAGCCGACCCGACACGTAGAACTCGGCGAAGACCGCAGGCGCGAGTGCGAAGAGGTAGCTGAAACCCACGACTCGAGCCCATCGGCGCTGAATCGCGTCCGGCTCGGTCATCGTGCCGCCGGATCGATCGCGGAAGGGCGGGCTGTCGCCGATCGCCACTGCTCGACGTTCACGCCTCTCACAAGCAGCCACAGCGCCAGCGAGCCTTCTCCGAGCGCAACAATCGGCAGGATCAGCGGTGCCACCCGGGCGCCAAGCGCCGGCGCCATGAGAGTCGTGAACGAGGTGATGAGGAAGCTCAAGCCTCCGAGGACCACCAGTACTCCGATTGCTCGCGGGACGAAATACGAGCGGACGATCAGATAACCGACGGATAGCATCTGACATCCAAAAAAGACGTCCTCCCCGTTGAATCCCTCGGCACCGAGCAGGATCTTCACCACGCCCCGCAGCTGACTGGCAACCGGCTCGGTTGCGCGTCGCGCCTCCTCGAGCAGCGAGAGGGCGGTGAGCAGGTTAATGGAGCCGCCTGCCCCGGTAAGGAGGCCGGCAAGACCGCAAAACGCGCCAAACAGGGCGACGCTCTTGTTGACCGGTTTGAGCAGCTCGTAGAGGAGGACTGTGACGCCGATGTAGCAGATCTTGCCGAAGAAAAGGGCGACGAAGATGAGACGGATCTTTGACGCGGACGCCAGCACATTCGCGGCCAACGTTCCCGGGTCGCCGTGCAAGTCGAGGGAGGCCTCGGCGATGATGGCTACGATGCTGGCAAGGATGACGATCAGCCACAACGCGCCGGCCATGCGGGCGCCGAAGAGTGGGGATGGTTCGGTGGATGTGTCGGACGGCATGACGGGTGTCCTCGAGAAGAGCGTTAGTCGCCAATACGAATAACTTAGTTTTTAGTTTCGGCCCAATGCGAGGGGCGGTTGCGATGAGCGCACCCCAGGAAGCCATCGCCTCATCGCTACAGCGAAGAGCGCATCGAAGTCGTCGCCGCGAAGTGGGCCGGAGGTTAAGCAACTCGCCGCGTAAAACCGGCTGAAGATCGGGCGGTCATCGTTTCCTCCGCGCGCGATTATCGCGTCGCTGGCGCCGCAGATAGTCGACGAGAGCGCGCAATGCCGGCGATGCGTGCCGCCGCTCGGGATAGTACAGGTAGAAACCGGGGAAGGGCGTCGAGAATTCCTCGAGTACCGATACGAGCTCGCCGCGCGCCACGTAGTCGCGCACGCGCTCATCGGACATGGTCAGGCCGGCTCCCGCGCGAGCGAGGCGTACGTTCAGCGCCGGGTCGTTGGTGAGCACGCGCGCTCTAACGTCGACCGAGAATTCGCGCTTGTTTTCGGTGAACTCCCACCGATACGGCGGCGCTTCCGCCGTCGGGTGCCAGTTAATGCAATCGTGGTCGACCAGATCCCGCGGATGCTTTGGCTTGCGATGCTTGGCGAAGTAGGAAGGCGCGCCAACCACGACGAGACGGAGATCGCCTGAGACCGGCACCGCGATCATATCACGATCGATGATCTCGCCTAGTCGAATCCCCCCGTCGTATCCCTCGGCAACGATGTCGACGGGCTCGTCGCTCACCACCAGGTCGAGCCCGACGTGTTGGTGCTCCTTGAGAAAGCCGGCGAGCAGTGGCCCGTTCAGATAACTCTCGCCCGCACGAGACACGTGGAGGCGCAGCGTACCGCGCGGCTCGTCACCGAGCTCGCCGACTGCGGCGACCGCGGCTCGCAGCTCGTCGAGCGCCGGACGCGCCGCGGCGAAAAGCCGCTCCCCCGCTTCGGTGAGATGGACGCTGCGCGTGGTGCGTCGCACCAGCGCGACGCCGAGCCGCTCCTCGAGCCGGCGCAGCGCCTGACTAACCGCCGAGCCACTGACGCCGAGCCGTTGGCCTGCGGCGCGGAAGCCCTTCGCTTCGGCGACCGCGACGAACACTTCGATTCCCGCGGACTCATTATCCACTGAGAAGCAGAGCTTATCAGGGTGTGAACCATTGTCAAGTAGATCGCCGAGTCGGGAGGTGTTTGATTGGTATCATGACTGAGACGACGGAGAGATTGATTATGCAGAAACGGAAACTTGGAAAGCGTGGGCTGGAAGTTTCGGCAATCGGGTTCGGCGCCATGGGAATGAGCCAGAGCTACGGTCCGCCTGGACCCAGGGAGGAGTCGATCCGTGTACTACGCGCCGCAGTTGAGGGCGGCGTCACCTTCTTCGATACCGCGGAGATTTACGGCGCGGGCCACAACGAGGAGCTGGTTGGAGAAGCTCTCGAACCCTTCAAGGGGCGAGTCGCAATCGCCACCAAATTCGGCTTCAAGGATCCCGCTGCTGGAACCGGTGCCGGTCTGGATAGTCGACCGGAACGAATCAGACAGGTCGTCGAAACATCACTCAAGCGGCTGAGAGTCGATGCGATCGATCTGCTGTACCAGCACCGTGTCGACCCCGCCGTTCCGATCGAGGATGTCGCGGGCGCGGTGAAGGATCTGATCAAGGAAGGAAAGGTGAAGCACTTCGGGCTCTCCGAGGCCAGCCCGAAGACAATCCGCAGGGCGAATGCGGTTCAACCGGTGACCGCGCTTCAAAGCGAATACTCGCTGTTTTGGCGAGAACCCGAGAAGGAGATACTTCCGACCTGCGAATCGCTTGGCATCGGCTTCGTTCCGTTCAGTCCGCTGGGCAAGGGCTTCCTCACGGGAAAGATCGACGACAAGACGAGGTTCGACAGCACCGACTTCCGCAACACCGTCCCCCGCTTTACGTCGGAGAACCGGAAGGCGAATCAGGCTGTCGTCGACATTCTCGCCAAAATCGCCGAGCGCAAGAAGGCGACTCCCGCGCAGATTGCGCTGGCGTGGCTGCTGGCGCAAAAGCCGTGGATCGTTCCAATTCCGGGCACCAAGAGGATGGAGCGGCTGGAAGAGAACATCGGCGCGGCGTCGGTCGAGCTGACGCCCGGCGACCTCCGTGATATCGAGAATGCTGCCTCGACGATCACGCTCAAAGGTGCGCGGTACGCCGAGGCTCAAGAGAGAATGATCGATCGCTAAAGCGGATAGAAAAGGGAGATGTCATGAGTAAGAAGAAGATTTGGTTTATCACTGGAGCCGGCCGCGGCATGGGCGTCGATTTCGCCAAAGCCGCTTTGGCGGCCGGCCACGCGGTTGTCGCCTCAGGCCGTGACCGCGACCGCTTGTCCAGGGTCTTGGGTAAGTCGAAGGACCTGCTCGCGGTCGAGCTGGACGTGACAAAGCCGGGTGATGCCGAGGCAGCGGTGCGGGCCGCCGCCGATCGGTTCGGGCGCATTGACGTGCTGGTCAACAATGCTGCCAGCTTTTATGCGGGCTACTTCGAGGAGCTGACGCCGGAGCACATGGAGCAACAGTTGAGCACGAGCCTTATTGGCCCGATGAACGTCACGCGCGC
>DHJO01000016.1:18718-19165 GCA_002404375.1 Gemmatimonadales bacterium UBA4718 | reverse complement strand
CGGGGTTCTTCCGGACGGAGCTCCTTACGGAGCAGTCGACGAACTACGCCCAGCCGTCCATCGCGGACTACGATGAGCGGAGAACGGAGCAGCTCAAGTTTTGGAAATCACAGAATGGCCTCCAAACCGGCGACCCAGCCAAGCTCGCGCGAGCGCTCATCACCATCGCGAGCCAGGAACCGCCGCCGCGCCGCTTTATCGCTGGCGCCGATGCCATTGGCACCGCGGAGCAGGTGGTGGCCGATCTAAAGGCGCAGATCGACGCTGAGCGGGACCTCTCGACGTCCCTCGCTTTCGACCCAGAGCCCGCCCGGGCGATTTAGGAGGCGACGTGCGCATAGGCATTCTTGGTTCTGGCCTGATGGGTGGCAAGCTCGGGACGATCTTCGCCCGAGCGGGCCACGACGTGGTGTTCAGCTACTCTCACAGCAAGGCCAAGCTGGAAAA
>DHJO01000016.1:14108-18598 GCA_002404375.1 Gemmatimonadales bacterium UBA4718 | reverse complement strand
CGCGTAGACGATGTGCTGAAAAAGGCTAGCGACCTCGCGGGTAAAGTCATTCTCACCTGCTCGCTGCCAATGAATGCCAACGACACAGACCTCGTCATCGCGCACAAGTCATCTGGCGCGGAGGAGCTGGCTAAGAAAATTCCCAAGGGTCGAGTCGTCTCTGCTTTCAGCACTGTGCCCAGTGAAGTGCTGTTCAGCGTTTTTGAAAGGGCGGGAAGAGGGAAGAGGGAAGGGGGAAGCGGAAGAACAGAACGGCCGAGCGTCGTTTATTGCGGCGAGGATGCGGGGGCGAAGAAGGTTGCCGCGCAACTGATTAGCGATGCTGGTTTCGAGCCAGTGGACGCCGGTCCACTCCGAGTTGCGCGCTACATCGAGCCATTCACTTTGCTTGTCGGGCAACTCGCGTACGAAGGCTCGCGCGGACCGGCCCTCGCATATCGGTTTGAGTGGTTCGAGGAACGTGAAGCCTGAAGGAAGGGGCCAGTTGCTCTTGGCGGAGAACAACTACATGCTTGGTAACCCGCTGCTCAATCTCAAACTCATCGACTATGAAAATCGATCGCCGTGGTTTCCTGGTAGCGTCGTCTTCAGCATTGGTGTTGGGGAAAACAAAACTATCGCCGGCGGCATATGACCAACCGTCCGATACTCCGGAGCCGCCGGAAATCGGGGGAAGGATCGAGGCGAAAGAGGTAACGGTCTACACCACAGCCGACAAAACCAATTACCGCCTCTCTGCTACCGACAAGCTGACGTTCAAGCCTATGGGTCAGCCGCTCGAGACCCAGATCTGTGTCTTCGTCGATCCCTCAAAGAGATCTCAATCGATTCTAGGCATCGGCGGCGCACTCACGGATGCCTCCGCTGAGACGTTTGCCAAACTGCCGTCAGCCAAACAGCGGGAAATCCTGGATGCCTATTTCGATGCCAACAAAGGCATCGGCTACACGATTGGAAGAACCAACATTCACAGCTGCGATTTCTCGTCCGGCAGCTATACCTACGTCAACGAAGGCGACAAGGAGCTGAAGTCCTTCAGCGTCAACCACGACAAGCAATTCCGCATTCCCTTTATCAAACGGGCGATGGCCACCGCCGGAGGGAAACTCACTCTCTTCGGCAGCCCATGGAGTCCACCGGCATTCATGAAGAGCAACAATGACATGCTCCATGGTGGAAAATTGAAACCGGAGTTCTATCAGTCCTGGGCCAACTACTACACGAAGTTCATCAAGTCATACGAGCGGGAAGGAATACCCATCTGGGGCATCAGCGTTCAGAACGAGCCCATGGCGACGCAGACATGGGAGTCCTGTATCTACTCCGCGGAAGACGAGAAAGACTTCCTGAAAAACTATCTCGGCCCGACGATGAAGAGAGAAGGGCTGGGAGAAAAGAAGATCATCGCCTGGGACCACAACCGCGACCTCATCTACCAGAGAGTGAGCACCATCCTGGAAGACCCCAAAGCCGCCCGGTATGTATGGGGCATTGGATACCACTGGTACGAGCCATGGAGCGGGGGCGACCAGATGTTCGATAACGTCAAGCTCGTGCACGAGACTTTCCCGGACAAAAACCTGCTCTTCACTGAAGGCTGCAACGATGCCTTCAAGGCTCAGGAGCTCAACAACTGGAGATTGGGCGAACATTACGGAAGTTCGATGATCAATGACTTCAACAGTGGTGCTGTCGGCTGGACAGACTGGAACGTATTGCTGGACGAAACTGGTGGGCCAAATCACGTCGGGAACTTCTGCTTTGCCCCGGTTCACGCCGATACGAAAACGGGTGAGCTGACCTATACAAACTCGTATTACTACATCGGACACTTTTCCAAGTTTGTCCGTCCTGGCGCAAGGAGAATCGCCAGCGCACCCAGCCGAAGCGCGCTGCTTTCCACCGCCTTCATCAATCCTGATGGAAAAGTGTCGGTGGTGGTAATGAACAAGAGCGATCAAAAGGTTTCCTACTATCTCTGGCTGGACGGCAACGCCGCGGAAGTCAGTAGCTTACCCCATTCAATTCAGACGCTCGTGTTCTGACGTGGACGCCGTCCGCATCCGCCGAGCAACGCCCGCAGACGTCACGGCTATTGGCAGACTCGGCGCACTCCTCGTCCGTACGCACCATGACTTCGACCCGAAGCGCTTCATGGCGCCAACGTCGCGGACCGAGAACGGGTACGGCTCGTTTCTGGGGACGCAGCTCGATGAGCCGAACATCATCATCCTTGTCGCCGAGCGGGACGGTGAGGTGCTTGGGTATACATACTCGGGCGTGGAAGGGAACGACTACATGGCGCTGCGCGGACCGGCGGGCGTGGTGTACGACATCATCGTGGATGCCGCCCATCGCAAGCAGGGCGTCGGTCGGATGCTGCTCGAGTCGACTCTGGAGGCGCTCAAGGCCCGAGGTGCGCCACGCGTTGTACTCTCGACAGCGGAGCGCAACGCCGCCGCGCAGCGCCTGTTCGATAGTGCTGGCTTCCGCCGCACGATGATCGAGATGACTCGAGAGCTGGACGATTAAGCTTGGCACGATCTTCGTCCGGGCCGGCCACGAGGTGATGCATGGGTGGAAAACAGTGTTCGAGATGACCGTGCGCGGAGGGAAGGGGGCGCAGTCCTCGCTCGAAGTCCTGCACTTAACGTCGGTGGCCGTGCAAGGACCAACTCGTAGCAGACAAGCGGACTAACACCCTAGTCCAGCGGAGATCGATCCTTCACCCCTTCAGTGCGGCGCGAGCCCCCATTAGTGTAAGCGCTGTTGCCACGAACGCCCCACCGATTCCAATGACCGCTGCGACGAACGCGGCAAAGGTGGCGGGCGATCAGTGTTCGCTATGTCGAAGCCCTTGAAGGTATGCCAGCACGGTATTAACGACGATCAGTAGGGCCGATCTCCACAACTGCCGAGCGCCGCAGCATCCACCCGTACAACCACACGATAGCGCCCACGAACCCGAGCACTCCAAGCCACGGCGCGGGCGCAAAATTCTCCGGCACGAGTGCAATCGGCGCATCCTTCGAGAAGCCGACAATAAGCCCGGCGTTGATCACGCCCCAGATGCTTTCGCCGACAATCAATCCCGACGCCACCAGCGTCCCCAGTCTCTGCGCGCGGTCGGGGTTCGGCATCGAGCGACCGCGTCCATCATACCAATGAGCGAGCACCGCGCCGACGATCACGGCGAACGTTGCCGACATTGGGAGATAAATTCCGATTCCCACAGCCAAAGGTGGGATGCGGAGCTTCTTCATCGCGCCGAGCGCGGCGTCGAGGATAACGAGACCGACGCCAACGGCCGCGCCAATGCCAAGCATCGTCCATTCGAGGTGGCCGCCAATCACGCCCTGGGCGAGCGCGGAGATCAGCGTCGCTTGCGGGGCGGGAAGGGGATTTGCCGCGATCACGCTGACGTTCGGAGCACCCGCGAACCCATACGCCTTCGCGAGCAGGTTGAGCACGAACGGAATCACCGACGCGCCCGCAGCGACGCCGACGATGAGCGCGATCTGCTGACGCATCGGTGAGGCGCCGACGAGCTGGCCGGTTTTGAGATCCTGCAAATTGTCGTTCGAGATCGTCGCGCACGCAAAGACGATCGCCGTGACGAACAGCGCGAATGCCACGAGCGCCTGGCGTGTATCCACTGTCGGCGACACGGCGAGCGTGATCACGGACGCACAGATCACGATTGACAGAATGCCGACACCGGAGATCGGGCTGTTCGACGCGCCGATGAGGCCCGCCATGTACCCGCAAACGCCTGCGATGATGAAGCCGACGATCAGCACGAACGGAACGGCAATCAACGTCAGCTTGAGCGCGCTCGGTGCGAGCACCGTCGACTTGGCAAACGTGTACGCCAGATACGCCGAGATCACCAGACACAAGGCCGTTAGCGCGTAAATCCATGGAGGCGAGATGTCACGGTCAGTATCGTCCGTCGTCCTCGCGGCGCGCGAAGCGACGAGCGTGCTCACGAGTCCGCCCATCACCGGCTTCGCCAATCTCACCAGAGTGTAGATCGCGGCGACCGCGATCGTGCCGGCACCGATGAACCGCACTTGCGTGCGCCAGATCGCGATCGTGTGGTCCGCCAGCGTCTGACCAACGGTAGCGGGCTGCATCGACGTCAGAATCGGCACGGCGATCACCCACGAGATCACCTGACCGACGAGCATCGCCATCCCGACGGACAATCCAACGAGATGACCGGCGCCGAGCAGCGCGAGTGACCATGCGAAGTTGTAGCCGGTCGACGACGTCGCGCCGATGTGGAAGAAGCCGTTCAGTTCAGCGGCGGCAATGCGTGTCGCCGTTATGATCGCGAGCCCCGCCGAAGCGACGGAGCCTAGTATGACCGCGACGAGGCCTTCTCTCGCTTCGCCGGTCTCGTCCTTCGTCTCGCCACGCGTGCCCGACCCCACCTTCAACACCTCGGCCGCCGCGACGCCTTCGGGGTAGGGCAGGTCGGAGGTCGT
>DHJO01000016.1:11811-14010 GCA_002404375.1 Gemmatimonadales bacterium UBA4718 | reverse complement strand
CCCGTCCACCAGCCGACGATCACGAGTCCCGGCAAAACGAAAATGATCGCCGAGAGCGTGCCCGCAGCCGAGGCGACGGTCTGGACGATGTTGTTCTCGAGGATCGACGAGTCCTTGAACGCGCTCAGGATTGCCATCGAGATCACCGCCGCGGGGATCGACGATGCGAAGGTGAGGCCGACCTTGAGACCGAGGTAGACGTTGGCCGCGGTGAAGACCGTCGTGATGAGCGCGCCGAGAATCAGGCCGCGTAGGGTGAGCTCTTTGGGTTTCATGAGCCTAAATCTTATACCCAAATGAGGAGGTTGGCTTTGCGAACGCCTGGTGCGTTCATCTTGTACCGCGGGAATAGCTGCGTCCGTACCCGATTCGATATAGCGGATGCGCCGTGTCATGCGGCAGGTCGGATCGCTGCGCTTCGACTTCCTCCATTGAAGATGGCAGCTCGAACGGCAATCTGCCTTCAGGCCGCGCAACTCCAGTCAGCACGTCGAGCAGTGCCGCATCGCTGACGCCGAAGTTGCCTACGAGCGCAATCGCTCGGTCCTTCAGCTCAGTGAGGATGGCCGGGCGATCGAGGTAAACCGTCACGATAGTCGGCACCGCCGCGGTAATGCGCTTGATCTCCTCGAATTCCGCATTGCCATTTCTGAAACCGAGATCGCCTTCATGCTGCATCGCTCCGAACGCGTAGTTCGGATGCAGAGTCTGGAAGGGCGCATTGGTGCGTACGATCGCGATGTCGGCCCGTGAGAGGTCCGGGACAACGGTGAACCCGTATCGTGTCGCCGTCGCCGAATCAACGCCGTGGAGGAACACCCGCTTACCACGAGCGGCGAGCGGGAGGATGCCATTCTTGTTTTCGAGCAGAACCAGCGACCGTCGCTGCGCCGCGGTTGCTTCGCTCTGGAACTGGGGATTGCCTACGAAGCGTCCTGCTTCTGCTGTGTCGACATAGGGATTCTCGAACAAGCCCTGCCTGAATTTCTGGAGCGCAATGCGATACACCGATTCGTTGATCCGACTCTCGGTGATTTTGCCCGAGCGCACAGCCTGCACGACGAACTGTGCTTCTTCGGTGCCCCCGAACTGATCCACGCCCGCGTTCACGGCCTTGGCGAAGCGATCGACCTTCGGCAGATCTTCCACCCCCCACGACGTTGCTAGCGCTGCGAATGACGGCCGTTGCCCCGCAGGGAACCCATTGCGACAAAGATCCGAACAATCGTTGGTGATAGCCCAATCGGTGAGAATGATCCCCTGAAAGCCGTAGCGTTTGCGCAGGAGGTCCGTCAGCAGCTGTCGATTGAATCCTGCCCCAACCTGCTCGAGCGGCCGTCCGCTCAGCGTCGCTCCTTCGAGAATCGAGTAAGTCGGCATCACACCACCGACGTGCGCGGCGAAGGCGCCGAGGAAGGGCTTGATGTGTGTGTCGAGGCCACCGGAAAAGCTCGCGAATCTCCCGTAACTCGAATGACTGTCGAACCCGTTCTTCTGCGCCCCGTATCCGACCCAATGCTTGACCACCGCGAGGACACCAGCGGAATCGACGCCGGACGCACCGTGCTGAAAACCTTCGACATACGCCTTCACCAGCTTGCGCGTGAGGTCGGGATCTTCCCCGAACGTCCCGTTGATGCGACTCCAGCGCGGCTCCGTCGCCAGATCGGCCTGCGGCGAGAGCGTCTCGTGAATTCCAACCGAGCGATACTCCTGCCGCGCGATGTCGGCGAAGCGGCGCACTTGCGCAGCGTCGCCAATCGCCGCTAATCCAAGAGTCTCCGGCCACTGCGAGAATCGGCCCGACTGGACACTCGCGCCGGGCACGTACTGGAAGTGGTTTCTGGGATCACTGCTGATCGTGACCGGAACGCCGAGCCGCGTTCCCTCGGCTATCTCTTGCAGCGCGTTGTTCTGCGCCGCGAGTAAGCGCGGGTCGCCGCCCAGGCGCGTAATGAAGCTGTTGA
The DNA here is from genome assembly GCA_002404375.1 of Gemmatimonadales bacterium UBA4718. Lineage (GTDB taxonomy): Bacteria > Gemmatimonadota > Gemmatimonadetes > Gemmatimonadales > Gemmatimonadaceae > UBA4720. The sequence continues at coordinate 12,043 of DHJO01000016.1, read as the reverse complement.
CGCCGACGTCGCGAATGAGCTTACCAATGGCAGCCGTATCGTAGACGGCCCCAGTGCCAACGATTCCAGCCGGGACGGCGCTGCGCGCGGTACCGTGCATCATCATGCCGGCTTTTTCTTCGAGAGTCATACGGCGGACGAGATCTTCGGCTCGCGCGGAAGGGGAGAGGCGCCAGTCTTCGTACGGGTCGAGAACGCCGTTTTTATTGAGGTCTTTGAAGCGGACGCCCTG
>DHJO01000016.1:11064-11721 GCA_002404375.1 Gemmatimonadales bacterium UBA4718 | reverse complement strand
GGCGAGATGAAGCCGTAGATGCCGCTGAAGCGATCGTTGGCTGGCTCTTTCCCGAAATCATCCTGGATCTGCACCTCGTGCCGGCCGTGCAGATATACGCCGCTGTTGCTCTCCTTCGGATAGCGAAACTCGATGTGAAGCTTGAAATCTCCGAATGTGCGATCTGTCACGATGTTGGTTCCCGACCGCGGACTGCTCAATACACCATTGGTGACGCTCCACTGATTCGTTGCGCCCGACGCGTGCCAACCCCCGAGGTCGTTGGCATGCAGCAGTTCGATCGGCGCGCCCCATGCCGGGGTTGATCGACGGTCGAGACGCGGAGAGCGCATCCCTGTCCAGGGATAACTCTTTCCGTCCGGAAACGTCATGACGCCGGCGAGGCCATTGCCCTGCAGCTTACCCCTGATTGTGAGGTCGCCGTTCCCATCCTCCCACTGGTGAGGAATTGAAAAACTCAGAGAGTCCGCGTTCGCTACGATGGTGGAGATCGGTCTCGCGCTGCCGACGACGCCGACGAAGCGACCGACCACTGCGTCGCGTCCGGATCGTTCGATTTCGAGCCAGGATGGCTTGCTGCCATCAGGCGTGTTAATGGAGATGTCCCACCGTCCGACAATTCGCTCATCCACGTCCGGCGCGGGATTCCTGCTCGCC
>DHJO01000016.1:2072-10988 GCA_002404375.1 Gemmatimonadales bacterium UBA4718 | reverse complement strand
TCCTGACCTTGAAAGTGCCGGAACCATACAGCTACGGGTGCTCCTGACGCCAGACCGCGAGCATGCCGCTCAACTTCCGCGCCGGATTGACCTGCTGCGGGTGGTAGACAATCACCGACGCGTCGTGCTGCGCGAGGCAGAAGAAGCTGTGCGCGTCCATGCCGCGCCCGCAGCTCGCGCCGACGATAGCCAGCCCAGGCATCTGCTGCTCGTCGCTGTCGGGGAGCATCGTCAGGAAGTACGGCTCGGGCGATGCCGAGAGTCGCCATCGGCGCATCTCGCCACCGGCGAGGCGCACGGGCACGGCCACGTGCTGTCCCGGGCGAATTCCCTCCGGGGTGGGCACGCGCTCGTATACGTGGACCGACGCAAACGCGAGGCGGTCCCCAACGCGCATCGTCAATTCCGTGGACCCTTGCGCGCGCGCGCGTACGCGCGGGCCCTCGACCGTCGCGATGGTGCTGTCGCCGACCGTGATCTGCCCGGTGAGCAGCGTGATGGGATGGCCGTCCATCCCGACGGCCTCGAAGGGCAGTTCCTGCGCGGGATCACCGACGACGAGGTTCATCATGCGTAAGGAGCGCACGTCGCGGACCGGCCGGCAGAGGACGAGCACGCTCGTAGTCACCTCGCCGAGCGAGGCGCGAACGATGGCGTCGCCGGACTGTGTGCACGTTACCTTGCCGGCCGCGGACACCGGAACCGGAACGCCCGAGGTCCGCGAGTAGTGCACGCCCGTCGTCTGCAGCGTGTGCCCGCTCGCGTCGAACACGCGCATGGGGATCAGGACCGGTCGACGGCTGCTCACGACCACCGAGTCCGAGACGCCGGCAACGAGGCGCGACGGCGGCCCCTTGCAGGCGCTCGTGAAGAGGAGCGCCACCACTGCGGTTGCGGCGCGCGCGCTCACCACGTTACCCGGCGACAAATTCATTTCTCGCCATTCATTGACGGAGAGCTGCCTTCTGCTTTGCCAGCTCCGTCCGGAAAGCCTCCTCCCTCTCGGTTATGTACCTCTTGTACCCAGCTGGATCGATGAAAGGAGTTACGGCCCCTTCTTTCAGCCGCGCGTATTTCGTCAGCAGATCGAAGTAATCGCCGTGCGCACCCAGAAAAATGTCGACCGGCAGAGATTTGAGGACTCGGAAAGTGCGTTCATAGTCGGACGCGATCTCCGGATACAAAGAGTTCCCAACGAGCTTGTAGCCCTCATTTACGTTGGGGCTGCCGACGATCACGACGTCATAGATTTTTCCAGCCTCCTCCACCTTCATCGTCCATGTCGTGCATCCCTTCGTGTGTCCTGGCGTCAGATGCGCGACGAGCGTCACGCCCCCTAATCTCACTTCATCGCCGTCGTGCAGGACGCGATCGACCTTTGCGGGAGGATAGAGCGACGCCGGCTGGTTGCCGTATTGAAAGTCAGTCTTGCCGCCTGATTCGACAACCGACACGTCGGCATCCATGACCATATAGGTTGCGCCGGTAAGCCCCTTGATCGCTGCGCTGCCGCCGTCGTGGTCCCAGTGCGCATGACTGATCAGGAGAATCTTGATATCACTGAACTTGAATCCGAGTCTCTCGACGCTGGCCCGAATGAGGGGAACGCTCGTCTCGAGATCGCTGTTGATGAGGATGTGCCCCTGAGGAGTGGTGATGAGGTAAGTCGCGAGATCTTTGCTTCCGACGTAGTAGAGATTCCCGGCGACGCGAAATGGCGGAAATGGCTCGGTCCAATCAGGATTGACCTGCGCGGAACTCTTGGATCCTTCGAACGGATAGCCCCTCCATAGCCATTCGAGCGCTTCCGGAAGGGTTTGCTGTTTCACGCCACGATCGACATGCACAGCGTTGCGGGCAAAAACAAACTGGTAGTGATAACCTTTGCCGGCCAGAACTTTGGCCATGTTCTCGCTGGCAACCACCCAGTCGTGCATGCCGTCGCGCATGACGTTTGGATTGAAGAAATCTCTGTCTCCGACCTCCATCCAGACTCGTATCGGCTTGACCGGACTATTCGGGATGAGGCGCTCGTGAAATTCCCACGCGCCGTGCGGAGTCTCGTCGCTGTGCGGCCACTGCTGGTTGATCGCCGTGATCGAGTATGCCAGTACCCGGTGATATAGCTCAGGGTGGTACCACGCCATGATGAATGCCGCCGAGCCGCCGGAGCTGCCGCCCATCGTCGCTCGGCCTTCAGGGTCCTTTGTCAGCCTCACGTTGTATTGCCGTTCGACTAGCGGCAGCACTTCGGTCTCGACGAATTCCGCATAGCGTCCCGACATCGTGTCGTATTCCAGGCTTCGCTCGCTCCCCTGCGCATCCCCGCTGCCGTTGCCGATCGAGATGGCAATCATCGCCGGTACCCGCTTCTCGGCGATGAGATTGTCCAGTGCCGTGAACAACGACTGGTCGGGTCCATCCGCCCCGATGATGAACGGCGCGATCGTACCGGGGACGTATTGTGCCGGAACATAGACTGCGACGGTGCGCGTGTAAGGAGCTGGGTGGCTGGTCGTCACCACCAACGTGGCAGGATCGGTTGGACTCACGGTGCCGAATGTCCCGGAATCGCGGGCAATGCCTGGAAAGATCTTGCTGTCCGCTGAGCTCATCGTGAAGGTATGAACCGTTCCTCGCGGCACACCCTCGTGCACGACCATTTCAAATGCAGGCGTGTGCGTCGGCCCGATGACGAAATTTCCATCCGCGTCGACCGGCGGAACGCTGCCGTCCGGCAGCTCCTTCGCGGTGACAAATCCCGCAGTGTTTGGATCGCGGGTTGGAGGCGCCGGACGAGCGGTGGGAGATGTCACCTGCGGCGTTCTCTCGGGCGGCGTTCTGCCTCCCGCTTGCGCCATTATTGGATTGACGGCCGCCAAGAGGCCGATCAACAAGTTGGTCAACAGGCCGGCGCGCAATCGTGTCGTTCCCATGTTCACATCCTCCTTCGTCGGCGCCCGAAAGTGCGCGCTTGTTTTCCCCACCAATCTCGACCAACGTATGCCAACCGGAGGAACCACGATGAGACGCATTTTATTCGTCGGGTTGCTCGCGTTGCTGAGCCTTGGCTTTGTCCGAGCTCAGCGTCAGCCGTACCGCGTCGTGTTCGATCTCACCAGCCGAGACAGTCTCGAGCAGAAGGCAGTGCTGCGGTGGCTCAGAGAGGTTGGCACCTCGAGTCCAGATGCGCAAATGGAGGTCGTCATGAAGCAGCAGGATAACTGGGGCTACATCAAGGTCATGCATTAATGTCTGCACTCAAGGCATTGAGCATTGCAGCGCTCATCTATTGCTGCTCAGCCCTTAGCGCCAATACCAGCAAGCCGGAGTTTAGAGTCATAGCGTTCTTTACCGCCAAACAGGATCAGGCGCATATCAGCTTTGTGCATGAAGCCGAGCGATGGTTTCCAGAAATGGCGGCGAAATACAATTTCAGCTTCGACACTACATCCAATTGGCACAATCTGAATTCAGCGTTTCTTGCCAAATATCAGGTAGTGGTGTTTCTGGATACGCGTCCTGAAGAGCCCGCACAACGAGTTGCGTTTCAGACGTACATGGAGCATGGCGGAGCCTGGATGGGCTTTCATTTTTCTGGTTTTGCTTTGACACCTTCAGCGTATCCGGCAAACTGGGACTGGTATCACAACACTTTTCTCGGTTCAGGATCATACGTCAGCAACACCTGGAGACCTGTGTCAGCCGTTCTGCGTGTCGAAGACCGCAAGCATCCGGCGACTCACCATCTGCCCGAGACCTTTAAGTCCTCGCCAAGTGAGTGGTACCGGTGGGAAAAGGATCTGAGGCAGAATTCGGACATCGACATTCTGCTTTCCATCGACTCAACGAGCTTCCCGCTGGGCACCGGGCCAAAACTGCACGAGATCTGGCACAGCGGGTACTACCCCGTCGTTTGGACAAACAAGAAATACAGGATGATCTATCTGAACATGGGTCACAACGACATCGATTATGAGCACAAGTACGATACTACCAACAAGACTTTGTCATACACGCTGAACAACCCAATTCAGGATCAACTGATCATCGACGCCTTATTGTGGCTGGGGGAAGGAGAGAAGAGGGCTCCTGCTACTTCTTCGCCAGTTGTATTCCGTCCCCGGCCACCTCAACTCACGGTCTGGGCAGCTCGTTAATGACCGTCCATGACACGCCAAACCTGTCACGTAGCATGCTGAAGCGAGTCGCGTAGAACGTCTCCTCCATCGGCATATAAATCTCCCCGCCTTCGGCAAGAAGGTTGTGGACCCTCTCCGCCACTTCCGCCGACTCGACCGAGAGATAGAGGTAGACGCTGCGGATTTTCTTGAAGACGGATGGAGGAACATCATTGGCGATCAACACCGTGTCTCCAATGTCCATCCGTGCATGAATGATCGCTTTCCCCCGCGGCTGCGTCGGTTCTAGCGAACTTTCCCGCGCGCAGCGACCTTCCAGCTTCCTTCCACTCGGCCGCGGCGGCCGTACCAGATTTCGTCGTGCAGATTGACAGTCGGGCAGACATGGCTTGGCACCACCCAGATTTTCTCTCCGACGTGGGCGGGCCCATGGATCTCCACGTAGCCGTGCTCCTCATTCAGTTTGCGCATGGTCCATGGGCGCCCCACGAAGTGGCCGAACGTTCCGGAACCGACCGTCTGATCGCTCGAAAGCGTTTTTGACCCCGCGTCGATCACGCACTGGCCCGGCACCGCGGTGCTGACGACCGTGGTGAGCACTCGGAGCGCGCAGTCCGCCTCGACGCAGAGCTTCGCCTCGAGGCTGCTCGCGTCATAGAAGACGTAGGTGCCAGGTCGGATCTCGGTTGTCCGCGGAATCAGCGGCGTTTTCGCGGCACCTGGCGTCGAACCTCCAGAGACAATCCTCGCCTGGAAGCCGGACGCGGAGAGCGCATCAAGGACGGTATCGATCCTGGCGCACGCTGCCTGGAAGCCTGTCTCGTCGAGCCACGACGGCCAATAAAAGATCCCCTGGAAATCCGAGCACGCCTTCGCGATCTCGACCGCCTGCTCAGGTGACTGCACGCCACAACGACCCACGCCGACATCTATCTCCACCAGCGTTGCGATTCCCTCGAGGTCACGAGCGACCTCGACTGAATCGACCGCAACCTTCACGCGTCGCGTCTTCGCCAGTTTTCTCAAACGCGGCAGCTTCGCCTTCACCAGCGGGTAGGCGACAAGCACATCGTCGCCGGGCAATACTTCCGCCTCGCCCAATTTGGCGACCGTGATCCCGATTGCGCCCGCATCGAGCTGCATCTGGGCAATCTCGGCGATCTTGTGGGTCTTCACGTGAGGACGTAGCTCGACACCCCACGCACGACATTGCTCCTGCATCCGAACTATGTTGTTCTCGAGAGCGTCAAGATCGACGTAGAGAGCGGGTGTGTCGAGGTCGAGCGCGTCCATTACGCGACCTCGTCCACGATGTGCTCGCACGCCTCCACTATCTCACCTTCTTCGCGATGCACTCGATTTCGACGGCGATGCCGCCCGGAAGCGCACCCGCCTGGATCGTGGTGCGTGCCGGAAACGGCGCCGCGAAGACACTCTCGTAAACCTCGTTCATCGCGGCGAAATCGTTGATGTCGCGAAGATAAACGTTGCACTTCATGACGTCATCGAGTGATGAGCCCGCCGCCTGGAGGATCGCCCGGACGTTCTCAAACGTCCGCTTCGTCTCCGACCGCACGTCCCCAAGCTCCAGCTTCCCGGTCTGCGGATTGGTGCAACCCTGTCCGGCAACGAAAATGAAATCTCCCTCGATGACTGCCTGCGAATACGGACCAAGCGGCTTCGGCGCCTTCTCGGTCACCACGGCGTTTCTCATGGGCTCCTCTTCAGATCGTGCGCCTGTGTGGTCATCTTGGTGCCCGTACCGCCTTTCCCGGCGCGACGCCCTCGACTGCCCGCGCGTTCGCGACCACTGACACACCGTTCACGATCACGTGCTGAATGCCAACAGGCGGTAGCGACGGCTCTCGGTACGTCGAGCGATCCACCACGCTCGCTGCGTCAAAGATGGTAATATCCGCGTCTGCGCCAACACTCAGGCGCCCCTTCTTCCGCATCGCCGGCACTCGCGCCTCGAGTCGCTGTGCCGGCATCAGCGTCATTTTGCGGATTGCTTCCATCAACGGGAGTGAGTGGGCCTCGCGTACGTAGCGGCCAAGAACTTTCGAGAAAGTTCCAGTTGTCCGTGGATGCCCCGTGCCATTCTGCCAGTATGCGTCGCTCGCAATAATGGTGAGTGGACTGTTTATCGCCGCGGCGACCATATGCTCGGTGTTGGTATGAACCACGATTGGCCCGCCCATCCGGCCATACCGCTCAAAGCTCTCGCGATTCAACCGCTCACCCGTACGCGGCCATTCCAGCTCGGCCAGGCGCTCATCGGAAGCGCCTCTATAGACGTCTTGTATGGTGGCGGATTGAATCTCTGTCATTCCGGCCGCATAGGGATACGCTTCCGTCGTCACGTCCCGTCCCTGAGCCCGCGCATCACTGATCATCTTGAGCATCAGGGGCGTTTCGGCAAGGCTGGAACTATTGATGTGCACCACCTGCAATGGAGCATTGGTTTCGCCGGTGAGCGAAAGCGCTTCCTTAAGGCCAGCGGACCCAGGGGTAATGTGTACGTGTATTGGTGTCTTCGTATTTGCGGCGACGCGGAACACGGCCGACAACTCTTCTCGCGTTGCCGCCGGCGTGTACGGAAACCCGGCGCCGATGCAGATCGCCCCCTGACTCAGACCAAGCTCAATGAGTCTCGCTATTTCGCCAATCTGTGCAGGTGACGCAGCGCGATAGGCTCCGTCGCTTACCGGCATAAAGGTGCCGGAATCGTGCATCACGAGCATCCTGACTTTGATGTGGCCGATGCTGACGCCATAGTTGATTCGTTCGCCGGCACTTCGCTCGCGGTACCAGGCATCGACGTCCGACGTTCCGAGCTCGAGCTCGAGCGATGTCGTCACGCCGTCCAGCGACCTTAACCGATATGTCTCGGGCGTCTGTCCGTGATCGTGAAGGTCGATGAAGCCAGGAGCGACAACGAGGCCGCGCGCATCGATCGTGTCCCGGCCGCGTACGGTTCGGGTCGTGATNNGCCGAGTGCGGGCCGCCCTGCAGTACGAGCGACGGTCCGAGCGTTCCGCGGCCGACCGTCAAGCAGTGACGCCCACGTGCGCACGGAACCGCAGGCAGACTGGACTCGGTACTGCGATCCTCTCGCGTGTCGGCGTCAGTCGGCCGGTTTCCTGATCGCGCCCGAACACGACAATAGAGCTTGACCTCTGATTGGCGACGAGGAGCCAGCGGCCGGTCGGATCGAGACTGAAATTGCGCGGCCAGTCGCCATCGGTGGAGATCACCTGGTCGAGCGCGAGCGCTCCCGTCGACTCCGCAACCGAGAAGACGGCAATACTATTGTGACCGCGGTTCGACACGTACAACGTGCGCCCGGATGGTGCGACGTGGATGTCAGCAGGGTAATTCGTGCCGGTCCATGCAGCGGGAACCGTTGGGCGGGTGTCGAGCGGACGCAGTGAGCCGCGCACGGCGTCGAAGTGGAGCGTGGCCACGGTTGAATCGAGCTCATTGGCGACAAACACCAGCGGCAGTGTTGGGTGGAAAGCGATATGGCGCGGGCCCGCGCCGGAGCGCATTTCAGCCTCGCCCCCCTCAACGTGACTCAGGGATTTGCTCTTGAGATCGAGACGATAGACGAACACTCGATCGGCGCCGAGGTCTGCGGCGAGCACGAAGCGGTTGGAGGGGTCGGCAACGATGCAGTGGGCATGCGCCGTAGCCTGGCGCTCCGTATTCGGCCCGCTTCCCGTATGCTGCACTACTTGCGTCGCCGGAGCGAGTGATCCGTCCGCCTCGATCGGAAGCAGAGCTACACTGCCCCCGACGTAGTTGGCAATGAGCACGACACGGCCACTACGGTCCACGCTCACGAAGCAGGGCGCACCGCCTCCCGTCGGCTGCCGGTCGCGTAGTGTGAGAGCCCCGGTGTCGCGGGCGATAGCGAATGCGCTAACCGCACCGGTCGGTTTCCCGTTGTATGTCTCGAGTTCATTCACTGCGTAGAGAACGCGGCCGTCCGGGTGGGTAGCGACGAAGGACGGGTTTGCACCGGCGTCGACCGAGGCGACTAGCCGTAGTTTTCCGGAGCGGCGGTCCATGCGCATGAGATGGATGCCGTCATGTCGCCCACTTTCGGTATACGTCCCTACGTAGAGGAGATCACCGTCCGCTTGCGTCCCTTCACGCGGTGTTGGATTCTCGGAGTCACGTGCGAGCCCCACCAGACCGACCACGGACGCGGCGAGGAACTCTCGCCGCGACGGGTCGCGAAGATCGGCGGGATTCATTTCGCGACCGTGCTGCAATGGTCGTTAGGTGGCGCGGCGCGGAAGCAGCAGAACTATAGCAACCCACAAGGTCGCAAACCGCAGAGCCGGTATGGGCGGAGCCATGAGCAGCGACGCAGCAACGAGGCCAAGGGCGACGCGTTGCGGGCCGCGATCTGCGTGAAACATCAACGAATTCAGCTGAAGAAAGAAGTGGTGCCGAATCATATGCGGAGTATATATGCCCACCTAACTAGTACTTGTACTGCTTGCTTATACACCGGGGAGTGCCAGCGCGCAATTCAAAAAATGGCGGCAGTTGCTGAACTGGGCGCCTTGGCGGACTCGACGTTGCTCTCCAATAACTCGACCGCTGCAAGAGTCGCCAGCCGCTTCGCGAAAATCAGCTTGTCATCCCCGGGCTTGTAGTACTCCGGGATCTTCCCGACAAGCTCGTATCCCGACCTCTCATAAAACTGAATCGTCCCGCCATACGTCTCCTGCGACGATGTCTCGATCAACAGCATCCGCCC
>DHJO01000016.1:1522-1977 GCA_002404375.1 Gemmatimonadales bacterium UBA4718 | reverse complement strand
GCGATCCAGTACAGATCGTAGGTCGATTCCGTGAGTGGCGTCGGTCCAAAGGAGACGTAGCCGAGCACTTCCTTCGACTCTTCACCTTCCGATTCGAGGACGTAGGTGAGATAGCCGCTATGCTCGCCGAGGTCCAGCCACTCGTCGATCAGCTCCAGCGCCGTCGCCACTTCCTCGGGCGTGAAATTCCCAGCGCTCTCGAGGATGCGGAACACGCCGCTGCGATCGGCGGCGACAAGTGGCCTGATGACCTGTTTCATTCGGTGCCGGCGCTTCTATATATGTATAGACCTGCCGAGCACGCCGAGGGCGGCTTCCTTCACAGCTTCGGTCAAGGTGGGGTGGGAGTGCACGGTGATGCCAATGTCCTCCGATGATCCGCGGTACTCGAAGGCCAGCACCGCTTCCTGGATCATCTCCGACACGTTCGCGCCAATCATGTGGCACCCGAGCAA
>DHJO01000016.1:0-1366 GCA_002404375.1 Gemmatimonadales bacterium UBA4718 | reverse complement strand
CAGCCGCATCGATTCCGGTCAGCGCCGATTTGCGGCCGACGGATACCAGCACGTAGTCCGCTTCAAGCTTCTCCGACTGTCCGTCCTTCTCGATGTCGACGAGAACGCGGTTTGCCTCGAGTTTCGCACCCGTAACCTTCGTGCCGATACGGATGTCGAGCCCCTGCCTCCGCAAAACCTTGTCGGCCTCCTTGATGATCTCTTCGTCGTTGCCCGGAAGAATGTTTGGCATCAGCTCGACAACCGTCACCTTGGCGCCGAGCCGGCGCCAGACCGAGCCGAGCTCTAGACCAATCACGCCGCCGCCGATCACCAACAAGTGCTTCGGGACGGCGGGTATAGTCAGAGCCCCGATGTTCGACAGCACTCGCTTCTCATCGAACTTCAGGAACGGCAATTCGATCGGAACGGAACCGGTCGCGATGATTACGTTCTTGGCGCGGTAAGATTCCGTTTTTCCATCCGCGCCGGCGACGTCGACGACATTCCCTTTCTTTAAAGTCCCACGTCCCTTCGCCCAGGTGATCTTGTTCTTCCTGAACAGAAACTCGATCCCTTTGGTGTTCTGCCCAACGACAGCGTCCTTCCGCTTCATCATCGTCGGCAGATCCAGCTTCACATCACCGATCGTCACACCGTGCTCGGCCGCGTGCAGCCGCGCGAATTCGTAGTGCTCCGATGACGTGAGCAACGCCTTGGACGGAATGCAACCGACGTTGACGCACGTGCCGCCGAGCGTCTTGTCCATCTCGATGCAAACGGTGTTGAGGCCCAGCTGGGCGGCGCGTATTGCCCCTACATATCCACCGGGTCCGCCCCCGATGATCGCTACATCGCAGTCGACCATCTATTCGATAAGCATCGCGGCCGGATCTTCGATGAGCTCCTTCACGCGTACGAGGAATAGGACCGCCTGCTGGCCTTCGACTATCCGGTGGTCGTAGGAGAGTGCGATGTACATCATCGGCCGGATAACGACCTGGCCGTTGATCGCCACCGGCCGGTCCTGCGTCTTGTGCAAGCCGAGTATGCCGACCTGAGGGTAGTTGATGATCGGCGTCGAGACGAGAGAGCCGAATACTCCGCCGTTCGTGATCGTGAAGGTGCCGCCGGTGAGATCATCCATCGTCAGCTTGCCGTCACGCGCACGCTTGGCGACCTCCGCGATCTCGCGACTCAGGTCGAGCACTCCTTTGCGATCGGCGTCCTTGACATTCGGAACCACTAGCCCCTGCTCGGAGGCGACCGCGATTCCCATGTTGACATAGTGCTTGTAGACGATGGTGTCGCCGTCCACCTGCGCATTGATCGTCGGGAATTGCTTCAAGGCCTGAACCACCGCGCGCACGAAGAACGGCATGAACGT
>DHJO01000144.1:20968-23365 GCA_002404375.1 Gemmatimonadales bacterium UBA4718 | reverse complement strand
TTGAAGTCGAAGGTCTGACCGAGCAGCTCGTCGACGTTTGGTACGCGGCGAAGCGCGATCTGTGATCCGGGAAGGAATGCATCGACTCCCATGAGGTCGACGACCACGCCGCCCTTGATCTTCTTGATCAACGAGCCGCGCACGGGTTCATCGTTCTCGTATGCAACACGAATGCGCTCCCACACGCGCATGAAGTCCGCTTTCTTCTTGGAGAGGACGACGGATCCTTCCTGGTCCTCGAGATGCTCGAGGAGAACTTCGACTTCGTCACCCGGCTTGAGGTCCGGAAGATCCTTGAACTCTTCGAGCGGAATCGTCCCTTCGGATTTGAACCCGATGTCGAGGACGACCATGTTGTCACGAATATCGAGCACACGGGACTTGACGATCTCGCCTTCCTCGATGGAAGCCATCGTCCCGTTGTACATCTCCATCATTGTCTCGAGCTCGTCCTGCGAGTAATCGTCCTCGTCGTAGAGCTCGGGTCTCAGGTTGGCAAGCGGACGCAGCTGCGCCTTCTGCAGATCGCGCTTCTCGCGCGCGGTCAGCGTCGTGCCGGTAGTGGTTTGTGTTTCGTTGGGCGAGTCTATCATGTTGCTGGTTAAAGGGTTGAGTGCGTTCGAATCAAGCCTTTAAGTATAGACTCTCTGGGTGCGTGGGTCAACTTCACCCGATCGCTGGCAGAACGCCTTTCAACATAGAACGACACAGATGCGAGAGAGCGGAGGCGTAGGCACAAGTTGCGAGAGACAGTTTGTATCTCGCAACTCAAAACTCTGCTTCTATCCCCTCGCATCTGTGTAGTTCTTAGTTGACCTCTCCTATTGACCCTGCTATTTGAGCCCGCGAGCCAGCAGCAGAATCAACTCCTCGTCGGTCAACCCTTCGAGCGCGCCGAGCGGAAGATCCATCGCGAGCTCGGTCCCATCGTCGCACTTGAACGCGACAGTGACGCTGGCGGCCTTCTGCCTTCGATCGGGCAGACCACCCGGCCGCGTGGATTCGAAGGCGCTCCACTCCAGACCTCCCCGATCGGTGAATCTACGCATCAGCGCATGACCTCCTCACCCCTGCGGACGTGTAGTGGCAAAAAGCGCACGCAGAGCTGTTATTGGGCGCGCTCTTTCGAAAGGGCGACGATCTGTGCGACCTGCTCATCCTGCGTCAAGGCCGTCGTGTCGATAGTGACCGCGTCCCGCGCGGCAATGGTCTGCTTCGCGTCCAGCGCGTCACGCTCCTTTATGCGCATAGTCTCGTCGTTCAACAATCGCTCCGAGGTCGGCGTACCGCGCTGACGCAGCCGCCGGAGCGCGCGCTCCCTGGAATCGGCGACCAGAAAAATCTTCAGCTCCGCGTTGGGAAATACGACAGTGCCCATGTCGCGTCCGTCCACCACCACATTTCTCGAGTTGGCGGTCTCGCGAACCTTCTCATTGACCCACTCGCGGACGCGAGGCATCTGCGCGATACGCGAGACGTAACGCGTAACGTCGGGTCCGCGAATCTCTTCCTCGATCGATCTTCCGTCGAGGACTGGGTAGAAGGACGTTCGTGCCGCACGAAGCTCCACCGGTCTCGCCGCCTCGAGCACAGCCTCTTCGGTCCAGCGCGACGGATCATCTCCGCAGCGCAGGATTGCGGCAGTAGCGGCTCGATAGAGCGAACCCGAATCGACGTGAAGGAATCCGAGCTTGTCGGCGACCATCTGCGCGGTGGAAGACTTTCCCGACGCCGCCGGGCCGTCGATCGCGATGACGGACGTGCGACGCTTCACGCGGCGACGCGCCTCAGATCTTCCCAGAAGAGCGGGTACGATACGGCGACAACCTCCGGATTCCTGATCTCGATTCGATTGCCCGACACTGCGGCGAGAACTCCGAAGGCCATTGCGATCCGGTGATCGCCCTGCGGATCGACCGTGCCCGAAAAATCTCTACCGCCGGGCAGGACGCGCAGTCCGTCGGGCAGCTCCTCCGCCTTCGCGCCAATCGCGCGCAGATTCCGAACGACGACGCTGATGCGATCACTCTCCTTTACCCTGAGCTCCGCCGCGCCGGTTACCTCCAGCTCCACTCCCGCGGCTGCCGCGACGCACGCCAGCAACGGCAGCTCATCGATCAGTGACGGCACGTCGGCCGCGGTAATTCGAAGGTTCCCGAGAGCAGCGGGATGCACAGTTAGTGTGCCGGTCTCTTCACCTCCCTCAGTGGCGCGTGCATTCACGCGAATGTCGCCTCCCATGCGTTTGATCGCGCTGATAAAGCCAATGCGCGTAGGGTTGAGGCAAACGTCATCGAGCTGAAGCTCTCCGCCCCCTGCCAGCGACGCGAGCGCCACGAAGAAAGCCGCCGATGACGGATCTGCTGGTACGGCCAGGTCCAGCGGCGTGAGTCGCCG
>DHJO01000144.1:9978-20818 GCA_002404375.1 Gemmatimonadales bacterium UBA4718 | reverse complement strand
ACCTGCGCGCTCGCCGACTTCGTGTCCCAGTCGATGCTCCGCAGATCGACTCCGTGAACCGTCATCGGCAGTCCGTCGCCGCGCTCGAACTCGAACTGAGCACCCATATACGTGAGCGGCTCGGCGATTCGCTTCATCGGGCGTCGGCTGAGACTGGCGTCGCCCTCGAATCGCGCGGCGAACGGATGGCCGGCGACTACACCGGAGAGAAGGCGGGTGGTGGTTCCGCTGTTTCCACAGTCGAGGGCGAGCTTCGGCGGGCGCAAGCCACGCAACCCCAGGCCGCCTATCCTCATCTCACCCGAAAGCTCAGGAATTTTGGCACCAAGTGAGCGTAGCGCCCCCGCCGTAGAACGGACGTCCTCTGAATCGAGAATGCCAGCCACGCGCGATTCTCCTTCCGCGAGACAGGCGAGAATGAGCGAGCGGTGCGAGATCGACTTGTCGCCGGGCACTCTGACGGCGCCGGCGACGCTCAGCGGAGCCAAGATTCGAGCGCCGTCGCCGCGTCCGTTTTTTCATCGCGGTATTTCACGATAACCGGTGTCTGAAGCGAGATCCCCTGATCCTGCGCCCATTTGCCTTTCGCCTGGCGCGCGCCCGGCACGACTACGGCGTTCTCGGGGATCACGAGCGCCCTCCCGTTCTCGGCGCGATGCACGGTTTCGCGCTCGAGGTCGTAGACCGGCGTGCCTCGGGTGAGAACCACACCCGCACCGATCACCGCTCCCCTTCTGACCACGGTCCCCTCGTAGATCCCGCAGTTTCCGCCGACAACGACGTCGTCCTCGATGACGACGGGAGTAGCGTTGACCGGCTCGAGGACGCCGCCGAGCTGCGCGGCCGCGCTCAAATGAACTCGCTCCCCAACCTGTGCGCACGATCCGACGAGCGCATGCGAGTCGATCATCGTTCCCGTTCCGACGTGCGCTCCCACGTTGACGTACATCGGAGGCATGCAGACGACACCGCTGGCGACGTACGCGCCCCGCCGAATGCTCGAGCCTCCGGGCACGATACGAACGCCGTCGGCAGAAGTGAGCCGGCGCGGGGGATAGGTGTCCTTGTCGAAGAAGGAGAATCCAATGCGATCGCTGCCGGAGCGGATCGACATATCGACCATCGCACCGACCCGGAAGCCGAGAAGAATCCCCTGCTTGACCCAGGATACGGCGCGCCACTCACCGGTGCGCGGATCCTTTGCGGCCGCTCGTATGGTTCCCTTCTCGAGCGCGTCGAGAAGGCTTTCAACTACCGCGCGCGCCTCGTGGGGAAGCGATGACCCGGCGGGAGTCGCGGCAAGCGCTTCTACGCTTCTCTCGACTTCCCGAATGGCTGAGGTGTTCACGCAGAGAGCGCTCCCACCGAGACGAGCGCGGCGCGCACGGTCGGCTCGAACTTCTCCGCCAAAGGCACAAGCGGCAGGCGCACCACGTTCGCCATTTTGCCCATCATCGCCAGCGCTGCCTTTGCAGGGATGGGATTCGACTCGACGAAAGCCGCCGCCGTCCACTCCGCCAAACGATGATGGACGGCTCGCGCCCCCGCGAAATCGCCAGCCGCGCAGAGATCGGTGAGCTGCGCGACGAGTCCTGGCGCAGCGTTGGAGGTTACAGAGACCACTCCGTCCCCTCCGTCTGCCATCACCTGAAGTGTGAGAGGATCGTCGCCGGAGAGAACGGAGAAGCGCGCCGGGCGGTGGCGGATGATCTCTCCGATTTGCGCAAGGTTGCCCGACGCCTCTTTCACCGCAACGATGTTCTCGTGCTCGGCCAGCTCAAGCGTCGTCGCGGCTTCGACATTGCTCGCGGTGCGGCCGGGCACGTTGTAAACGACGATTGGGATCTGTACCGCATCGGCGATCGCGCGGAAATGCGCGACGATTCCCCGCTGCGGGGGTTTGTTGTACATCGGTGACGCATGAAGGAGGTGCGTCGCCCCGGCCGCAGCCATTTCGCGGGAGAGCGCGATGGCCTTCTTGGTGTCGTTGGATGCCGCGCCGGCAACGACAGGCACTCGTCCAGCCGTCTGCTCGACTGTTATCTCAACGGCGTGACGGTGTTCCGCGGTCGTCATGGTCGCCGCCTCCCCGGTAGAGCCACAGGGAACGACGAAGTGAACGCCACTCGCGATTTGCCAGTCGACGAATGAGCGCAGAGACCGCTCGTCGATCTCCCCCGATTTCGTGAAGGGCGTGACGAGCGCGGTTCCACAGCCGGTGAGCCGCTGCGATTTCATTCGTTAAATGTACGCGGCACTCGCCGCGAAGAGCGAGTTCCCGTTAGCCTCGCTGGAGATTCAACACGTCGCGCATGGTGAACACGCCTTTTTTGCCCACTAGCCAGTCCGCCGCCGCGAGCGCGCCTTCCGCGAACACTCGGCGGTCTCGCGCAACATGGGTAAGCGAAAGCTGCTCATACAACCCGTCAAAGATCAGCTCGTGCGTTCCCGGGACCGATCCCGTGCGCACGCTCGTGGTAGGGATCTCTCGCTTCAGGCTCTCGCCCGCCGCCTTGGCGATGGCAACGGCGGTACCTGAAGGCGCGTCCTTTTTTTTCGAATGGTGCGTCTCCACGATGTGCGCGTCGAACTCCGCCAGCGGCCGCATAAGCGTTCCAGCCTGACGCGCGAGCTCGATCATCACGTTCACTCCCAGCGAGAAGTTCGGCGACCACAACAGCGCCGTCCCGGCGTCGTTCGCGACCTGCGTTAACGCGGGCAGCTGGTCATACCATCCGGTCGTGCCGGCCACCACGGGCAGCCCGGCCCGCAAAGCTGCAGTGATGTTCTTAACCGCTGCCTTCGGCTCTGTGAACTCCAGAGCGACATCGGCGTTGCCGAGCGTGCTCCTGGTAATCCCACTTCCGCCCGCGCTCTCGCGCTCGCCAATCAGGGCCGCGACTTTCCAACCCTTCGCTTCCGCGAGGTCGCGTATGGCGTGCCCCATCTTGCCATCGCCGATGATAGCTATGGTCCGCTGACTCATTTCTTCGCCTTCCCGAAGAACGCGCTGTGCAGGCGATCGAGCGCGGGGTTGAGCTGATCACCATCGACTATGATCGTAAGATTTATTCCCGTGGCGCTTAGTGACATCATGTGGACCTTGATTCCATCGAGGGCGCTGATGGCGCGACCCATGGCGCCGCTGTCTTCGCTGATCGCCGCGCCCACCACCGCCACGATCGCGCGATCCCGCTCGACCGACACGTCCCCAAGCGCGGACAAATCAACGACGAGCGATTCGAGCCCCGACGGGTCATCGACTGTTACCGAGACGGACACCTCCGACGTCGCGACGACGTCGACTGAGACTCCGTTCTTCTCGAAGATCTCGAACACTCGCCGCAGGAATCCGCGAGCGAACAGCATCTTCGCGGCTCCGACTTTGACGAGGGCAATACCGCCCTTCCCGGCAATCGCGCTCACCGCCCGCCGCGGGGCGTCGAAGGTGATGCGCGTGCCCTTCCCCGCCGGATTCCGCGAGTTGTAGATGAAAACCGGAATTCCGAGCCGCACCGCGGGCGCGATCGTATTCGGGTGCAGCACTTTCGCTCCGAACGTCGCGAGCTCGGACGCCTCATCAAATCGGATCTGCTCGATGAGCTTCGACCCCTTCACGACTCTGGGGTCCGCGGTCAGCATCCCGTCCACATCCGTCCAGATCTCGATTGCATCGGCGTGGAGCGCGGCCCCGAGCAGCGATGCGCTATAATCGGACCCACCGCGTCCGAGGGTCGTCGTAATTCCTGCTGGAGTCCTGCCGATGAATCCGCCCATCACCGGCACCTTCCCCTCCTGAATCAATGGCTGCACGATATAGCGTGCGTTCTCGGCGATCGCATCCGTCTGGGGCTCCGCCGTCATGTAATTGTCGTCGGTGATGAAGACATCCCGGGCATCGATGTGCTCCGCCGGAATGTCGCGCAGCTTGAAGAACGCGGCGACGAGGTGCGAGGAGAGCTGTTCCCCGAACGCGGCGATCGCGTCGAAGCTGCGCGGAGTCGCGTGACCGAGAATCGACAGGGCTTCGGCGAGGCTCGCCAGCTCGTCGAAGGTCGCGCTCATCTCGCCTGCCACTTCCGATGCCTCGCTCGACGTTCCAAGAAGCTTCTCGCATTGCTCGAAGTGCCTGTCCCGCAGCGTCTCGACGCCGCGCAAAGCGCCGATCAGATGGCCCTTCGCTGATTGTTCACCGATGGCGAGAAGCGAATTCGTCGCTCCGCCAAGGGCGGACACGACGACCGCCGGCTGTCGCGCGAGGCGGCCTTTGACGATGGCGGCGGCACGCTCGATCGCCTCCGCGTCACCCACCGACGTGCCGCCGAACTTTACGACGATCACGCGGTGTCGAGAGCGCCGTTCGCAGCCAGCAGTTCCGCGTTCAGAACCGAGCCGCCTGCCGCGCCGCGCACGGTGTTGTGCCCGAGCGCGACCATCCGCAGATCGAGCACGGCGTCGCGACGCACTCGTCCCACGGTAACCGTCATCCCATTCCCGGCGTTGACATCGCGCTTTGGCTGGGGGCGGTCGGGCATCTCTGTGACGACGAGCGGATGCGCGGGTCGAGTCGGAAGTCCAATCGTCGCCGGAAATCCTTTCCAGTCCCGCATTGTCTGAATCGCGGCTTCCGGGCTGGGCCTCTCCTCGAAGCCAATTGTCATGCAGATGGTGTGACCGTGCTCGACCGGCACCCGATTGGTGTGTGCACTCACCTTGAAAGTTGCGCTCATGACTTCGCCGTCTTCGTACCTGCCGAGCAGCTTGAGCATCTCGCGCTCGAGTTTTCCCTCTTCGTCGGCAATGTACGGAATGACGTTGCCAAGAATGTCGAGCGATGGAACTCCGGGATATCCGGCGCCGGATACCGCCTGCATCGTCGAAAGGAAAAGCTGTCTGATGCCGAATTTTTGGTGCAATGGCGCGAGGGCGACCGCGGCAACGGTGGCCGAGCAATTTGCGTTGGTCACGATTGCTCCGCTCCACCCGCGTTTGCTGCGCTGGCACTCGAGCAGCCCGAGGTGATCTCCATTCACTTCCGGGATGACGAGTGGGACATCGGCCTCCATGCGGAAGTTTTTCGCATTGCTCAGCACGAACTTTCCCGCCTGCGCGAACGCCATCTCCGCCTCGCCGGCAACGACCGCATCCAGCGCGGAGAAAACGATCGGAGCGCTCACAAGGCCGGGATCGCACGCGATTACTCGACGGGACATGATCGAGTCCGCCGGAGGGGGGCCCTCGAGCCACCGGGTCACCTCACCGTATTTCCTTCCCGCCGATCTCTCGGATGCGGCCAGCTCCTTCAGCTCGAACCAGGGGTGATCCGCGAGCAGGCGGACGAACATCTGGCCGACCGCCCCGGTTGCCCCGAGCACCGCGACGGGCCACTTGCCCTTCCGATTCCTGGGCAGGTTTGAAGGGGTCATCGTGCGAGAAGGGTTTTGGCCAGACGCTCATAGCCATCGACGCTCGCTCTCAGCTCGTCGACATCAATGAACTCGTCCGGCGTGTGCGCAACATGGATCGAGCCGGGCCCGAAGAGGAACGGCTCGCCCCAGTTGGAGAGAAGTGGAATGTCCGAGGTATACGCTACCGGCTCCGTGTCGAAGCCGGGCACCGTCGCAAACCGCTGCGCGGGTATGTGCGAGCCGAACTCGACATCTGCGCGACCCTTCGCCCAATCGAGGATCATCTTCTTGATCGGCCCAACGTCACTCACGAGTCGGAACATTATCTCCGCCTCCGCGTGCGCGGGAATGACGTTGGCCTCTGTCCCACCCTTGATAGTGCCGATGTTGACCGTCGTCTCGCCGAGCACAGGATCGGATGGTAGAGGGAGCTTGCGGAGCGTGGGCAGCAATTCCAGCATCGGCTCGATCGCGGACTGCCCGAGGTGCGGGTACGCTGAGTGAGCCTCACGTCCGCGGATCCGTATGGTAGCGCGGAGCGAGCCCTTCGCGCCGCTCGCCAGCTTGCTCTCGGTGGGCTCCCCGTTGATCAGGAAGCGACTTTTCGTTCCGAGGTTGTTAGCAGCTCGTGCGCCATCAGAGCCCTTTTCCTCTCCGACGACGAAAAGGAGCTCGACGCGCTTCTCGCCGGTGCCGACGAGTCGGTCAGCCGCGACCAACATCGCTGCCGCAATTCCTTTGGCGTCCGAAGATCCGCGACCGTACAACTTCGTCCCCTCGAGTCGCGGTGGAACATAGGGGGGCACCGTGTCCAGATGCGTGGAGAACGTCACACCTCCGCCGGAGCGCGATGCCCAGATGTTGGCGCGTCCTCGGCTTACCTCCTGAAGGGTCACGTTCCAGCCACGACCCACGAGCCAGCGCGAGACGAAGTCTACGGTTGTCCCTTCGGAGCCCGTGGTCGATTGAATCGACAACAACTCCGCCGCGAGCGAGACGACATCGGTCATGCGGAGAAGTTAGCTCCGCTCACAGATGGTGTCAGGGCGGTGAAGCTTCGAGATCGCAACTCCTGCTACTTCTCGACTGTTCCCGAGGTGGTGTCGCCGTACTTGTAAGTGGCCTGTGCTGCCTTGTTGAGATGCCAATTCGGCTTTGCCGCAAACGACTTGGGAGCGATCCGCCCATAAGCCGTGATGAACGCGAGCGCTGCCTGCGTATGGGTGCGCGGCTTTCCATCCTCGTTCGGCGTCTGCGGTGCGATCACCGTCGCCGGCTGCGGGACAGCCCTGACCTCTTTGGCGATTTCAGTCGCTCTCGCGACATCATTCTGTGGCAACGGCCGCATGACGAATGGTATAGCGTACTCCTTCAGCAGCTTTTCCATCTCCGCGTTCCACGCCGCCTGCTCTGGATCCGTGGCATCGAGCAGCGATATCACCGTGCCGGCCTGGCCGCCGAGGATGAAGCCGAACATCTCGTGCTTGTTCGGATAGGGAATCAGCCACTTGCCGGGCTCAAGGTGCGCCAATGAGCCACGTTCGAACGGGTCGGGTCTGTCAGCAAATCCGGTCGCAGTCTTGACGCCGGAGTTTTGCGCGATCTTGATCCCTTCCGCTTCGATGATCCGCTTCGCGACGTTTACTCGATCACGACCGAGTCCGCAGTGCACGAAGTATTTTCCCTTCCCCGTTCGCGCGATCTGGCGGAGCTTCTCCAGCGATTCCTCGTTGTCGCTGACCCACGGCAGCATCGGCGCCTGAATGAATTGGAGGTGCAGCCTCCTGGTCGCATCGCGCTCGGCGCTGATACCCTCTCTCTCTATGATGACCCCAGGATGCTGGAGCGAGATGATCGCCGTCACTCCCGCTTTCTTGAGTGAGTCCAGCTTCGGCTCGTCAGGATACGCCCCGAAAAGGAACTCGGCTCCCCCGGTGACGTTGTAGCTTCCGCCATCGCCCCCACCCGCAATGCCGGCCAGCAGCTTGGCCGGATTCGACCATTCCCAGGCGGTGCCCGCCGCGAGTAGCGTGAAGACGGCCGCGATGGCCCAGCGAGTGTTCCGGTTTCGCGCGCGGAACATTATGCCGACTATCAAGCGGGTAAGTAGCAGCGAGAAGACGAGATACAGGAGGATCACTACGATGAGCACGTGATCCTGCGAGCTCTGCTCCCATCCGGCGCGCCCCATTCCTTCGGTGATTAGTCTCACTGGCCCGACGAGGACCGCCGTTCCAAGGACTAGGCCCACCAACAACCACATATAGAAGAACGTCCCGAGCACCGTGCCGGCACTCGGTCTCACGCGCGCAGACGCAGAAGTTGCCATCCCGCCTCACCTCTCCTTGTTATTCCCTCGTTTCCTTCCTTGGAATAAGCAAGCAGCCGGCCAGCGGGTCAACGGATACCGATAGCGGGGTGTCAGGCAGCAGCTCACCGTCCGCCTGGGCAATCATGGGCGGGATGGTCTCGACCGTGAATTCCCGGCCTGACTTGTAGAAGAGGCAGGGATCAGCCCCGAAATCCTTGCGCAACATTCTCCAGAGAATTCTCAGGGCATCCCACAGGGAGTCGGGCGAGAAGACACACGCGTTGAGGAGGCCGTCGTCGTGAACGATCCCGTCGCCGAACGCAACAAGGTCGTTGAGAACCGCCCCAAAATTCGCCACCAGGATGGCCGAGGCGGTCCGTTCGTAAACAACGCCATCTACAGTGAGGCGGAGGTGGAATTTCCGGTTGCGAAGGACCGCCTTGTACCCGCCTATGACGTACGCCATGAAGCCGAAACGCTTCTTGAGCCTGTCCGGCGCCTCCGAGATCATCGTCGCATCCAGGCCGACACCCACTCCGATTGCGAAGCGCCGTCCGTCCCCCAGCCTGCCCAGGTCCATCGTCGCCTGGTCACCAGCCAGGAGAAGCGGCACCGCGCGAGCCGGGTTGAGAGGTATGCGCAGAGTTCTGGCCACGACGTTGGCGGTTCCTCCCGCCAAAACGCCGACTGGCGGACCCTGGTGGGCGAGCGCGCTCAGAACCTCCATCACCGTTCCATCGCCGCCGAGCGTGAAAACTGCGTCGTACTTGTGCGCGTGCGCTTTGGCGATGACTCCCGCATGGCCAGGCGCTTCCGTGCGCATCATGTCGCAGGCTACGCCGGCATCAGAGAAAGCTTTTAGCGCCTTCGTCCGAATCCGATTTCCCCGCCGTGACGCCGGATTGACGATCAACAAAACTCGCTCGATCCGCCGCGGCGCCAACTTCATCGCCGTCGCCGCACTCACACCGCGTCCGACACCTTGCGAACATGCATCGCCAGATTTTCCGTCGTCAACGAGTTCTGGATGAACGAGTCGCTCATTTAGTGCTCGGGGCGGGGATCGAACCCGCATGGGAGTATGTCCCAAGGGATTTTAAGTCCCTCGCGTCTACCAATTTCGCCACCCGAGCGGATGTGGACGCGCCAGCGCCGCCGGACGGCACCGACTCCGAGGAGGAACGAAGCGGGAAACGGGACTCGAACCCGCGACCCCAACCTTGGCAAGGTTGTGCTCTACCAACTGAGCTATTCCCGCGTGCATTGACAAAGGTACGGGTGAAAAACGGCCCGAACAAGCGCCGATCGCCCGCATGAACAGGTCTCGCATTTTCAAGTTGACAACATCTCAAGCGGAATGATAACGTCCCCGGCTGGCGGACGTCCCCTACTCAGACGAATGCCCCTCATGCCTGTTCACATCGTGCGGAGAATCTACGCGCCGTCGTCTGGTCAGCGTTTCCACTGTAGCACTGGCTTTCATCGCTGTTTTTGCCTTGCCGGCACCCGCTCAACGGGTCCTGGGTGTTGGCGATGACGCCCTCGTGCTTCCGCGAGGGCTCTTTCGCTTCCGGACAGTCGGGCAGTGGACGTCGTTCAACGAGCGTTACGGGATGGATACCCCGGGACGACCTAACGGCTCTCTCGAGCCGCTCGGCGTCGATTTCAGTCTCGACACCATCGGGGTGAAGCAGTTTCCTAATCTCGCCAGCCTTCAGTTGGGAATCCAACAGCTGATCGGAAACGCAAGCTGGTACGCGACACTCGGGAACACCCACCTTGATCTGCGCGATCGTGTTACCGCCTTTCCCTTTGTATTCGAGTTGGGTCTGTCGAGAAGGCTCACGCTGGGTATCCAGATTCCATACGTCGTCACACAGTCGATGACGTTCTTCAACGTCAACACTACTGGCGTCGAGGGAAATCTCGGCTTCAATCCCGCATTCGGCACCCCCGCAGCGGTGACGCAGAACGCAACGCTGCTCGCGCAGTTCACCGCGGACTCGACCAGTCTCAAGAATGCCATGGACAATTGCGCGGCAAATCCTGCTGCTCCCGGCTGCGCGCAGCTCAACGCGCCGGGCACAAATGCGCAGGCGCAAGCACTCGTGACCAGCGCGCAGAGCTTCGTCCGCAGCGTCAATTCGATCTATACCACTTCGGCATTCGTGCCGATCGTTGGTACTGACGCGCAGCTCGGCCTCGAAGCCCGGGTCGCAGCGTTCAAGGCGGCGTACGCAAATTTTGCCTCTTATGGGGTTGCGCCGATCACGTCGACTGGTCCCTTCGCCTCGCAGAACAGGCTCACGGTGCGCGACGCTCAAACGATTCTATCCGACACGGCGTTCGGCATAGCCGCGGATCCGCTCACGTCGACCAGCCATTCTCACATTGGCGACATCGATATCGGCGGCAAGTTCTCCGTTTACGATTCCTTCGGCGGCGCCACCGAAGCAAGAATGTCTCCGCACGGCCTCAATTTCCGAACGGCTGTTGGCGGAATCTTCCGAATTCCGACCGGACAGATCGAATCACCCAACAACTTCATCGATGTCGGTACGGGACGTGGAGCGAAAGCGGTCGAGGGGCGGTGGTTCAGCGATCTTCTCGTCGGGAGCCATTTCTGGCAATCCTTCGTCGTGCGCTACAACAAGCCATTCGCTGACGACCAGGAAATGCGCATCATCGATCTCCCCAACCTGGAGCTGGCGCCGCTTTACCGCCGTCAGACTGTGCACCGGAAACTCGGCGCGGCATTCGAATTCGAGACGACGCCGCGCATCGTGATCAACGATTTCTTCTCGATCTCCGGCCAGTACGTCTATCGGCACAAGGCCCAGGATCATTACACCGGCACGTTCACGGTGCCGGCAGCAGTCACTGGATTCGCGGATATCACGCTCGACGCGTCAACGCTCGATCTGGAGACCGAGACCTTCGAGCAGCGGGCAGGCGGGGGCGTCTCCTTCTCCAACCTCTACGCGTTCGAAAAGGGTCAGGCGAGGGTCCCTTTCGAGGTCACCTATCTCCACTGGCAGACCGTGAACGGCTCGGGCGGGAATCAGCCGAAGTTCTTCACCGATCAGATCCAGCTCCGCCTTTACACGAGAATCTTCGGCGG
>DHJO01000144.1:0-9890 GCA_002404375.1 Gemmatimonadales bacterium UBA4718 | reverse complement strand
TTATGAGTGCAGTTATGAGTGCCGTTCTGTTGTGGTGACGAGTGCCGTCAGTAGTAGTTCCTGAACGTACTAGCGAAGGTGCCACTCAAGCCGGCGCCGTCGCGCTCTCCAGCAGCTCCTTCGCGTGGGCGCGACTGACTTTGCTCTCGGGATCACCGCCCAGCATTCGCGCGATCTCGTTCACTCGGTTGCTTCCTTCGAGCACCGAGATGTCCGCCGTCGTCACGCCTCCTTTAGCCCCCTTCGCAACCACAATGTGGTGGTGCGCGCGAGCGGCAATCTGCGGCAAGTGAGAGATGGCGAAGACCTGGTGCTCCGTTGCCACGCGACGAAGGGTGTCGCCCACCTGCAATCCAACCCGGCCGCCGATTCCTGCGTCGACTTCGTCGAAGATCAGCGTCGGGACGCGGTCCACACGCGCGAGGATGGTCTTGAGGGCGAGCATCACCCGCGATAGCTCCCCGCCCGATGCGACTCGCGCGAGCGGGCGCTCCTCGTGACCCACATTCAGCGCCACTCGAAACTCCACATCCTCTGCGCCGTTCGCGGTCGGCTCGTCACGCGGGACGAGCGCCACGGAGAAGCGGCCGTCGGGCATCCCAAGCTGCGGCAGCAGCACGTCCACCGACTTGGCAATTTTCTTCGCGGCCGTCGCCCGCATCTCCGAGAGTCTTTCCGCCTCGCCAAGAAGGCGTCGCCGGGTTTCCGTCTCACGAGCCGTGAGATTGGCGAGATCGAATTGCGCGGTGTCGATGAGATCGAGCTCCGACCGCGCCGCCCGTCCCGCTTCGATCACGTTCTCCAGAGCGGGACCGTATTTCTTGAGCAGCCCGAACAATTTGTCGCGGCGTCCGCGCACTTCTTCGAGTCGCTCCGGGTCGAGGTCTACCGAGCCCGCGTAATCTTCCACGCTGCGTGCCAGCTCCTGCAGCGCATAAAAGCCGGCATCGAACAGCTCCTGCATCCGCGCCGCGGACGGATCGATCCGCTCGATTGCGGTGAGCGGGCGCTGCGCGGCGCCGAGCTGGGCGAACACGCTTCCTTCGTCACCGGAGAGCAAATCGTTGAGGCTGCTCGCCAGGGTGCGCAGTTCGTCGGCGTTCTCCAGCACCCGGGCCTCGTCTTTCAGCTTCGCATCTTCCCCGGGGGAAACGCGCGCTTCTTCAATCTCCTTCGCTACATGCCTCAGGTAATCGGCGCGCTTCTCGGCTTCAGCTCGCCGAATGGAGAGCGCCGAAATCTCGCGGCGCACGCTGGTGAGCTCGTTCCAGTTGTTCCGCACAAGCGCAGCCTGCGCTTCCGCGCCTCCGAAGGCGTCGAGTATCTCGCGCTGGGAGTCCGCGTCGAGCAGACTCTGCGCGTCGTGCTGACCATGAAGATTCACGAGCTGGCGGCCGATCTCCGCCAAAACAGTCGCCGTCACTGGCGCGCCATTGATCCACGCTCGCCCCCTGCCGTTGGATGCAATCTCGCGCTTGAGAACGAGCGTGTCGTCTTCGACTTCGATGCCATGCTCGTCGGCCAGCTTCACGATTCCATTGACGTTCGTTACGTCGAATACGCCTTCGACCGTGGCCTTCTCCGCGCCGGAGCGAATGAGATCCGCGCTCGCGCGCTCGCCCAGCAACAGTCCCAGCGCGCCCACGATGATCGATTTCCCCGCGCCCGTCTCCCCCGAAAGCACGTTGAAGCCTTCGCCGAGCGGAAGCGTCACCGATTCGATGATCGCAAAATTCCGGATTCGCAGCTCTGTCAGCATCAGACCTGATCCAGGTCGGGCAAGCCTCCCCAACCGAGTTTGACTCTCATGCGCTCAAAAAAAGTTGCTCCAGGAAAGCGAACGATGCGCACTGGACTGTCCGCCTTTCTGATCTTGAGCTTCTCGCCTTTCACAAAGCTGGTGCCGACCTGTCCGTCGACGGTGACGAGAAGCTCGGTCGGACTTTCATTCGCTTCTACACACACTTCGGCGTCGGCGGGGATGACGAGAGACCTGATGGCCAGCGTATGCGGCGATATCGGAGTGAGGACGATGGATTCGAGCGTCGGCACCACAACCGGGCCTCCTGCCGAAAGGCTGTACGCCGTAGAGCCGGTGGGAGTCGAGATCACAATGCCGTCGGCGGCGTAAGTCCCGATGCTTTCGTCGTCGACCGACACATTGAGGCGTACCACACGCGCAAACCCTCCTTTGTGCAGAACGAAATCATTGAGGGCCCTCCATTGCTTGCGGGCCTGGCCGGATTGATCGATGACTCTCGCGCTGAGAGCCATGCGCGGCTGCGCCACATAATCGCCGCTCGCCAGGTTCCGCAGAGCAGCCTCGAAATCTTCGCTCTGACAGCTCGTGAGAAAGCCGAGGCGGCCCAGGTTCACTCCCAGAATCGGGATGTCACGACCGTCCAGAAGGCGGGCGCCACGCAACAGCGTCCCGTCGCCGCCGAGCGTTACAAGCCCGTCAAGCTGTGATGGCTCCTCCAGACGCGCGCCAGTTCCGGCCACGTCGTGGAGCCCCTGCTCGAGGAACGCCTCTATCCCGAGCGTCGGCGCAAGGCGAAAAAGCGTCCGGAGAATTTCCGGCAGCTCGTCGTAACCCTGATGGCCGATGACGCCAAGGCGCATCAGACAGCGCGGAGGTGGGTGCCCCGCAAATTCTCCATTCCAAATGCCGCGCTCGCGCGCTGCGCAATCCCGCGCGCGTCGAGTCCGAGCCGCGCCAGCTGCTTCGTGCGCGGAGCCTGGTCGATGAAATCATCAGGCACTCCATGGGCAACGACTTTGATCGACGCGTCCATCTCGCCGATCACGGCCGCCATGTGAGCGCCGAAGCCGTTGACGATCGTGCCCTCCTCCACAATCAGCACGTTGCGATGATCGCGTACGACCTCGGCCAACACCCGCTCGTCGTGCGGCTTGAGGTAACGGCAATTCACGACTGTCACGCTCGCGCCGCTCTCGCTCAGAATGTCCGCCGCTGACAACGAGGGGATGACCATGGTTCCGACAGCGAGAATCGCCACCGCATGGTCACGATCTCGGGCCACGCTGGCGCTTCGACGTAGAACCTCCCACGAAGCATGTGGAACCGCTTGGATCTCGCCGGCAGGCGGGACGACATCTGGCGTTGAATCCCGCGGATACCGGAGACAGAACGGCCCATCGGAGTGATTCAGCCCGCTACGTAGCAGAGCGATCATCTCCCGTCCGTTCATAGGTGCGGTGACCACCATGCCGGGCACGGCGAGCATGTAGGCAATGTCGTACAGACCCATATGGGTGGGGCCATCTTCTCCCACCACACCGGCGCGATCCATCGCGAAGATCACCGGCAGGTGCTGAATCGCCACGTCGTGAATCACGTTGTCGTAGGCGCGCTGAAGGAAAGTGGAGTAGATGGCGCAGACGGGGCGAATGCCCTGAGTCGCGAGGCCGGCCGCGAATGTCACGGCGTGTCCTTCCGCTATTCCTACGTCGAAGAACCGTCCCGGGTACGCCTTCGCAAAGGCGCTCGTACCAGTTCCACTCGGCATTGCTCCGGTGATGGCGACGACTTTTTGATTCTCCGCGGCCAGCTCGACCAATCCCTGCCCGAACGCGGCGGTGTACGCAGTATTCGCGACGGAAACTTTTCTCAGCTTTCCCGTCGCCGGATCGTGGCCGGGAGGCAGGGCGTGCCACTTCTCAATGTGCTCTCCCGCGGGGAATCCCTTCCCTTTCTGGGTGATGCAATGAATGAGGCGAGGTCCTTCCAGCTCTTTAACCGCGGCGAAGGTGTCCATCAGCGCATCGATGTCGTGGCCGTCGATCGGACCGAAGTACCTGAAGCCAAGCTCCTCGAAGAGAACGCCCGGAGTGAAGAAGGTCTTCACGCTCTCCTCCCACTTCCGGACCAGGGCACCAACCCCGGAAAGAGGGCCGGGCGCGGAATCGATGACGGATCCGATCGCGGATCTGACGCGATTGTACAGGGGATTCCGCTGTATCGAAGTCAGATACTTCGACATCGCGCCGACGTTGGGCGCGATCGACATCTCGTTGTCGTTGAGGATGACGATGAAGTCGCGCTCGGAGGCACCGGCGTTGTTCAATCCCTCGTAGGCAAGGCCGCACGTGAGCGCCCCGTCTCCGAGTATCGAGACAACCTTGAACTTCTCGCGGTTCAGATCCCGCGCGACCGCCATCCCGTAGCCAGCGGAAATTGCCGTTCCGGCATGGCCTGCCCCGAAACTGTCATACTCGCTTTCGGTGCGCTTGAGAAACCCCGACAGTCCGTCTTCCTGGCGAAGCGTTTCGATCCGACTGGCGCGACCGGTCAGGAGCTTGTGCGGATACCCCTGATGACCCACGTCCCAGACAATCTTGTCGCGGGGAGTATCAAATACCGCGTGCAGAGCGACCGTAAGCTCGACAACACCGAGGCCTGCGCCAATGTGTCCACCGGTGCGCGAGCAGACCTCAATGAGGCGCGTCCTCATCTCCTCCGAGACGGCGCGCAGCTCGTCTCGCGTCATCGGCTTCAGGTCGGCGGGCGAATTGATACGATCGAGAAT
Source organism: Gemmatimonadales bacterium UBA4718 (assembly GCA_002404375.1). Taxonomy (GTDB): domain Bacteria; phylum Gemmatimonadota; class Gemmatimonadetes; order Gemmatimonadales; family Gemmatimonadaceae; genus UBA4720. The sequence goes on along the minus strand of DHJO01000144.1, from coordinate 5,340 downwards.
TGACATTTCTGGCGGTTTTTCAGGACGTACGCGTTACCATGAAATTAGCGACTTGGGAGAGCTCCTGCGTGAGCAGCTTCTGCTCGGCCAGAGCGTGCAAACCATCGTGTATCAGCGCTCGGGCCCGTGCCTCAGCGCCTTCGACCCCAAGCAGCGCGGGGTAGGAGCTTTTCCCAAGCGCCGCGTCCCTCCCGGTCGTCTTTCCAAGCGCCGTCGTCGTCGAAGTCACGTCGAGCACGTCGTCCATAATCTGAAACGCGAGTCCCACGGCCCGGCCGTAGCGCTCTACTGCCGTGACCTGCAGGGGCGAGGCACCAGCAGCTAGCGCGCCCATTATAAGCGAGGCGACGATCAATGCGCCGGTTTTGGCGCGATGAATCTCTTCCCGGTCTCCGAGCGAGAGCGATAGACCCTCGGCCGCGAGGTCCCGCGATTGCCCGCCGATCATTCCGGACACACCGCCAGCCTCGAGGAGCGTTTGAAGTATTGTCCCACCGACTTCCGGTGGCAATCGCATGGCGCGCGCTGCGTCCCGAACGACAACTGCTGCAACCGGAATCATGGCGACGCCAGCAATGATCGCGGTTCGCGAGCCGTACACCTTGTGCACAGTCGGACGTCCACGCCGCATGTCATCGTCGTCCATGCAGGGAAGGTCGTCGTGCACCAGCGAGTAAGCGTGAATTACCTCCGGCCCGCACGCGAGCAGAGTCGCATCGCCGCTTCCACCCACGGCGCGGTAGGCATAGAGCAGCAGGAGGGGTCGAATTCTCTTGCCGGGACTTCTCAACCCGTAACGAATCGCGTCGGCGATGCCCGTCGGCAGACCGGGCAGATACGTATCGCAAATCTCCTCGAGACGCCGTTCCACGCTCTCGCGCTCCGTGTCGAAGCGAGCCGGCACGGCTCTAGAGATCCATCTCCCGGAGCTCGAACCCGCCGTCGGATTTCTCAAGCAGCATCTGCACTTTCGTCTCCGCCCGACCGAGCTCCGCCGAAGCCGAGCGGAGGAGCTCGACTCCTTCCTCGAACAACTTGAGCGACGCATCGAGACCAACCTCGCGCTCTTCGAGCGCGGCAAGGATCTCGTCGAGCCGCCGAAGACTTGCTTCGAAGGTCATGTACCGGAGAGAAAGAAATGAGCGCTCATTGGGCCTCCAACAATATCACCGGCCGCTTTGCGGCAGCGCAAACGCGACGACCTCGTCGCTCCAGCCCCACGCCTTGCCGTCCCCACCCGCGGCGATAACGACGTACTGCCGGTCGTCCGCACCCATGTACGTCATCGGCGTTGCTTTTCCGCCCGCGGGGAGCGCGGTCTTCCACAGCTCCCGACCATTGCCGATGTCGAAAGCGCGGAAATATCTGTCGAGCGTGGCGCCAATGAAAACGAGACCGCCCGCTGTGGTTATCGGTCCGCCCAGATTGATCGCTCCGGCAACGTCAGGTGGGACGTTTATGCCGATTCTCTGGAGTCCCTCGGAGTTGCCGAGCGGTACGCTCCACAGTATTGCTCGGGTGCGCAGGCTGACGGCCACCAGGGAGCCGAATGGCGGCGGAGTACATGGAGCGTTCGAAGGCCCAAGGAACAGCTCGCGCTTCAGCACGTAAGGCGTTCCTCGCATCATCGCGTATTCGGTTCCAAGGCGCTCCTGCCCCATGACCATGTCGCGATGGCCTTCGAACTGAGCGCGAGGAATAAGCGTGATCACCGCTGCTATGCGATTGGTGGGAATAACGACGACCTCATTGACGGGATCATACGTGACTCCGCCCCAGTGCGCGCCACCGACATTTGACGGAATGATCAGTGATCCCCGCGTGCTCGGCGGAGTGAAGGTTCCGTCATTGCGCAGCTCGTTGAACCGCGACACGCAAGCCGCCCGATCCGCTTGTGTGGGTCCCCAGACATCTTCCCGACTGAGCCGCTGTGGACTGAGCGCGGGCAGACCGCTCCTCAGGATTTGCGTAGGCCATGATTCTTCGCCGTTCACATCGCTCTGAGGTACTCTGCCTTCCGTTACGGGAAAGACCGGCTGCCCTGTTTCGCGATCGAGAACGAACAACTGGCCCGTCTTCGTCGCTTGCAGCACGACGGGGGTCGGCCGGCCGTTGATCTGCAGGTCGACAAGCGCGGGTGGCGATGCATTGTCGTAATCCCACAAGTCGTGACGCACCGTCTGGAACTGCCAGGCGGTCTGCCCAGTCGAAGCTTTGATCGCGACTATCGAGTTCGCGTATTGATTGCGGCCTTTCCGCTCGCCTCCGAAATAGTCGACGCTTGGTGAGCCGGTGGGGACGAATACGAGATCGCGCGCGGGATCCGCGGCGAAGATGGGCCACGCGTTCGCCGCGCCAGTGCGATGCGCGTTCGGTCCGATCCACGTTCGCGACGCCGGATTGGCCGAATCCTGCGGCACGGGATCCCACGTCCAGCGCAAAGCTCCGGTGCGCGCGTCGAACCCGCGCACTTCCCCGCTGGCGGCGTCGATCCGGCTGTTGTCGGCGACCGCAGAGCCTACGACGACCACTCCGTTTACGATTGTCGGTGGCGAAGTCTCTTCGTACTCGGACGCAAATGCAGGAGGATTTCGCAAACCATTGCGGAGCCGCACCACGCCGCGGTCGCCGAAATTCCGGCATCGCGAGCCGGTGGCCGCATCGAGCGCAATGAGACGCGTATCGATCGTGGCGATGAACACGCGGAGCGAGCAGACAGCGTTCGGCGCCGCGGAGCTGTCGGACCAGAGCGCGACGCCGCGATTGGCGAAATCACCAAAGCTGATCTTCCGGTCTACTTGAGGATCGAAGCGCCAGCGCTCGGCACCGGTGGTCGGGTCCAGCGCGAACACTCTGCCAAGCGGCGTGCTGAGATACATGACCCCATGAAACACGAGGGGAGTTGCTTCGAGGGCGGTGGGCGCCCCAGCCTTGAACTCCGGCGCACCCTCACCAGTGTGAAAGCGCCAAGCGACCTGGAGTTGCGAGACGTTGCCCGTGTTGATCTGCCGGAGGGGCGAGTGACGATCGCCGTAGGGCGTCCGCCCGTACCACGGCCACTCCGAGTCGTTGTCGGTCTGGGCTCTAGTGGCCTGCTGTCCGGGCGATAACTGGGGCGCGCAGCCCAGGATTAGTAGGCCGAAAAGCCCAAGAAAAGGGGCTCGAATCATGAGCGGAAGATAGAGAGGGAATTCGGGTACGGACACACTTGACTTCTGCGCCGATTCGTAATAACCTTCAATCCGGATGAACGGATGGAACGTTTGACACCGACGGCCCTTTTCGGCCAGATGACAGCCCTCGCGGATCCCACGAGGAGCAGGCTCCTGCTCGCCCTCGAGCGAAACGAGCTCACGGTGAACGAGCTGCGGTCGATTCTCCAACTCCCGCAATCCACCATCAGCAGGCATCTAAAGATGCTCGCCGGGGAAGGCTGGCTCGAGGCGCGAGCCGAAGGCACCAGCCGCTACTACAAGATCGCGACGGATTCGCTGGACGCATCGAGCCGGCGCCTGTGGCATCTCGTCCGCGACGAGGTCATGCATTCCTCCGCCGCCGAGCAGGACGCTCGTCGCACGCAATCGGTGCTGGCGGACCGAAGCACGAGATCCCAGCAATTCTTCTCGACGTCCGCGGGCCAGTGGGACAGAATGCGCTTGGAGCTGTTCGGGCGGCGCGCCGACGTCGCCCTGCTGGGGCTGCTCGATGAGAGCTGGAAAGTCGCGGACCTGGGTTCCGGGACTGGGGCGATCACACAGGCACTCGCGCCATTTGTGGCACAGGTGATCGCGGTGGACGAATCGAGCGCCATGCTGTCCGCAGCACGAAAGCGCTTACAGGGCTTGGAGAACGTCGACATCCGAAATGGCCGGCTGGAATCCCTTCCGCTCGCGGATGGAGAAGTCGATGTGGCACTGCTCTTCCTTGTACTCCACTACGTGGCCGATCCTGTGCGCGTAATCGCCGAAGCGGGTCGCGTTCTCAAGCCTGGCGGACGTCTTCTGGTGCTCGACATGATGCCGCACGACAGGCAGGACCTGAGACAGACGATGGGACATTTGTGGCAGGGATTCGACAGCGGGACCCTTGGCGACTGGGTGCGATCGGCTGGATTCGACGGCTTTCGCTACAACCCGTTGCCACCCGACCCTGATGCAAAGGGACCGGTTCTCTTTGCGGCAACAGCAAAACGGAGCACTGCGGCTGCGAGCCGTAGCGCCCCTCGCAAGAAAGCGGACGCGGTGCCGCTCATGAAAACCGCCTGACACGATATCAACACAGACCTTCGAATGGAGCGCAAAGTGGGCACGATCGCAGAACCGATGAACGCATTCACGGCGGCAATCGAGGCAGGACGGGAGCCGTGCAAGGTCAAGGATCTCGAGCTCGCCGAATACGGACGCAACGAGATACGCCTCGCCGAACACGAGATGCCGGGCCTGATGGCGCTCCGGTCTGAGTACAAGGCAAAGCGGCCGCTTGCCGGCGCGAAGATCATGGGCTCGCTGCACATGACCGTGCAGACCGCCGTTCTCATTGAGACTCTCACCGAGCTGGGCGCGGATGTGCGCTGGGTGTCGTGCAACATCTTCTCGACACAGGATCACGCAGCCGCAGCGGTGGTGGTTGGAAAGAAAGGAACGATCGATGATCCACAGGGCACGCCTGTGTTCGCCTGGAAGGGCGAGACGCTCGAGGAGTACTGGTGGTGCACCGATCAGGCCCTCGTCTGGCCAGACGGCTCGGGCCCCAATCTTCTTCTGGATGACGGAGGCGACGCGACGCTGCTGGTGCACAAGGGCGTCGAGTTCGAGAAGGCCGGGGGCGTGCCCGCCTTTGATCCGGGCAAGGACTCAGAGGAGTACGGCGTCATCCTCAGTCTTCTCAAGCGGGAGTATGAGAAGGATCCCCAGCGATGGACGCGCATGTCGAAGGATCTGCGGGGTGTCTCAGAGGAGACAACTACCGGAGTGCACCGTCTCTATCAGATGATGGAAGCGGGGACGCTGCTCTTCCCCGCAATCAACGTCAACGACTCGGTTACGAAGTCGAAGTTCGACAACCTGTATGGCTGCCGTCACTCGCTAACCGACGGAATTCTCCGCGCATCCGATGTGATGCTCGCCGGAAAGGTCGCGGTGATCTGTGGCTACGGCGATGTCGGTAAGGGCTGCGCCCAGGCACTGAAGGGACAGGGCGCGCGGGTGGTCATCACCGAAATAGATCCGATCTGCGCGCTGCAGGCCGCGATGGAGGGCTACCAGGTGACCACGCTCGAAGACGTGGTGAAGACCGCGGACATCTTCGTCACTGCCACCGGCAACATGAACATCATCACCG
>DHJO01000101.1:9359-9699 GCA_002404375.1 Gemmatimonadales bacterium UBA4718 | reverse complement strand
CGGAGATGATCCGCGCATTCTCGTTGCCGCTGAACTGCGCGATTGCGCCCGGGACGACGATCACGGAAGAAGCGAAGATGATGGGCATCACTCCGGCGGCGTTGACCCGGAGCGGAATGAAGTTCTTTGCCGCTTCCCTTTGCCGGCCTCGTGCCATAGTGCGCTGGGGGATCTGGATCATCACCCTTCGCGCGGCCATAGTGATCGCGATCGTCCCCGCGACTACCGCCACCATGACGATCCCGAGAACGACCAGCGAGAACGGGCCGACAGCCTGTGTCTTGATGAAGCTGAACGTTCCGAAGATACCGGGCCAGAACCGCTCGACGATCGAGAAGAA
>DHJO01000101.1:6026-9063 GCA_002404375.1 Gemmatimonadales bacterium UBA4718 | reverse complement strand
AGACACAGGAGCGTGAACATGATCTTGTCCCGCAACTCCGGCGTGTTGTAGATGTTGCTGACTGCCGCCGCGGGGGCTGATTGCGCCATTAGTTCTCTACCCGGCCTCCGGCCGCTTCGATTTTCTGCTTAGCACCAGCGCTCATCTTGATCCCGCGCACCGTGACGCCCTTCGCGGCATCTCCGTTCGCGAGAAGCTTCGCGGGACCCTTACCCTTTCGAATAAGTCCCGCTTCGGCCAGCGTTTCTTCCGTCACTTCCGCACCCTTGGGTAAGCGAGCGAGATCCTCGAAACCGACGATCTGATTCTCTGTACGAAAGATATTCGTAAACCCACGCTTGGGGATGCGGCGAGTCAGCGGCATCTGGCCGCCCTCGAACTGGGGCTTGCCGCCACCTGGTCCGTGGTGTCCGCTGCGGGCCTTGATTCCCTTGTGTCCCTTGCCCGACGTCTTGCCGGTACCCGAGCCCGGGCCGCGGCCGAGTCTCTTACGATTTCGGTGCGATCCCGGCGCCGGAACCAGATTGTGGAGGCCGATTTTGTCGGCACGATCCGGCGCTCCGAGGCGTTCCCGGCGTGTTGGTTTGTCTGCCATTCGTTATTCCTCTACCGGCGTCACTTCTACGAGGTGACGCACGTGTTTGATCTGTCCGCGCAGCGCGGGAGAATCCTGCTTGATCACTTCAGCCTGGTGATGCCGGAGGCCAAGAGCCTCGAGCGTGCGATTCATTCGCCACGAGTGGCCGATTCCGCTTCTCACCTGTTTGATCCGAACCTTTCCTTCAGTGATGGTCTCCTTCGCCGTCGTCTTGGGTCCGCGAGTGTTCCACCACACGTGTGTTCTAGGCATGTGCTACGGCCTCCTTCGACTTGGCGCGCGAGCGGTAACCGATGCTCGAGACTTCCATCCCTCGCTCGCGAGCGATCTGCTCTACGGTTGTCAGCTGCTGCAGGCCGTCCAACGCCGCCAGTACCATGTTGTGCGGGTTGGTGGAGCCCAGGCTCTTCGTCAGAATGTCGGCGATTCCCGCGCATTCCATAATGGCGCGCACAGCACCGCCGGCGATCACTCCAGCTCCGGGAGCTGCAGGCTTCATCAATACCTTTCCTGCTCCGTGCGAGCCGACGACTTCGTGCGGAATCGTGCCGCCCGTCATAGGGATGCTCACCATGTTGCGGCGCGCGCCGTCAACGGCCTTGCGGACCGCTTCGGACACTTCGTTCGCCTTGCCAGTCGCGAAGCCTACCCGGCCCTGTCCATCTCCCACCGCGACGAGAGCGTTGAAGGAGAAGCGGCGTCCGCCCTTCACGACCTTTGCGACACGGTTGATCGCGATCACGTTCTCGACGAGCTCGCTTCCGCCATCTCCGCGTCCGCCGTCGCGATCACGGCCTTTGCCTTCACGCCGTCCACCACCCTGACCGCCGCGTCCTCCGCCTTCCCCGCGTGCACCACCGCCCTGTCCGCCCCCACCGGGAGCGCCGCGTCCGCGACCGGCACCAGGCCCACCGCGTCCGCCACCGCCACGACCGCCACGTCCGCCGGCGCCGCCACCACTGCGCGCGCTGCCGCCACTGCGTGGACGCTCCTGGGCCGGTTGCTCAGATGCCGATGCCGGCGAAGCTGCTTCGGGATTCTCGTTTTCTGCCATTTATTAAAACTCCAACCCGCCCTCGCGGGCTCCGTCGGCCACACCTTTCACGCGGCCGTGATATTTGTATCCAGCTCTGTCAAAGACGACGCGCTTCACGCCGGCATCTTTTGCCTTCGCGGCGAGCCGCTTCCCGACTTCCACCGATCTCTCAGTCGGCTTTCCTTCGAGTCCAGAGTCTGTCACCGTCATGATCGTGCGCTGTGCCGTGTCATCCACGAGCTGCGCATAGATGTGCTTGATCGAGCGATATACGACCAGGCGTGGACGCTCCGCGCTGCCAATCACTTTCTTTCTGAGTCTGAAGTGACGGCGCGTACGCAGCTGATCGCGCGACCTTGGTCTGGCCATCTTCGGCATTACTTAGCTCCCACCTTTCCCGCCTTTCCAGCTTTGCGGCGGATCTGTTCTCCAACGTACTTGATTCCCTTGCCCTTGTATGGCTCAGGGGGCCTGATGCTGCGCAGCTCCGCTGCAACCTGACCGACGATTTCTTTGTTCGCGCCCTCGATTATGATCGACGTCGGCTGCGGCGCACTTAGCTTGATTCCCTTGGGGGCTTCGTACTTGACCGGATGCGAGAAGCCGACCGCCAGCTGCAACCCGTATGGACGCTGCTCTGCCTTGTAGCCTACGCCGACGAGCTCGAGCTCCTTCTTGAACCCCTTCGTCACGCCTTCGACCATGTTGGCGACCAGAGTGCGGGACAGACCATGAAGCGCCTTGTGAAGGTCCTCATCCGACGGACGCTCCACGAGGATCTGATTGTCCTTGAGCGTCACCTTCATAGCCGCATGCAGCACGCGATCGAGCTCGCCCTTCGGGCCTTTCACGTGAACCTTGTTTCCTTCGACCGTCGCGGTGACGCCCTTGGGGAGCGGTACCGGGTGCTTTCCAATTCGTGACATCTCTCTATATCTCCTTACCAGACCAGCGCCAGGAGCTCGCCGCCGGTGCGCGCCTGCCGCGCCTGCCGATCCGACATCACACCCTGCGATGTGCTGAGAATCGCCATGCCGAGCCCGTTGCGAACGCGCGGGATCTCCGCGACAGCGACGTACTTGCGAAGTCCGGGGGTGGACACGCGGCGCATCTCGCGAATCACCGGCTGCCCGCCCTGCGCGTATTTCAGAACCACGCGCAGCAACTGCCTGCCGTTTTCGGTGTCGAGCGTTTTGTAATCCTGAATGAAGTTGTTCTCCTNNTGGTTACCAGCTCGCCTTGCGGACGCCCGGGATGTAGCCCGAGAGCGCCTGCTCCCTGAAACAGATTCTGCAGAGTCCGAACTTCCTCAGGAAAGCGCGCGATCTTCCGCAGCGCCCGCAGCGATTATGCTGTCTCACCGCAAACTTCGGCTTCCGCTTGCTCTTCTCCACCATGGCCTT
>DHJO01000101.1:0-5915 GCA_002404375.1 Gemmatimonadales bacterium UBA4718 | reverse complement strand
AGCGCGAACGCCTGGTCATCCTTGTTCGTGGTGGTGACGAAGGTGATGTCCATCCCGTGGATCTGCTCGACCATGTCGTAGTTGATCTCCGGAAAGATCATCTGCTCCTTGACTCCGAGCGTGTAGTTCCCGCGCCCATCGAACGACCGCGTGTTGACGCCGCGGAAGTCACGAATTCGCGGAATCGCGACGGTGACGAAGCGATCGAGGAACTCCCACATCCGGGCGCCGCGCAACGTAACTGCGGCGCCGATCTCCTGACCCTGCCTCAGCCCGAAGTTGGCGATCGACTTCTTCGCTTTCTTCTTCACCGGACGCTGTCCGGTGATGATGGCCAGCTCGTTGACGACGGTGTCGAGAATCTTTGCGTTCTTGATCGCCTCGCCCACGCCGCAGTTGATCACGATCTTCTCGAGCGTCGGGATCTGGTGAACGTTGGTGAAGCCGAACTGCGACATAAGCCGGTCCTTCACCGTTTTCTCGAAGTAGACCCGAAGGCGCGGTGGAGGAACCGGCAAGTCCTTCCCAGTGTGCTCGACCTGTACCTGCTCCTTTACCTCACGCTTTTTCGGCTGCTTTTTCTCTTTCGTTGCCATTTATCTGGTTCCTCGCTCAGTGCACACGGGGAATCGGCTCCCCGTTCTTGGCGCTGACGCGCTCTTTGGTTCCGTCTTCGTCGATGCGCGACTTGGTCCGCGTCGGCCGGCCGGACTTGGGGTCGAGCAGCATCACGTTCGATGAGTGCACCGGTGCCGGCGCCTCTCTGATTCCCGATTGCTCCTCAGCCGTCCGCGCCTTGCGGTGCATCTTCACCAGGTTCACCCCTTCGATCAGCACGCGACCCGTCTTGAGAAAGACGCGGATCACTTTGCCTTCCTTGCCTTTGTCCTCCCCGCGCATCACTCGCACCGTGTCGCCCTTCGACACGTGCACCTTCATCCGCTTGGAGTTCTCGGCGTGCCTGGCGTGTAGCCGCTTTTTCGCGGTCTTTCTGTATGTCAGGACTCTCACTTTACAAAACCTCTGGAGCCAGGGACACGATCTTCATGTACTTCTTCTCGCGGAGCTCGCGCGCCACGGGTCCGAAGATACGGGTCGCACGGGGCTCACCCTGTTCATTGATGATCACTACTGCGTTCTCATCGAAGCGGATGTAGGAGCCATCCTTGCGGCGAGTCTCCTTCGCGGTGCGCACCACCACGGCGCGCGCCACGTCCGACTTCTTGACCGTGCCGTTCGGAAGCGCGTTCTTCACGGCGACGATGACGACATCGCCGAGCGTGGCGTAGCGTCGGCGGGTTCCACCGAGCACGCGGATCACAAGCGCCGTCTTCGCGCCCGAGTTGTCCGCTACCTTGACCACAGATTCCTGCTGAATCACTGTCCGTCTCCGTTAACGTGCACGTTCGATGATCTCGACCACGCGCCACCGCTTGTCCTTCGACAAGGGCCGGGTCTCCATGATGCGGACGGTGTCGCCCGTCTTGGCCTCGTTCTGCTCGTCGTGCGCTTTGAGCTTCTTGGTGCGGCGGACCATCTTGCCGTACACCGGGTGCTCCACTCTGCGCTCGATCGAGACCACTACGGTCTTCATCATCTTGTCGCTCACGACCAGGCCTATTCGCGTCTTTCGCGAGGTACGCTCGATCGCGGTGCTTGCTTCTCCCCTCTTCGCCAATTCAGCCATTAAGCCCTCTTACTCCTTTTCGCACGGTTAGTCGCGGTGGCAGCTTTGCGGCCGAGTCTCCCCGTCACACGTCTCGCCTGCACTCGCTTCGGACCAGTCTCCTTCGCCTCGGCGATACCAATAATCTTTTCGCGCAACACAGTGTTGAGCCGCGCGACGTCCCTCCGAATCACCCGCAACCGAAGCGGATCGTCGAGGGTGCGCGTGCCGGATGCGAGACGCAGATTGAACCGCTCTCTCTCCAGCTCAACGATTCGGGCATTGATGTCCCCCTCGCTCATCTCGCGAATGTCCTTAGCTAGCATCTGTGTGCGCCTCATCACGTGTCACGAACTTCGACTTCACTCCAATCTTCGCGGCCGCCAGCGCCATTGCCTTCTTGGCGATATCCAGCGTCACGCCCTCGAGCTCGAACATCACTCTGCCCGGCTTCACCACCGCCACCCATCCCTCCGGAGACCCCTTTCCCTTGCCCATGCGGGTCTCGGCTGGCTTCTTCGTGATCGGCTTGTCGGGGAAAATCCGGATCCACACTTTGCCGCCGCGCTTGATGTGACGCGTTAGCGCGACACGGGCCGCCTCGATCTGTCGGTTGGAAACCCAGCCGGGCTCCAGAGCCTTGAGACCGTAGTGACCGAAGGAGACTTCGCTGCCACGAGTGGCAAGCCCCTTCGTCCGGCCCTTGAATCGCTTTCTGAACTTTACGCGCTTGGGACTGAGCATTCTTTATATCCTCAGACGCCAGTCGAGTAGGTCTTGCCGCGGCGATCTTCCACGATCTCGCCCTTGAAGATCCAGACCTTCACACCGATGGTGCCGAAGGTGGTCTTCGCGGTCGACGTCGCGTAGTCGATGTCGGCGCGCAGCGTNNGCTCCCATGCGCATCGCGCTCTGCACCGCGCGCTTCATGGCGCGGCGGAACGAGATGCGCTGAGCCAGCTGGTTCGCGATGTTGTCGGCGACGAGCTGGGCATCGAGCTCAGGACGCTTGATCTCTTCGACGTTGATCCCGACTTCCTTGCCGGAGAGTCTCGATAGCTCGTCACGCAGCTGATCTACTTCCGCTCCCTTCTTGCCGATGACCACGCCCGGACGGCCGGTGTGGATCGTGACGACGACCTTGCCCGGCTTCCGCTCGATGCGGATGTCGGCGATCGCGGCGTGACCGAGGCGCGCCTTCAGATACTTGCGCAGCAGCTCGTCCTCGCGCAGAAGCGCTGGAAAGTCGCGGTTCGCGTACCACTGCGATCTCCACGTCTTGGAGATGCCGAGGCGGAAGCCGATCGGATGTGTTTTCTGACCCATTAACGTTTGCTCCTTGAGGAACTCGAAGCCTGTGCCGTCGAACGCTCAGCACTGCGTGCGGAGCGCGAAGCGCGGAGCTTCTCTTCGCGTGCGTCGAGAACGATCTCGACGTGACTGGTTCTCTTTCTGATTGGAGTGGCGCGACCCTGCGCAGCCGGCATGAAGCGGCGGAGCGCCGGCCCTTCGTTCACGATGGCGTGGCTGATGTAGAGCGTGTCCACGTCGATCGACTCGCTCCCCTCTCTCGACTTGAACTCGGCATTTGCCACCGCGGAGTTGAGGACCTTCTCGATCTGCTTCGCCGCGTGCTTCTTGGAAAAACGCAGCAGCCCCAGGGCTTCGTTCACATCCTTGCCGCGGATCTGATCGATGACGAGACGCATCTTGTACGGCGACTGGCGCGTGGTGCGCTGAATGGCGCTGGACACTCCCTTTCTCTCAGCGGCGTGTCGCTCTTTCCGAATCTGGCTTCTCTGGCTCATTTGACCGCCGCCTGCCCTCTCGCCGGAGTCTTCCCAGAAGACGCTTCGCCGCCAGTTGTCGCGACTCCGCCTGCCTTCTTGTCAGTCGGCTTGGCCGCGCCGGTGTGGCCGCGGAAGAGACGGGTTGGCGCAAACTCACCGAGCTTGTGGCCGACCATGTTCTCAGTCACGTAGACAGGAATGAACTTGTTGCCGTTGTGAACGGCAAACGTGTGACCGACGAAGTCGGGGACGATCGTGCTCGACCGCGCCCACGTCTTGATCACCCTCTTCTCGTTCTTGCCGTTCATGCCCGAGACTTTCGTCATCAACGCGTCTTGGACGTAGGGACCTTTTTTTACGCTTCTCGCCATAGTTGATTCTCGGAATTACGCTGTTACTGGGTAGCTTTGCCGCGTTTGCGACCGCGAACTATCAGCCGCTGCGATGGCTTCTTCTTGTTGCGCGTCTTCACGCCTTCCTTGTTGCCCCACTTGTCCACGACGTTCCGGCCCCCGCGCGTGCGACCACCGTGCGGATGATCGACCGGGTTCATGACTTCACCGCGAACCTTGGGACGCACGCCGAGCCAGCGGCTCTTGCCGGCTTTTCCGTGCGACAGCAGCTCGTGCTCGGCGTTGCCGACCGTGCCGACCGTCGCCAGGCACTTGCCGTGCACAAGACGCATCTCGCTTGATGCCATGCGAAGCGTCACGTACTCGCCTTCCTTCGCGACGACCTCGAGCTTCGTTCCAGCCGAGCGCGCCATTTTGCCGCCGGCACCCGGCTTGAGCTCGACGTTGTGCACGTCGGTGCCGAGCGGAATCTCCATCAGCGGCAGCGCATTTCCGACGCGACTGTCCGAGCCAGGGCCGGAGACGATCTTGTCCCCGACGGATAGTCCCTTCGGGTGCAGGATGTAGCGCTTCTCGCCGTCTTCGTACTCGACCAGCGCGATACGCGCCGTGCGATTCGGATCGTACTCGATCTCACGCACCGTCGCCGACACGTTGAACTTGTTGCGCTTGAAGTCGATGATGCGGTACATGCGCTTGTGACCACCGCCGATGCGACGCATGGCGATGTGGCCGTGATTGTCGCGACCGCCGCTCTTCACGAGCGGCTCCATCAGCGACTTCTCGCCGTGGGTCCGCGTGATCTCCGAGAAATCGGGGACAGAGCGGGAGCGCGAGCTCGGGGTTACAGGCTTGAATTGACGAATGGCCATTTACTTATGCCTCGAAGATGTCGATAGAGTCGCCTGGGGCGAGCGTGACNNACTATAGCTTTCTTCCAGTGTGGACGGCGTCCGACGACCTGACCTACGCGACGGTCCTTGCCGCGATGGTTGGAGGTCCAGACGCCCGTGACCGTCACGTTGAAGAGCTCCTCGATCGCTTTCCTGATCTGGGTCTTCGTCGCTTCCGGGTGCACGCGGAACGTGTATTCACCACGGTCCTGATACGCCGACGAGGTCTGCTCGGTGACGATCGGTGTGATGATGGTGCGAGTTATCGTTGGCATGCTCTACTTCCCCTTCTTCTTAGCAGCTGACTTCTGGGCGGCATGTGCCGTACGGGTTGTTTTCTTCGCAGTCTTGGCCGCGGCCTTGGGCTTGGCAGATCTGCCTGCTGCCTTCGCACCCTTTCTCGCCGCCTTGTGAGCGCTGGCGCTCTTCGCCTCTGTTCTCGCCGTCTTTCGCTCGGCCTTCTCCGCGCCGCGAGACTTGGTCTCGGACTTCGGACGGGCTGCGCGCGGCTTCTCTTCGACAGCGCTGAGCTCGTAGCCAAGCGCGTTGGACTCGATCAGGACGACATCGGACCAGAGAATGTGATACGTCGACACATCAGCGTATGGCATCACGTGTGTCCGCTGCAGGTTGCGGGCGCTCAGAAACACGTTCTGCTTCATGCCGTCGGTTAGGATCAGGACCTTCCTGTCAGTCACACCGAGCGCGCCAAGCAGCGAGATCATCTGCTTCGTGCTCGGCTTCTCGTAGTTGAAGTTGTCGATCACGATGAGCGCATCCTCGCGAGCACGCGCGTTGAAAGCGCTCTTGCGGGCAAGCACACGGATCTGGCGTGGAACCGTCTGGTTGTATTTCCGACCCGTCGGACCAAAGACCGTACCGCCACCCACGAAATGCGGGGCGCGGCGCGATCCTTGGCGGGCGCGTCCGGTTCCCTTCTGCTTCCACGGCTTCTGGTTGCCACCGGTGACAAGGCCGCGCGTCTTGGTATACGCGAGCCCGAGACGCTGGTTACCCAGATACGCCTTCACGGCCTGGTGCATCACCGGCATGTTGACGGTGCCGTCGAAAAGATCAGCCGGCAGATCGACGCGCTCGCGTTCGGTCCCACCAGCGGTGAACGCGGCTGCCTTGAAGGTCTGATTCGTCGTTTCAGCCATGATTAACCCTGCTTCTTCACGAGGACGATCCCGTTCTTCGGGCCGGCCACGGA
>DHJO01000106.1:11479-12534 GCA_002404375.1 Gemmatimonadales bacterium UBA4718 | reverse complement strand
TACGGCAACAGGAGCGCGAACGTCACGCTTCGCACCCTGTTCGAGACGTACGGCAACATACGTCCCGTTCGCGAGCTGCCCGGAGTGCAGACCGCCTTCACGGGTCGCAATCTTGACATCGTCATCGTCCGCGAGAACATCGAAGACCTGTATGCCGGGATCGAGTACATGCAGACTCCCGGCGTGGCAGAGGGCCTCAAGCTGATCTCGCGCGAAGGTTGTGAGAAGATCGTCAAGCTTGCGTTCGCGTTCGCGATCGCGGAGGAGCGGAAGGCCGTTCACTGCGCCACGAAGTCGAACATCATGAAGCTCACCGAGGGACTCCTCCAGCACACATTCGAGGAGTTCGCGCCGCAGTACCCGTCGATCGTGGCAAAGCACATTCTCATCGACAATTGTGCGCACCAGCTCGCGATGCGGCCTGAGCAGTTCGATGTCATCGTCACGACCAACATGAACGGCGACATTCTCAGTGATCTGACCTCGGGCTTGACCGGCGGCCTCGGCTTCGCTCCGTCGGCAAATATCGGCAACGACGTCTCGATCTTCGAAGCCGTGCACGGATCGGCGCCGGACATCGCGGGAAAGAACAAGGCAAATCCTACGGCGCTCATTCTGAGCTCGGCGATGATGCTCCGTCACATCGGCGAAGGGAAAGCGGCGAACGATGTCGAGCAAGCTGTGCTCGTGACTCTGGAAAGCGGAATGCGAACCAGTGACATGATCGGAGTGCAGAATCCTGCCTCCACCAGTGAGTTCACCAATGCCGTAATCTCGAACCTTGGAAAACGGTCGAGGGTCAGTCCTCCGCGCGACTACAAGAAAGTGGAGCTTCCTCCGTCGAAGCTCGGCGTTAACGTCGTGACGGCGAAGAGCCGGCGCTTGATCGGACTCGACGTCTACATTGAGTCGGATCTCGATCCGGCGAAACTGGCGGCGCGCCTCGAGCTGTTGGCCAAGCCAACCTCGCTCAAGCTGGAGATGATCACGAATCGGGGGACGATGGTTTTCCCCGCGAGCGGACGGCGCGTGTCGCTCGTCGATCACTTCCGGTG